>NZ_JBAJNS010000001.1:2347000-2655000 GCF_037911585.1 Streptomyces sp. GSL17-111
CCGTTCGACCACGGAGTAGCCGAAGGGCCAGAGCGCGTAGACGCCGATACGGAAGGACGCGATGCCGAAGGGGATGCCGATGACGGTGATGCACAGGAGCACGCCCGCCGCGAGGTAGCCCAGGAAGAGCCAGAAGCCGACGAGCACCAGCCAGATGACGTTCAGAATCGTCTTCACGGCGTCCAGCCTGCCATGCGTTCGAGCCGTGCGATGCGTTCGTCCATCGGGGGGTGCGTGGAGAAGAGCCGGGAGAGCCCCTCACCGGGCCGGAACGGGTTGGCGATCATGAGGTGGCTGGACGTCTCCAGCCGGGGCTCGGGGGGCAGCGGCAGCCGCTTGGTGCCCGCGTCGAGCTTGCGCAGGGCGGAGGCGAGGGCCAGCGGGTCACCGGTGAGCTGCGCCCCGTCGGCGTCGGCCTCGAACTCGCGGGAGCGGCTGACGGCGAGGCGGATCACGGAGGCGGCGAGGGGCCCGAGGATCATGAGCATCAGCATGCCGACGAGGCCGGGGCCCTCGTCGTCGTCGGTGCGGCCGAAGGGGATGAGCCAGGCGAAGTTGGCCAGGAAGACGACGACGGAGGCCAGCGCCCCGGCGACGGAGGCGATGAGGATGTCCCGGTTGTGGACGTGGCTCAGCTCGTGCGCGAGGACGCCGCGCAGCTCGCGTTCGTCGAGGAGGCTCAGGATGCCCTCGGTGCAGCAGACGGCGGCGTTGCGCGGGGTGCGTCCGGTGGCGAACGCGTTGGGGGCCTGGGTGGGTGAGACGTACAGCCGGGGCATGGGCCGACGCGCGGCGGTGGAGAGCTCGCGGACGATGCGGTAGAGCTGGGGCGCCTGGAACTCGCTGACGGGGCGGGCGCGCATGGCCCGCAGGGCGAGCCGGTCGCTGTTCCAGTAGGCGTAGGCGTTCGTGCCGAGCGCCACGAGGACGGCGACGAGCAGGCCGGTGCGGCCGAAGAAGCCGCCGACGACGACGATCAGCGCGGACAGCGACCCCAGCAGCAGGGCGGTCCTCAGGCCGTTGTTGCGGCGGTGCACGGTACGCCCTCCAGGTGGTGCAGCAGGGGAGCGCCTCGCTCCGGTGGTCCGTCCACCTTCCAGTGGAACCTCCCGGAGGGGACAACGCGAGGCGCCGTCCACGGGTTCCCGCCGGTGGGCGGGGTGCTGAACCGATCCGGCGGGTTACAGGAGGGAGCCGGAGACGAAGCGCAGGACGAGCTGCGGCGCACCGGAGAGGACGACGCCCGCGACGGCGGTCACCGCCAGGGCGACGCCGATGGGTGCCGGGAGGCTGATCCGGGCGGGGGTGCCCACGGGGGCGCGGAACAGGAGGGCCGTCCAGCGGAGGTAGTAGACGAGGCCGATGACGACGTTGACGGCCATGACGACGGCGAGCTGGCCCAGCCCGGCGTCGACGGCCGCCGCGAAGACGCTGACCTTGGCGAACAGGCCGATGACGCCCGGCGGCAGCCCGGCCAGGCAGAGCAGGAAGAACGCGAGGGCGAGGGCGGTCGCCGGGTGGGCGGCGTAGAGGCCGCGGAAGTCGGCCACGCGGGTGCCGCCGTCCGTGCCGGGCCGCCCGCCCGCGCGCGGGGCGCGGTGCAGGCGCAGGACGACGGCGAAGGCGCCGAGGTTCACGACGGCGTACATGAGGGCGTAGGCGACGGTGGCGCCCACGGCCCGCCCGGGGTCGTCGCTGTAGGCGGCCGAGGCGATGGGCACCAGGAGGTAGCCGGCCTGGGCGACGGACGACCAGGCCAGCAGCCGTACCGCGCTGTGCGGGGCGTCGGGGCGCTGCCGCAGCGCGCCCACGTTGCCGACGGTCATGGTGAGTGCGGCCAGCACGCCGACGACCGGGCCCCAGGTGCTGGCGTAGGCGGGGAAGGCGTAGAGGGTGACGAGGATGAGACCGGAGAACCCGGCGGCCTTGCCGATGACGGACAGGTAGGCGGCGACGGGCACGGGCGCGCCGACGTAGGTCTCCGGCACCCAGAAGTGGTAGGGCACGGCGGCCGTCTTGAAGGCGAAGCCGACGAGGGTCAGGACGATTCCGGCGGGGACGAGCACGGTGAGCCGGGGGTCGACGTCGGTCAGGCTCTGGGCGACGGTCCGCAGGTGGAGGCTGCCGGTGGCGGCGTAGACGAAGCTGATGCCGAGCAGGCTGACGGCGGTGGCCGTGACGGAGGACAGGAAGAACTTCAGCGCGGCCTCGGACGCCTTCCGGTCCTCGCGGCGCAGGGCGATCAGCGCGAAGACGGGCAGCGAGGCGACTTCGAGGGCGACGACGAGCGTGGCCAGGTCGCGGGCGGCGGGCAGCAGCGCGGCGCCCGCGACCGAGGCGAGCAGCAGGAACCAGTACTCGCCGGGCGGAAGCTTGCTGTCGGCGACGGTCGTCACGGAGAGCAGGGCGGTGAGCAGCGCGCCGCCGAGGACGAGGAGCTGGATCGCCAGCGCGAAGCCGTCGGCGGTGTAGCTGCACGCGGCGGCGTCGGTGGTGAGGCAGAACGTGGAGCGGTCCTCGCCGATCAGCGGCAGCAGGGAGAGCATGGCGAGGGCGAGGCCCGCGACGGCGGCCCAGCCGAGCAGCGGCTTGCGCCGCTCGGGCAGGAAGAGGTCGGCCAGGAGGAGGAGCAGGGCGACGGCGGCGGTGACGGCGACGGGGGCGAGCGCGACCCAGTCGACCGACTGCACCAGGTCCGCGGCGAGCGCGGTGACGTCCCCCGGGTGCGCCGACGCGGCGGGCGGGGCGGGGGCGGCGGTCTCGGTCATCGGCTGACTCCCGGCAGGAGGTTCTGCACGGCCGGGTCGGTGAGCCCGAGGAGGAGCGCGGGCCACAGTCCGGCCAGGACGGTGAGGACGACGAGCGGCGTCCAGGCGGCGAACTCGTAGCCGCGGACGTCCGGGAGCGCGGCGGTGTCCGGCTGCCGTTCGCCCATGCAGACGCGCCGGACGACGAGCAGCAGGTAGGCGGCGGTGAGCAGGGTGCCGAGGCCGCCGAGGGCCATGAAGACCAGGTAGGCGGGGCGGCTGAGCCCGTCGGCGGGGTGGTAGGCGCCGAGGAGGGCCAGCATCTCGCCCCAGAAGCCGGCGAGGCCGGGCAGCCCGAGGGAGGCGACGGCGCCGAAGGCGAGCAGCCCGCCGAAGCGCGGCGCGCGGCCGTAGAGCCCGGCGCCCCGGCCGCCTGCCGCCTGGGTGGCGAGGGCGTCGAGGTCGGTGGAGCCGGTGCGTTCCTTGAGGGCGCCGACGAGGAAGAAGAGCAGGCCGGTGATGAGGCCGTGGGCGACGTTGGCGAACAGGGCGCCGTTGACGCCCGTCCGGGTCAGGGTGGCGATGCCGAGGAGGACGAAGCCCATGTGGCCCACGGACGAGTAGGCGATGAGCCGCTTGAGGTCGCCCCCACCGCCCCGGCGGACGAGGGCCAGGCAGGCCAGGGAGCCGTAGAGGATGCCGACGACGGCGAAGGCCGCCAGGTAGGGGGCGAAGTAGGCGGCGCCCTCCGGGGCGGCGGGCAGCACGATGCGGACGAGCCCGTAGGTGCCCATCTTCAGCATGACGCCGGCCAGCAGGACCGATCCGACGGTGGGCGCGGCGGTGTGCGCGTCGGGGAGCCAGGTGTGCAGGGGCCACATCGGCGTCTTGACGGCGAAGCCGATACCGAGGGCGAGCACGGCGATGATCTGCGTGGTGCGGCCGATGCCGGAGCCGTTGTCAGAGGCGAGTGCCACCATGTCGAACGTGCCGGCCGTGAGGCCGACGAGCAGCAGCCCGAGCAGCATGACGACGGAACCGAGCAGCGTGTAGAGGATGAACTTCCAGGCCGCCCTGGCGCGGCCCTCGCCGCCCCAGCGGGCGATGAGGAAGTACATCGGGACGAGCACCATCTCGAAGGCGAGGAAGAACAGCACCAGGTCGAGGACGGCGAAGGTGGCGAGGGTGCCGGCCTCCAGGACGAGGAGGAGGGCGACGAACGCCGTGGGGGTCGGGCCCTTCGGCGGGTTCCGGTAGCTGTAGAGGGCGCAGAGGAACGTCAGCAGGGCGGTCAGGACGAGGAGGGGGAGCGAGATGCCGTCGACGCCGAGGTGGAGCCGGATGCCGAGGGCGGGGATCCAGGAGATATCGGTGCCGCCCTGGATGTCCTCCGCGCGGTCGTAGTCGAAGCCGGCGGCGAGGGCCAGGGCGGCGGCGAGGACGACGCCGGTGACGGTCACGCCGTGCCGCAGCACGGCCTGCTCGGGGCTGCGGCCGCGCAGTCCGGGCGGGGCGGGCAGCAGGGCGGCCGCCGCGCCGAGCAGGGGCAGCGTGACGACGGCCGCCAGGAGGTACTGCAGCACGGTGTCGTTGAGGGTGATCACGGCTCACGCTCCGGCGAGGACGACGGCGAGGACCAGCACGACGGACGCGGCGAGCAGGGCGCTCAGGTAGGTCTGCACGTTGCCGGTCTGGGCGAGGCGGACGGCCCGGCCGAGCCAGCCGGTGGCCGTCCCGGCGCCGCGCACGTAGGCGTCGATGACCTCGCGGTCCAGGAAGCGCACGAGCCGGGCCGCGCCCTGCACGGGGGTGACGAACGCGCGCTGGTACAGCGCGTCGAGGCGGAAGCCGTCGACGGCGCTGCGGTGGAGCGGGCCGAGCAGCGCGGGCCCGGGGTCGACCGAGCCGTAGGTGACGGCGTGCCGCCAGGCGGCCCAGGTGACGGCGGCGCCCGCGGCGGCGGCGCCGGTGGCCAGGACGGAGGTGACGAGCGTCGGGCCGAGGCTGCCGCCGCCGAGCCAGTGCGGCAGCCAGTCGTAGAAGAGGCCGAAGGCGAGGGAGGGCACGGCGAGCACCCACAGGACGAGCGTCATGACGGGCGGCTGGTGCGGGTGGCCGCGCTCCGGGCCCGGGTCGCGGCCGGTGTCGAGCGCGGCCTCGGCGGACGGGACGGTCGTGTCGTCGGCGGCGGCCAGGGCGACGGCCTCCGTGGCGCCGGGCTCGGGGGCGGCGGCGTCCTCGGTGTCCGGGGTGCCCGCGTCCAGGGAACCGGCCGGGGCGGTGACGGCGTGGGAGCCGCCGGTGCGGGCGGCGCTCGCCTGCGCGGGTCCGGTGCCGGGCCCGGCGGCGGCACCGGCGGCGGCCGTGGCGGCACCGGCCGGTGCGGGGGCCGGGGCGACGGCGGGCGGGACGGCGGCCTCGCCCCGGCAGGCCAGCAGCCACAGCCGGGTGGCGTAGGCGGCGGTCAGCGCGGCGGTGAGCAGCCCGGCGACGAGCACGATCCACCCGGCGGCGGCCGGGATGCCGACGGCCGGGTCGAGCGCCGTGTGCTCGGCGGCCCCGAGCACGGCCTCCTTGGAGAAGAAGCCGCTGAACGGCGGGACGGCGGCGAGCGCCAGCAGGCCGATCGTCAGCGTCCAGTAGACGTCGGGGACGCGCCGGGCGGTGCCGCCCGCCCGCGCCATCGCGGTGAGCGACCCGGTACCGGCGGCGTGGATGAGCACGCCGGCGGCCAGGAAGAGCAGCGCCTTGAAGGCGCCGTGGGAGAGGAGGTGGAAGATCGCCGCGCCCCGGTTGTCGACGGCCAGGGCCCCGGCGAGGTAGCCGAGCTGACCGATCGTGGAGTAGGCGAGCACGCGCTTGATGTCGTCCTGCGCGAGCGCGGCCAGCGCGGAGCCGGCCATCGTCACGGCCGCCAGCAGGGCGAGCACGACGAGGGCTGCGGCCGAGGCCGTGAAGACGGGGAGCAGCCGGGCCACGAAGTACACGCCGGCGGCGACCATCGTCGCGGCGTGGATGAGCGCCGAGACGGGCGTGGGACCGGCCATCGCGTCCGGCAGCCAGGTGTGCAGGGGGAACTGGGCGGACTTCCCCGCGACGCCCGCGAGCAGCAGCAGCGCGATCACCGTGGGGTGGTCGAGCTGGAAGTCGGCCAGCGAGGAGGTGAGCCGGGTGACGATCGTGGAGATGCGGAACGTTCCCGCCTCGGAGCCGAGCGCGAGGATGCCGATGAGGAACGGCACGTCGCCGAGCTTGGTGACGAGGAACGCCTTGAGGGAGGCGGCGCGGGCGGCGGACGTCTCCCAGTAGTGCCCGACGAGGAAGTACGAGCAGATGCCCATGATCTCCCAGCCGACCAGCAGCACGATGAGGTCGTCGCTGTAGACGACGAGCAGCATCGCGGCGGTGAAGAGGGAGACGAGGGCGGCGTAGGAGGCGTAGCGGGGGTCGTCCCGCAGGTAGCCGGTGGAGTAGAGCTGCACGCAGGTCGCGACGGTGCCGACGAGCACGGCGACGAGCACGGCGGTGCCGTCGAGCTGGAAGGCCAGCTCGACGGGGAGGGCCGCGTTACCGGTGGGCGTCAGCTCGGTGGCGGCGGTCAGCGGGGCCCGCCCGCCCTGCCGTACGGCGACGACGATCGCCAGGACGGCGGCCGTCAGCGTCGGCAGGACGGCGAGGGGGCGGACGAAGCCGGGGGCCCGACGGCCGGCGGCGAGCCCGGCGACGGCGCCGAGCGCGGGCAGGAGGGGGACCAGGACGGCGAGGGTCGTCGTGCTCACGCGGCGGCCTCCGCCTTGTCTGCGTCTGCTTCCGCGTCTGCGGCGGTGTCGGTGGGCGCGGGGGGCGGCTCGGCGAGGTCGCGGAGCTCGTCGACGTCGGAGCCGGCCCGGTTGCGGTAGACCTGCAGCACGATCGCGAGGCCGATGCCGATCTCGGCGGCGGCGATGGCGATGGTGAAGAGGGTGAGGCTCTGCCCGGCGCGCAGGGTGTCGCGCAGCCACACGTCGAAGGCGACGAGGTTCAGGTTGACGGCGTTGAGCATGAGCTCGACGGAGATCAGCACCAGGACGGCGTTGCGCCGGGCGAGGACCCCGTACAGGCCGATGCTGAAGAGCAGGGCGGCGAGCACGGCGGGGTAGACGAGATGCATCAGCGCTCCTCCTCCGGCGCGGCGGCGTCCGGGGCGTCCTGGGAGTCCGGGCCGCTGCGGCGGCGGGAGACGACGATGGCGCCGACGAGGGCGGCGAGCAGCAGCAGGGAGAGGGCCTCGAAGGGCAGCACCCAGTGCCGGAACAGCGCCTCGCCGATGGCCTGCGTCGAGCCCTGCGGGGTGTCCAGGTCGATCCAGGCGGTGCGGAAGGCGTCCACGACGACGGTGACGAGCGTCGCGGCGGCGGCGAGGGCCACGGCGAGAGCGACCCAGCGGTTGCCGGAGTCCGCGTCGGGCGAGCGGCCGACGGGCGCCCGCGTGAGCATCAGCCCGAACAGCAGCAGGACGACGATCGAGCCGACGTAGATGAGGACCTGCACCCAGGCGACGAACTCGGCCGTGAGCAGCAGGTACTCCACCGCGATCCCGCCGAGCGCGACGACGAGCCACAGCGCGGCGTGCACCAGCTGTTTCGTGGTGACGGCGACGAGCGCGGCGCCGAGGGTGACGAGGCCGGTGAGGACGAAGGCGATCTCCACGCCGGTCGGGGACAGGAAGCCGGGAGCGTTCACGCGCGCTCCCCCGCCCCGTCGCCGTCCCCGGACTCCCCTGCCGGGGGCGCGTCGGACGCGGCGGCCTCAGCCGCCGCCTCGGCGGCGGCCAGCTTGTCGGCCGCCTTGCGGGCGGCGCCGAGCTCCTTGGGCTCCTCGGCGGCCGGGTCGAGCGGCGGCGGCTCGGGCACCGTCCACATCCACTCCCGCAGCTTGTCGCGCTCGTGGGTCAGCTCACGGATGTCCGTCTCGGCGTACTCGAACTCGGGCGACCAGAACAGCGCGTCGAACGGACACACCTCGATGCAGATCCCGCAGTACATGCACAGCGAGAAGTCGATCGCGAACCGGTCGAGCACGTTGCGGCTGCGTTCCCGGCCACCGGGAGCGGTGGCGGGGAGCGTCTCCTTGTGCGAGTCGATGTAGATGCACCAGTCCGGGCACTCGCGGGCGCAGAGCATGCAGACCGTGCAGTTCTCCTCGAAGAGGCCGATGACGCCGCGACTGCGCGCGGGCAGGTGCGGCTGCACGTCCGGGTAGTGCGCGGTGTGCGACCGGCGGGTCATCGTCTTCAGGGTGACGGCGAGGCCCTTGGCCAGGCCGGAGCCGGGGAGACCCATCAGGGGAACACCACCTTCACGACACCGGTGACGGCGATCTGGAGCAGCGCGAGCGGCACCAGCACCGTCCAGGCGAACTTCTGGATCTGGTCGGCCCGCATCCGGGGCCAGGCGACGCGCATCCAGATCACCAGGAAACTGAGCGCGGCGGTCTTGAGCAGCATCCACAGCCAGCCGAGCTGGTCGGCGAACGGGCCGTGCCAGCCGCCGAGGAAGAGCACGGCCGTGAGCGCCGAGACGACGACGATGCCCGCGTACTCGGCGAGCATGAACAGCGCGAAGCGCAGGCCGCCGTACTCGGTGAGCGGGCCGAAGATGATCTCCTCGGGGGCGAGCGGCGCGTCGAAGGGCGGGCGGTGCAGCTCGGCGACCCCGGCGGTGAAGAAGACGAAGGCGCCGATCAGCTGCCACGGCAGCCACCACCACTCCCACGTGTCCAGGATGCCGGGCAGGGAGAGCGTTCCGGCGGCCATGGCGACGGAGGCGGCCGACAGGAGCAGCGGCAGTTCGTAGGCCATCAGCTGGGCGGCGGTGCGCAGGCCGCCGAGCAGGCTGTACTTGTTGGCCGAGGCCCAGCCGCCCATGAGCTGGCCGAGCACGCCCACGCCGAGGACGGCGAGGACGAAGAAGATGCCCGCGTCGATGGCCTGCCCGACCCCACCGTTGGGCGCGACGGGGATGGCGACGAGCACCAGCAGGTAGGGGACGAGGGCCACGGCCGGGGCGAGCTGGAAGATCCTCCGGTCCGCCTCGGTCGGGACGACGTCCTCCTTCTGGGCGAACTTGACGCCGTCGGCGACGAGCTGGGCCCAGCCGTGGAAGCCGCCCGCGTACATCGGGCCCACCCGGCCCTGCATGTGGGCCATGACCTTGTGCTCGGCCTGGCCCACGAGGAGCGGGAGGGTGAGGAAGGCGAGGAGGACGGCGGCGAGCCGCCACGCGACGTCGAGGAAGTCCATTACGGGGTGCCCTCCTCTCCGTCGGTCCCGGTCCCGCGCCGGTCGGCGTCGGTCCGGTCGGGCTCGGCGGGGCCGGGCTCGGTCGGGCCGGGGTCGTCGCCGCGCGACTCGGGGGCGGGCTCCTGCGGCGGCTGCTCGCGCCACGGCACGTCGGCGGCGCGCGCCCGGCGCGGCGCGGCGGGCGTCCCGGTGGCGGGCGTCCCGGTGGCCGGGGTGTCGGCCGTCGGCGTCTCCGCGCCGGTGGTGGCGCGCTGGCTGGCGGAGCCCGCCGAGGCGGTGCGGGTACGGCGGGGCGGACGGTCGCCCGCCGCCGCGCGGCCCCGTGCGGGCCGGGCCGGGGCCGGGGGCAGCTGGCCCTTGAGCGGTCCCCACTCGTTGGGGTCGGGGACGCCGGGCGGGAGCATCTGACGGCGCTTGGGCCCGCCGTGCCCGGCTGCGGACTCCCCCGGCTCCTTCGCGCCGGGCCACGCCTTGGCGACGCGGGCGGCCAGCACGAAGTCCTTGCGCAGCGGGTGGCCCTCGAAGGTGTCGGGCAGCAGCAGCGGCGTCAGCCCGGGGTGGCCGGTGAAGTCGACGCCGAACATCTCGTGCGTCTCGCGCTCGTGCCACCCGGCCCCGGGGTAGACGCCGGTGGCCGACGGCAGGGCGGGCGCGTCGTGCGGGACGGTGGTGCGCAGCACCAGCCGCCGGACGCCGCCTGCGGCCTCGGCGCCGCCGGGCGCGGGCAGGGCGACGAGGTGGGCGCAGACGAGGAAGCCGGTGCCGGGCTCGTCGACGGCGCTGAGCCAGTCGAAGTAGGTGCAGCCCAGGGAGTCGCGGGCGGTCTCCAGCGCGGGGAGCCACCCGGCGGCGGGGACGTCGACGGTCAGCAGACCGAAGGCCTCCTCGGCGCGCGCCTCGGGGCCGAAGAGCTCCTCGGCCGGACGCGGCAGCCATGCGGTGGTCATCGTCCGCCCTCCTCGACGTCCCCGGTCCCGCCCGCACCGGAGCCCGGACCGGCGCCACGCCCGGAGCCCGGGCCGGCGGCGGGGGGCGCCACGAGCGGGCTGGTCAGGGCGGCCGGGGAGGGCCGGGAGGAGGTGCCGTACCGCTCCGCGAGGGACTCGGCGGCGATCTTCTCCTGGAGCTT
The DNA here is from genome assembly GCF_037911585.1 of Streptomyces sp. GSL17-111. Taxonomy (NCBI): domain Bacteria; kingdom Bacillati; phylum Actinomycetota; class Actinomycetes; order Kitasatosporales; family Streptomycetaceae; genus Streptomyces; species Streptomyces sp. GSL17-111. The sequence goes on from NZ_JBAJNS010000001.1 coordinate 2,357,157, forward strand.
GAGGATGCCCTGGAGCAGCGCCTCGGGCCGGGGCGGGCAGCCGGGCACGTAGACGTCGACGGGGATGATCTGGTCGACGCCCTTGGTGACGGCGTAGGAGTCCCAGTAGGGGCCGCCGCAGTTGGAGCAGGCCCCGAAGGAGATGACGTACTTCGGCTCGGGCATCTGCTCGTAGAGCCGCTTGACGGCCGGGGCCATCTTGTCCGTGACCGTGCCGGAGACGACCATCAGGTCGGCCTGGCGCGGGCCGGGCGCGAACGGGATGACGCCGAGCCGGATGAAGTCGTGGCGGGCCATGGAGGCGGCGATGAACTCGATCGCGCAGCAGGCGAGCCCGAAGTTGAAGACCCACAGGCTGTACCGGCGTCCCCAGTTGAGGACGACCTTCATGGGCTCGGGGGCGAGCTTGGCGAGGGTGCCGAGCCGGCGCGGCATGGGCAGGTCGGTGCGTGTCACGTCCATGTGAGGACGCCCTTCTTCCAGGCGTAGAGCAGACCCAGGGCGAGCAGGCCGAGGAAGAGGAACATCTCCACCAGGGTCACCGCGCCGAGGGACGCGAAGACCGTGGCCCACGGGAAGAGGAAGATCGAGTCGATGGCGAAGATGACGTAGAGGAAGGCGTAGACGTAGTAGCGGACCTGGGTGTGCGCCCAGTTCTCGCCGACGGGGTCGACTCCGCACTCGTAGGTGAGCATCTTCTCGCGCGTCGGCACGACCGGCCGCAGGAGTGCTCCGGCCGCGAAGGACACGGCCACGAAGAGCACGCCGACGACCGCGACCAGTCCGACGACCGAGTAGCCGTGGAAATAGTCCGGCACCGTCCTACCTCGTCCCTGGTGTGGTCCCTGGCTGTACGCCGGCGTTCGACGTTCTGTACGGACCGGAGTCTAGGCTGTGTTTCGAAGGTCCCGTCTGGCTGGGAACGCCTGGCACGCACGCTCGCGGCGTTGTCGGTCGTCAGCGCAGCCCGCTGCGCTTTCCTCCCTCCGCCTTGCGATCGCACGCACCAGACGCCCCCAGCCCCGCCCTCCGGGCGGACGACGCTACCTTCGAACCACACCCTAGGCCCTGGTCGGACGGCCCCGCGCCCCGTCTCACGGCCCGGTCGACTCGGGGCCGTTCGCCCCGCCCGCCCCCTCTTCCGCCGGTTTGCCCCGCCCGTCCGTCGCCCGCAGGTGCTGGGCGAGTTCCTGGAAACCGCCCCAGCCGACCTCGGCCAGCGGGTAGTACATCCCGGCCCGGGAGGCGGGTCCGAGCTGGACGGGTTCGCCGGCCGACGGCGCGCGGCGGGCGGCGGTCAGGCCGATCTCCGGGACCTCGCCGGGGCCGAGCGCGAAGCCGACGGGCTCGGGCGGGCCCTCCAGGGCGCAGGGCACGGTCAGGTCGGCGCGGCCGTGCCGCTGCTGGGCGAGCAGGGAGACGAGCCCGTGGTGGGCGGCCAGCTCGGCGGCGAGGCCGGGCAGTTCGGTGACGGCCGGTTCCGGGCCGCCCTCGGGGTGGCCGACGGTCAGCGTCATGTCCTCCTCGACGCCGCCCTCGGTGACGGACACGCGCAGCGTGGCGATGGCGGGACGGTCGGGCTGCCCGACGACGACGAGCCAGGTCGGTTCGGCGCGCTCCCGCACGTAGGTGCTCAGCTCCTCGCGCGACCAGGGCGCTCCGGCGGGTTCGGCGGTGCCCCAGCCCGCCGGGAGCGTGCCGGTCAGGCGCTGCCAGGCCTCCTCCAGGGCGCCGCCGAGCAGCAGGTCGGTGGTGGCCCGGTGGCGGGTGCGCACGGAGACGCCGAGCTGGCGGCCGGTGGGCGGGGTGGGCGGCGCGTAGCCGTCGGCGAGCTTCCCGGTGGCGGTGAACGAGCCGTTCTCCCAGCGCAGTTCGGCGCCGGAGAGGCCGTCGAAGTAGCCGCGTCCGGGGTCCTGGACGACCCACCGGTTGGGCAGTCCGGACAGCACGGCGCGGGTGGGGAGGGAGAGTCGGGCCGTGGGCGGGGTGACGAGTTGGAGGGCGCGCTCGGAGTCGGCGACGGCGCGCAGCGTCTCGGACAGCCACGCCGTCATGGCGATCACCGGGCGGTCCTGGATGACGACGGCCACGTCGTCGGTCAGGACGTCCACGGCGGGCTGAGCGGCGGCCGGAGTCGCGGCGACGACGTCCCGCACCGGCGTGCCGACGTCGGGGACGAGCGCGGCGGGGGGCCACACGGCGCCGCCGAGGCGGGTGACGAGGCGGGTGGCGATCGTCCCGGCGAGCCGGTCGCCGCCCTTGGCGGTGGTCGCGGCGCGCACCTCCGTCCACCAGACGGGCCGGTCGGCGTCCAGGCCGAGCAGGCGGCGCACCTCGCCGGGCACCTGGACGAGCATGGGCGCCTCGACGGACGCCAGGGGACGCCCGTCGGCGTCGGTGAGCTGGACGACGGCGCCGTCAGCGACGGTGGCCAGGCGGGTGTCGGGCCCGCCGGACAGGAGCCCGGCCAGGAGCGTCCAGGTGTCGGGCATGCGCTCGGTGAGCGCGACGACGTCCTTGGTCATGCGGTGGTCCCCCTGCCGGATGCGGTGACGTCGGGCTCCTCGGCGAGCGCGGTCTGGATGAGCCGGTTCGGCGCCCCCCGGCGGACGAAGGTGCCACGCCCCGGCGGGCGCTGGGCGGCGCGGACGCCGGGGAAGAGGGCGCCCTCGGAGCGGTCGCCGGTCATGACGAGGCCGGCCGTGCCCGATTCGCGGAGCGTCATGAGGAACGGCTCGTACAGGGCCCGCGAGGCGCCGCCGACGCGCCGGGTGACGACGAAGTGCAGGCCGATGTCCTGCGCGGAGGGCAGGTAGGGCAGGAACGGTTCGAGCGGCGCCTGCCCGGCGGTGGCGAGGACGTCGTAGTCGTCGACGAGGACGACGATGCGCGGACCGCCGATCGACCCACCGCCTGCGGCGAGCACCTCGGGGGCGACGGTGTCGTCCGGCATGCGCTGTTCCAGCTCGGTGGCGATGGCCCCGGCCAGGCCGTGGGCGAGCCGCGCGTTGTGGGCGTAGCCGCCCCGGTACTCCTCGGGGACGAGGCTGTGCAGGCCGCGCCGCGGGTCCATGACGGCGAAGACGAGCTCGTCGTCGCCGTAGCGGTCCATGAGGCCGCGGGCGACCAGGCGCAGCAGGTTCGTCTTGCCGCACTCGCTGTCGCCGAAGACGAGGAGGTGCTGGTCGTGCCGGAAGAGGTCGAGCAGGACGGGTTCCAGCCCGGCCTGGTCCAGGCCGAGGGGGACGCGCTTCGGCTCCCGCTGCGGGGACGGCAGCCGGTCCGGGCCGAGCCGGGCGGGCAGCACCCGCACGGGCGGGGCCTGCTCGCCGGACCACGCGGCGCGCACGGCGCGGACGGCCTGCTCGACGGCGTCGCCCAGGTCCTCGGCGGTGCGCCGGGAGTCGATGCGGGGCAGGGCGCACTGGGCGAAGAGCTTGCCGGTGGTCAGGACGCGGCCCGCCTCCTCGGCGCCGATGGTCTCCACGAGCTTGCGCGCGATGCTCGACTCGCTCGGGTCGTTGAGCCGCAGCTCGACGCGGGTGCCGAACGCGGACTGGGTGGCGATGCGCACGTCGTTCCAGCGCAGCATGCTCGCGACGACGTGGATGCCGTACCCGCCGCCGCGCTTGAGGAGGTCGGCGACGGCCTCGTCCAGCTCCTCGAAGTCCTCGCGCAGGCCGCCGAAGCCGTCGATGACGAGGACGACGTCCGTGGAGCCGAGCTGCGGCAGCTCGCCCCGGGCCCGCATGCGGCGCAGCTGCTCCACGGAGTCGATGCCGTGGTCGCGGAAGAGCTCCTCGCGGGCGGTGAGCATGGCCCGGACCTCTTCGACGGTGCGGGCGGCCCGCTCCCGGTCGGCGCGCCCGGCGACGCCGCCGACGTGCGGCAGCCCGGCCATCGTCTGGAGGCCGCCGCCGACGAGGTCGAGCCCGTAGACGCCGACGTCCTGCGGGGTGTGGGTGAGGGCGAGGGAGAGGATCAGGGTGCGCAGCAGCGTCGTCTTGCCCGACTGCGGGCCGCCGATGACGGCGACGTGCCCGCCCGCGACGGTGAGGTCGAGCAGCCACTGGCCCTGCCACTGCTTGGCCGGGTCGTCCAGCAGGCCGAGTGGGACGCGCAGCGCCTCGGCCGGGCGGCGGGCGAGCCGCATGCCCTGCGGGCCGGTCTCCAGCGGCCCGCCGACGGCGTCCAGCGGCAGGGCCTCCGGGAGCGGGGGCAGCCAGACCTGCGGCACGGCGTCGGGCCGGGCGGCGGCGAGCTGGTCGACGACGGTGGACAGCAGCGTGGGCCCGACGGTGCGCCGCGCGGGGGCGGCCTTCGGCTCGCCGTCGTCGTCACCCTTGCCGTCAGCGCCGCCGAGGGTGTTGTAGGCGGGGTAGGGCAGCGCGGCCGGCCCTTCCTCGCCGTCGTCGGCGCGGCGCACCGGGCCCTGGTAGGGACCGGAGACGTAGGAGGCCTTGAACCGCTCGTAGTGGCTGGTGTCGACCTTGAGGTAGCCGAAGCCGGGAATGGGCGGCAGGTGGAAGGCGTCCGGGGTGTCCAGGACGGTGCGGGACTCCTCGGGCGAGAACGTGCGCAGGCCGAGCCGGTAGGAGAGGTAGGTGTCCAGCCCCTTGAGCTTGCCGCCCTCGATGCGCTGGCTGGAGAGCAGCAGGTGCACGCCGATGGACCGGCCGATGCGGCCGATGGAGAGGAAGAGGTCGATGAAGTCCGGCTTGGCGGTGAGGAGTTCGCCGAACTCGTCGATGACGACGAACAGGTGCGGCAGCGGCGGCAGTTCGGGGCGCTGGGCGCGGGTGGCGACGTAGGTGCCGATGTCGGCGATGTGGCCGGCGTCCTTGAGGACCTGCTGGCGGCGCTTGACCTCCCCGGCGAGGCTGGCGTGCACGCGCTCGACGAGCCCGGCCTTGTTCTCCAGGTTGGTGATGATGCCCGCGACGTGCGGCAGCGTGCCGAAGGGCGCGAACGTCGCGCCGCCCTTGTAGTCGACGAGGACCATGGCCAGGTCCTCGGGCGGGTGCGTGGCGACGAGGGCCAGGACGAGGGTGCGCAGCAGCTCCGACTTGCCGGAGCCCGTCGCGCCGACGCACAGCCCGTGCGGGCCCATGCCCAGCTCGGCGGACTCCTTGAGGTCCAGCAGCACCGGCTCGTGCCCGTCGCCGAGCCCGATCGGCACCCGCAGGAACGACTGGTCCCCGCGCGGCGCCCACAGGCGGCGGACGTCGAGCGCGGCGGGGTCGTCGAGGCCCATCAGCTCGGTGAAGTCCACCGGCCCGGACAGCGGCGCCCCGGACGCGGCCGACTCCGGGGAGAGCCGCAGCGGCGCCAGCATCCGGGCGAGCCCGAGGGCGCCGGCGGCCGTCACCTCGTCCAGCGCGCCGCGCACGACGCGCTGCTCGGGCTGCTCGCCGCGCAGGTCCTCCACGGTGACGTCCGGGCCGTCCACGGTGATGCGCACGGAGACCTGGCCGGGCTCGTCGACGCGCCGCGCGAGCAGGTGCACCACGGTGACGCCCATGTCGCGCAGGGCCACGGCCTCGTCGGGCCGGGCCAGTTCGCGGGCGGCGGCGCCGTGGACGTCGCTGAGGACCAGGAGCCGGGAGCCGAGCTTCAGCGCCTCCCGCCCGGCCAGCCCGCGCCGCACCTCGGCGGCGTACTCGGCCCGGCGGCGCAGGTCCCCGGCGAGCCCGGCGGCGAGCGCCTGCGGGGTCTCGGCGATGCGGCGGGCGCTGACCGGCCCGTCGAACGCCTGCGGGTCCAGGGCGTGCGGCAGCCACTTGGCGAACTCCCAGTCCCCGAGCCGTTCGGCCGGGCAGGCCAGGGCCAGGGCGACGTCGTCCGGCGCGTGCGAGACGGCGGACTGGACGAGGAGCGTGCGGGCCGCCCGCAGGACGTCCTCACGGCTGCCGATGATGCTCACGTTGCCCGCCCGGTCCAGCGGCACGGTGAGCGGCATCTCCGTGGCGGTGGCGAAGCGCTCCTGGAGCCCGGCCGCCTCGTTGAGCATGAAGGGGTCGGGCGGGGTGAGGACGTTGCCGCTCTGCTGCTGCATGGACAGGGTGCGCACGGGCGTCCGGCCGGTGCCGACGCGCACGTCGAGGAAGTCCCGGTCGGTGCGGCGGCGTTCCCACAGCCGGGCCGGGTCGGCCACCAGGTCGTACAGGGCCTCCGGCGGCGGGGCCAGGACGCGGGCGGCGTCCCGGCGGGCCCGGTCCTCGGCGCCCAGCTCCTCGCGCAGGTTCTCCAGGTACTCCAGGTAGCGCTCGCGCTGGGTGCGCCGGGTGCGCTGGGCCCGGCCGCGCTGGCTGAACAGCAGCGCGACGCCGCCGACGACCGCGACGACCAGGACGAGCGCGCCGATCGCCGCGAACTGGCTGCTGCGGATGACGGTCATCATCACGACGGAGCCCATGACGCCCGCCATCGGCAGCAGCGACGTGGCGGCCGAGCCGGCGTTGCCCTCCGGGAGGCTGGGCGGGGGCTCGACGAACCGTTCGGCGGGCGGCGGCAGCGGGCGGGTCGTACGGGCGGGGCGGTGGACGACGCGGACGCTCATCGGCCGTCGGCCCCCGGCGTTCCCGGGCCCGGCGCGCGGCCGGTGCGGGCGCCACGGGACATGGCGCGGTCCATGAGCGTCGCCGCGACGCGGGCGGCGGCCTCGCGCGTGGCCTGGCCGAGCAGGCCCGTCCGGACCTCGCCCCCGGCCGCGAGGTGCCGGTCGTAGGGCAGGGCGAGCACCCGGGCCCCGCCCGCCTCCAGGTGCCCGGCGGCCGCCGTCTCGTCCAGCGTCATGTCGGGGCTGGTGCGGTTGAGGACGACGACGGTCGTCGGGAGCATGCTGCGGTGCAGGCCGCCGAGCCAGTCGAGCACGGTGCGGGTGGCGGCGACGCCCTCCACGGTCGCCGGGCTGACGAGCACCCGCGCCTGGGTCGTCGTCAGCGCGGTGCGGGCCACCTCGGCGGGCAGGGTCTCGCAGTCGACGAGCGTCGTGCCGAAGTAGCGGCGCAGCGAGGTCATCACCACGCGGTAGGTGTCGACGTCGAGCTGCACGCCGACCGAGCCCTGGCTGCCGGGCAGCAGCCACCCGCCGCCCGCGAACGGCAGGAGGTAGCCGGTGACGTCCGTGATCTGGAGCGACGGATCGACGATGCGGGCCAGGTCGCCGCAGGACCAGCGGACCTCGGTGGCGCCCAGGCGGCGCGGCAGCGTGCCCAGCGCCGGGTCCGCCTCCACCGCGAGCACCGGGTCGGTGCGGTAGTGCGCGAACGTCAGGGCCAGCAGGGCGGCGACGGTGGACTTGCCCGCTCCGCCGCGGATGCTGGTGACGGCCATCTGCCGCCCGGTGGTGATGGGTTGCTGGATGGCCTGGGCCGTCTCGGTGGCCGCCGCCGTGTCCTTCGCGGCGGCCGTCACCAGGCGGCGCAGCACCAGCCCGGCGCGGCGGGCGAGGGTGTCCCCGTGCCGGGTGCGGCCCTCGGTGCCCGCGAGCTGCGGCGCCACGACGGGCACCGACACCGGCGTGGGCGGCGGCCCGGCCCGGTGCGGCGCGGCGGCGGACGCCCGCTGCGGCGGCACCGGCTCGGTCGGTGCGGCGGGCGGGGGCTGCGCCGCCTCCCGCTCGGCCGCGCCGGACGACTCCGGGCGCGCGGACGACTCCGGGTGCGCGGACGACTCCGGGTGCGCGGACGACTCCGAGTGCGGGTCCGCACCGGCGGGACGCGACGCCCGCTCGGCGGCGCCGCCCAGCTCGCCCAGCACGGTGTGCTGCCAGTCCCCGTGCGCCGACTGTGCCACAGCAACCTCTCAGAAGGTGTTCAGCAGTCGGCCGTAGACGCCGAATGCACCGATCACGACGGGGATCAGCACCACGACGCTGACCGACTCGACCAGGTTCGCCGTCCGCCGCAGCCGGACCCGGACGTGGTCCGGGGGCCGCAGGACGAGGACGGCCAGCGGCACCAGGGCCACCGCCGCCAGGGCCGCCAGCGGGGCGGCCGTCGCGGCCCCGCCCCACAGCGCGAACAGCCGCACCGCCAGGGCCGTCCCGGCGGCCAGCAGGGCGACGACCTCGACGGCGAGCGGGTAGGCGCGGGAGCGGGAGAGCAGGACGACCGCGAAGAGCGCGGTGGCCGTGACCTCCCAGGCCGTGGCCTGCGGGCCGCTCACGGCGAGCCAGCCCCCGGCGGCGGCGGAGAGGCCGGTCACCACGGTGGCCAGCGCCAGGCCCCGGTGGGTGGCGGCCAGGGCGGCGTCCACCCGGTGCCGACTCACCGACGCGCCGCCCGCGCGCTGGTCGTCCAGCCGGGTCAGGCCCGCGCCCATGAGCGCGAGGCGCGGCAGGTGGCCGAGGGCGAGGACGGAGGCGAGGCCGAGGATCAGCCCGGCCCCGGCGGCGTCCGTCACCGCGAGGGCCAGCTCCCAGCCGCCGACGACGACGGCCACCGCTCCGGCGCCCACCAGGGCGCCCCGGCCGGCGCCCGCGCACACGCCGAGCAGGACGAGGGAGAGGGCGAGGACCCCGCCGAGGGCGGCGAGCCGGACGGCGGCGCCGTCGGTCACCGTCCAGGAGCCGTAGGCGCCGAGGGCGCCGCCGAGTACGAGGAGGGCGGTGCCCAGCTCCCGGCCGCCCAGCCGGGCGGCCACCGCGCCGATCGCGGACGCCGCTCCCGCTGCGGCCAGCAGCCACGGCCCCACGGCGTCGGCGCCGAGCCAGAGCCGGGCGCAGACGGCGGCGACGAGGCCGAGGAGGACGTGGGCCGTCCCCGCCGTCCACGTCCGGGTGCGGTCGCCCCAGCGCCAGCCGCGCACGTCCAGGTCGTCGGCGGCCTCGTCCGTCACGTCGTGGACGACGGGGGCGGCGGGCGTCTCCTGCTGCCGCACCAGGCGCAGCACCGCGCCATCGGCGACACCGGCGGAGGCCAGCGTGTCGTCCTGGGCCAGGACGGCGCCGCCGGGGGTGACCAGGCGGCGCAGCGCGGGCCGGTCGGCCGCCTTGTCGCCGAGGAGGCGCAGGACGTCCGGGAGGAGTTCGCCGATCGGCTCCTCGGCGGGCAGCACCATGTCGACGCGCCGCCGCTCGCCCACGAGCGTCACCCGGCTGAGGCCGGTGCGCTGGTCCGCCACGCTCACCACGGGGCCACCGCCCGGGCGGTGTCGCTCTCGCTCACGTGCGCGGGCGGGCCCGAGGCGTCGTCGTCCTTCAGCATCCGCTCGGAGATGAAGGACCACCCCACGCACCCGGCGCAGACCACCGCGGCGAGGGCGATCCCGCCGAACATCTTGCCCAGGTTCTCGTCGAGGGTGCGCCGCATGCGCTGCGAGCCGAACAGCAGCGCGTCCCGCAGCCGTCGACGCCGGACGGCCACCGACTCCAGCAGCTGGCTGTCGTAGTCCCGAGCCATCGGCTCCCTCCCACCCGTTGGCGCGCGACCCCCGGCGCCGCGCGCCAACACCATACGACCCCGCTCCGACCCGCTGTCCAGGTCGGGTCCGCCCGGCACGGACGCGGGTGTGCGGGGCGTCACCACTATTGACAAGATGTCAGCAAGCTCTACTGTGGGGTAACCCGTCGGTAACCCGCCGCTCCTCCGGGAGGAACCCGCATGCGCCAGCCCGCCGCGCCCGACGCCGCAGCCGCCCCCGACGAGCCCGACGGCCTCGTGCTCCAGCCCCGCGACGTCACCTTCGACTGGGCCGGTCTCCCGATGCACTGGATCCCCGGCGAGCCCCTGGCCACCCACGTCGTCAACGTCCTGCACCTCCTGCTCCCCGAGGGCGAACGCTGGTTCGTCCGCACCTTCCAGGAGGCGCTGCCGCTGATCACCGACGACGAACTGCGCGAACAGGTCCTCGGCTTCATCGGCCAGGAGGCCCTGCACGCCGACGCCCACGAGGGCGTCCTCGACCACCTGCACGCCCAGGGCCTCGACCCCGGCCCCTACCTGCGGCACGTCGAGTTCGTCTTCCAGCGGGTGCTGGGCGAACGCCCCGGGCTGCCGCCGCACCGCGCCCGCGCCTACCTGACCGAACGCGTCGCCCTCATCGCGGGCATCGAGCACGTCACCGCCTTCCTCGGCGACTGGGTCCTGAACGCGCGCGGCCTCGACCGGGCCGGCGCCGACCCCACCATGCTCGACCTGCTGCGCTGGCACGGCGCCGAGGAGGTCGAACACCGCAGCGTCGCCTACGACCTGCTGTGCCACCTCGACCCCGGCTACGTCCGCCGCACCCGCGCCATGCTCATCGCCGGGCCCGTCCTGGTGAAGCTCTGGATCAGCGGCACCCGGTTCCTCATGGCGGCCGACCCCGAGCTGCCCGCCCGCGCCCGGCCCAGCTGGCGCGCCTACACCGCCGCCGCCCGGCGCGGGCTCCTCCCCGACCCGCGACGGGCCGCCCGCTCGGCGGGCCGGTACTTCAAGCCCCGCTACCACCCCACCCACGAGGGCTCCACCCGGCAGGCCGTCGCCTACCTCGGGACGTCCCCGGCCGCCCGCGCCGCCGCCCACTGACGACCCCGGCCGAGGACAGCCATGCGCAGCCGCCCCGACACCCCGCCCCCGGCCGCCCTCTCCGGGCGCCCCCGCCCGGACCGCTTCCTGCGGTTCCTCGACGCCTTCACCGACCGCTACCTCGCGCTCGCCACCCGCACCGACCCCACCGGCCGGCACCCCGCCGCGTCCCGCCCGCCGCTGCGGCTGACGGTGACGGCCCGCCAGATGGTGGCCGACGACGTCGTCGCCGTGCGCCTCACCGCCGCCGACGGCGCCCCGCTGCCGCCCTGGCGACCCGGCGCCCACCTCGACCTGCGACTGCCCTCCGGGCGCACGCGCCAGTACAGCCTGTGCGGCGACCCGGCCGAGCGCCACTCCTACCGCATCGCCGTCCGCCGCCTTCCCGAGGGCGGCGGCGGCTCGGTCGAGGTCCACGCCACCCTGACGCCCGGCGCCCGCGTCACCGTCGCCGGGCCGCGCAACGCCTTCCCCTTCGCCGCCGAGGACCGCGTCCTGCTCCTGGCGGGCGGCATCGGCATCACCCCGATCCTGCCGATGGCCCGCGAAGCCGCCCGGCGCGGCCTGGACTGGCGGCTCGTCCACTGCGGACGGACGCGGGCCTCCCTCCCCTTCGCCGACGAACTCGCCGCGCTCGACGCCCGCCACCCCGGCCGGGTGCACGTGCGCACCGACGACGAGCACGGCCCGCCCGACGCCGCGCGGCTGCTCGCCGACGCGCCCCCCGGCGCCGCCGTCTACTGCTGCGGCCCCGGGCCGCTGCTCGACGCCGTCCGGGCCGCCTTCGACGCGTGCCCGGCCGGGGCCCTGCACGCCGAACGCTTCGCCGCACCGCCCGTCGTCGACGGCCGCCCGTTCTCCTTGCGCCTGCGCCGCAGCGGCACCGTCCTGCCCGTGCCCGCCGACCGCACCGCGCTCGACGTCCTGCGGGCGAACGACCCGGCCACGGCCTCCTCCTGCCGCCAGGGCTTCTGCGGCGTCTGCCGGGTGCGGGTGCTCGCCGGGCCGGTCGAGCACCGCGACCGGCGGCTCACACCCGCCGAACGCGCCGACGGCGACATGCTCGTGTGCGTCTCCCGCGCCCCCGAGGGCGCCTGCCTCGAACTGGACCTGTGACCCGCCGAACCGGCCGCGGAAGGAACTGGCACCGACGATGAGCGTCTCCCCCGAGGACCGCGATGAGCGCGTACGCCGCAGCACCGTCAGCTCCGGCGGCGTCGACCTCGCCGTGTACGCGCAGGGCGACCCGGCCCGGCCCACCGTTCTCCTCGTGCACGGCTACCCCGACACGCACCGGGTGTGGGACGACGTCGCCGCCGACCTCGCCGCCGACCACCACGTCGTCCGCCACGACGTGCGCGGGGCCGGCGCCTCCACCGCCCCGCGCGACCGCGCCGCCTACCGGCTCCCGCACCTCGCCGACGACCTGTTCGCCGTCGCCGACGCCGTCAGCCCCGACCGTCCCGTGCACGTCCTCGCCCACGACTGGGGCTCCATCCAGAGCTGGGAGGCCGTCACCCGGCCCGGCGCGGAACGGCGCGTCGCCACCTACACGACGCTCTCCGGCCCCTGCCTCGACCACGTCGGCCACTGGACGCGCCACCGGCTCACCCACCCCACGCCCCGGCACCTCGCCCAACTCCTCGCGCAGGCCGCGCACTCCTGGTACATCTACGCCTTCCACCTGCCGCTGCTCGCGCCCGCCGTGTGGCGGCTCGGCCTCGCGGCCCGCTGGCGGTCGGTGCTGCACCGCGTCGAGGGCGTGCCGCCCCGCGCCGGGCACCCGCAGTCCACCCTGCGCGACGACGCCGTGCGCGGCATCGCCCTCTACCGCGCCAACATGCTGCCCCGCGTCGTCCGGCCCGGCTACCGGCCCACCCAGGTGCCCGTCCAACTCGTCACCCTCACCCGCGACCACTACGTCTCCCCCGCGCTCGCCGAGGGGCTGGAGCAGTGGGCGCCCCACCTCGTGCGTCGCTCCCTCGACGCCACCCACTGGTCGGCGCTGCTGGAGCAGAGCGCCACCGTCGCCGACCTCGTACGCCGCTTCGCCGCCTCCCCCGACGCCGGGTCGCCGACGCGAGCCCCCGGGGCGAACGGGGCGAACGGGCCGTCGGCGCCGTAACCTTCGAGTCCACGGCGGCCCGGCTCCCCGGCCGCCTCCGCCCGGCCTGCTGCGGCAGGCCGCCCGCCTCAACACGTCTCGTGAGGGAACGCCACATGTCCAGGACCCCCGCGCCCGGCACACCCGCCCCCGACTTCGAACTCCCCGGCGTCGTGCTCGACGACGGCACCGCGCAGCGCGGCACGTACCGCCTCTCCGACCAGCGCGGCACCCCGCTCGTCCTCGTCTTCTACCCCGGCGACAACACCCCCGTCTGCACGAAGCAGCTCTGCGCCTACACCTCCGAGCTGGACGCCTTCCGCGACCTCGGCGCCACCGTGTGGGGCATCAGCCCGCAGGGCCTCGACAGCCACGAGGCGTTCGCTCGCACCCACGGCCTCGCCCTGCCGCTGCTGGCCGACACCGACCGCGCCGTCTCCCGCTCCTACGGAATCGCCCTCCCCGGCCTCGGTCTGCGCCGCTCGGTCTTCATCGTCGACGCCGACGGAAACGTCCACTGGAAGCACGTCGCCCTCGCCGGGCTCTCCTTCCAGACCACCGACACCCTCACCACCCACCTCGCCGCCCTCACCACCACCGACCCCCGGTAGCCACCGGGCGGGCCGCGCGCCCGCACGTCACACGTCGCGCACCCCACCGGCCGGAATACCCACGCGCCGTCGGCGGTTGCAGCCCACCGTGCACGATCCCCAGGAGCCGCCCAGCGGTATACACCCCCTGCTCGCCGGGCGTTTCAGCCCCTCCCGCTTCGACCCGTCGGCGGCCGTCGACGATCAGGCCCTCGGGCTGCTGCTGGAGGCCGCACGGTGGGCGCCGTCGGCGGGCAACTCCCAGCCGTGGGCCTTCTTCACCGGCAGGCCCGGGGAGCCGGAGCACAAACGGCTCCTCCCCCACCTCGCCCCCAGCTCCGCCCGGTGGGCGACGGACGCGGGCCTGCTCCTCGTCACGCTCACGCGCCGACACGTCGACGACACGCGTCTGCTGTACTCCGAGTTCGCGGACTACGACCTCGGCCAGGCCGTCGCCCACCTGACGGTCCAAGCGCAGGCCCTGGGGCTGGCCGTGCACCAGTTCCGCGCCTTCGACCTGGAGGGACTCACCGAGGAACTGGCGCCGGACCCGGGCTGGGCGATCGTCTCCATGGCCGCCGTGGGCCGGGCCGTCGGCGGCCCCCCGGAGGGACGCGAGCGGCACAGCGTCGCCCACCTCCGCTCCGGCCCCTGGGCATCCTCGGCGTAGCCGCCGGGCCCGGCCGGGTGCGTCACCGCCGCATCGCGCTCATCTGCGCGGCCGTCGCCCAGGAGGTGATGATCGCCGTCAGCGGGGGCGGCTGGCTGCCCGACCGGCAGCCCTGGCCCTCCAACCCGACCCCGCCGGGCTGCCGCCCTCGCCGAGGGCCACCTCACCGAGACCCGTGTCATCCCCACCGACGGCCCCCTCGGCCCCGCCACCGCGATCACGCTCCGGCCGTCGCCGACAACGTCGGATGCAACAAAGTAAGATGGAATCTTACTAAGAAGCGATCTGACGTTGTCGACGGAGGTGAGGCATGGATTTTCGCGGGAGAGCTACTGACCTGGGCCTGCTCAGCAGCCAGGCACAGGCCGTCGCCAGCGGCACGGGCGCCACCCGGGGCAAAGCCCTGATCATGACCGGTCGGCGTCGCGTCGGGAAGTCCCGGCTCGCTCAGGAGTTCTGTGACCGCTCGGAGCTGCCGTACGTGGTGTTCCAGGCCAGTCGCGGCCGCAACCCCGCTGCCGAGCGCACCGACTTCCTCCGGTGCCTGGAGCGTTCGTCGCTCCCCGGAGCGCCGCTCGTCGCCGGTCTGGAGGCCGGGGACTGGAACAGCGCCCTGCGCTCCCTGGCCCTCGCCGTCCCCGACGACGTGCCCAGCGTCGCGGTGATCGACGAGGTTCCGTGGCTCGTCGAGCAGGACCCGGAGTTCGAGGGTGCCCTGCAAACCGCGTGGGACCGGCACCTGTCCGCCAAACCGGTCCTCCTGCTGCTCGTCGGCAGCGACATGTCGGTCATGGAGGCGCTGCAGACCTACGGGCGCCCCTTCTTCGGGCGTGCCGCGAAGATGACCGTGCATCCGTTGAACCTCGCCGACGTCCAGACGAGGACGGGCCTCGACGCGGCCGGTTCGGTCGACGCGCTCCTCATCACGGGCGGCTTCCCGGAGATCGTCCAGTCCTGGCGGCCCGGACAGACCCACGAGGACTTCCTCCGGGAGGCGTTCACGCAGCCGCTGTCCCCGCTCCTGGCCGCCGGGGAGCTGACGCTTCTGGGCGAGTTCCCCGAGACGACGCGCTCGCGCGCCGTGTTGGAGGCCATCGGCAGCGGCGAACGGACCTTCACCGCGATCGCCACCCAGGCCGGGGGCGACAGCCCGCTCGCGGCCGGCACCCTCTCCCCCGTTCTCAAAACGCTGCAGGCCAAACGCATCATCACCATCGAACAACCGCTGGGCCACACACCCGACACCAAGAACAAGCGGTACCGCGTCGCCGACCCCTACCTACGCTTCTGGCTCGCCTTCCTCCACCGCGCGCTGCCGCTCGTCGAACGCGGCCGGGGCGACGTGGCACTGCGACGCGTCCTGAGGTCCTGGACGACCTGGCGCGATCGGGCGGTCGAACCGTTGATCAGGGAATCCCTGCTGCGGATGCTGCCGGACGACAGTTGGCCGGACACCGAAGCCGTCGGCGGCTGGTGGAACCGCCGGAACAACCCGGAGATCGACCTCGTCGGCGCCGACCGCTCCCCGGTCGCGGGCGCGGTGCACTTCGTCGGCTCGGTGAAGTGGCTCGACGCGCAGCCCTTCGGACGCCGCGAGTACGAAGCCCTTCTCCGCGACGCGCCCGCCGTCCCCGGCGCCACTCCGGACACCCCGCTGGTGGCCGTCTCCCGCGCGGGTGTGGACAGCACCCTCCCGCTGGCCGCGTCCTGGGGCCCGGAGGACCTCGTTCGGGCATGGCGGGCCTGAGGTCCGCGTGCGGTGGCCGGGTGCCCGGCCACCGCACGCATCGGCTCAGGTGACGGTCAGCCGTGCAGGGTGCCGTCACTCACCGCCCGCACGAACGCGGTGAATCCGGCGGCCCCCACGCACAGCGCGGGACGGGCGACGTCCTTGGAATCCCGGATGCCGACAGCTCCCTGCCGCGCGAAGTCGGCGACCCCGACACAGTTGTTGCCGTTCTCCTGGCTGTAGGAGGACGTGAACCATGCGGGCACGCACAGGGTGTCGGGGCGGTACTCCATGAGGCACACCTCACTCACGTCGGCCCGACGCGATCGCCGGACTCCTCCGCCCGGACCGTACCCGCCCGGAAGGCCTTGCACCCCGAACGCGTTCAACCGGTCGCGAGGCGGTGTACGTTGGGTGAGGAACTGCTTCGTCCCCGTGACGAAGCGGCCCTCACGTGGTGCTACCAACACCTCGCGAGGGCCTACACCGACGAGTGGATAAGGCCCACCGACGATGCCCAGCGATCGTAACGCGCCCCCGCGCGCTCCCTTCCTGCAAACGCCCGACGCGCTCATCGACGACGTCACCCTCACCGACGCCGCCGTGCGGCTGCTCCAGGCCATGGTCAAGCTGCCGCCGCGCAACGCCCGCAACAGCGACGCCGTCGCCCGCACCCTGCGCATGGGCAAGGACAAGACGAACGCCGCCCGCAAGGCGCTGCGCGCGCACGGGCACTGGCACGCCCGGAAGCGGCAGAACCGCGAGGGCCACATCCGCGACCAACGCCTGGCCTCCCTCGCCCCGTTGCGGACGCCCGAGGCGGTGGCGGCGGGCTGGGAGGCGGCCGAGGAGGCCGCGCGCCTCGGCAAGGACACCGACCGCTCGCGGCGGCTCGGCGTCCGCATCCTCAACGCAGCCGAGTGGTACGGCCCCCGCACCGCCGCACGTCCGAAGGCCACCGCACCGGCCGCCGGTACGCCCGCCGCCCGGCCCACCCGGCGGCGTCCCCTCCGGGGAGACAAGACGGCGAGGAACCAGACCCCCCTCCCCCTCCCCGACGGCATCGCTGCGCTCACCGGCCCCCTCGCCCGGTACGCCGAACAGGCCGCGCGCACGCTGACGCTCATCGGCCGGGCGGACCCGCGCTTCGCCCTGCCCGCCGCCGACGTCGCCCAACTCGCCCACCTGGCGGGCCAGTACCTCCTCCGAGGGCGCCGCTCCGACGCCATCCGGGCCGCCATCGTCCAGGGGCCGCCACCGGAGGGCGTCCACCACCCCGCCGCGTACGTCCGCGCCCGGCTGACGCGCTACCTGCCGCCGCTGCCGGACGTCCGCGACCTGGCCCCGGCACGTCCGCCCGAGCCACCGCCCCACACCGCGCCCGCCGACGCCCCGCCGCCCGTCCGCCCGGAAGGCCCCACCGACCTCATCCGGCAGGGCCACGGCTGGCGAGCGGCGCTCCGGGCGGCGAGGACGTCGACGCCCCCGGGCTGAGCGGCGGGCGGCGGACAGCGGGTGGCGTGCGCCTCAGTTCTGCGTCGGCTTGTGCGGCGTGGCCTCGCTGGGCCGGACGATGACGAAGCCCTCGCCGTCCAGACGGAGTTGCACCGCCTCGCCGGAACCGCCGCGGATCATCGAGCCGAAGGACTGCGAGCGGTTCAGCGAGGTGTGCAGCCCCCGACTCCAGCCGACGACGGCGTCGGTGTCGACGAACACCGGGAGCTGCGGGCTCACGGGGATGACGATGGGGGTGCCCTCGCAGATCACGCCCAGCCGGCCGTAGCCGCTGAACGTGCTGCTGAAGAGACCGCCGCCGACGATGCCGACGCCCTTCGTCATGGTGATCTCGTAGGACAGGCTCGCGTCGAAGCACAGCACGTTG
Organism: Streptomyces sp. GSL17-111; assembly: GCF_037911585.1. Taxonomy (NCBI): domain Bacteria; kingdom Bacillati; phylum Actinomycetota; class Actinomycetes; order Kitasatosporales; family Streptomycetaceae; genus Streptomyces; species Streptomyces sp. GSL17-111. The sequence goes on from NZ_JBAJNS010000001.1 coordinate 2,374,643, forward strand.
CGGCCGTTGACGCTCAGCCCGTCGCCCTGTTCGAGGTCGATGATGAAGCAGTTCGCGGCCTCCTGGGCGAACCACGCCTCCCCCTGCCCGCGCACGACCATCAGGGGCAGCCCCTCGCCGGTGACCGCACGCTTGAACATCCCCCCGACGCCCTGGCCCTTGCGCTCGAACTGGAGGTTGCCCCGGAAGGCGATCATCGAGCCCTGCCGGGCGTACATCTCCCCGTTGACCGCGTACTTGACCGACTTGGAGTTCTGGAGGGTCATGCCCGGGGCGGTGGCCTGCTGCGCCATGTTCTCACTGGCGAAAATGTCACTCTTCATACCGGCATCCTTCCCGGCGCCCCGGCTCACACCAGGCGGTGCGCGGAGGTCGGGCTACCCTGGCGCGGTGATCAGTGAGCGTGACGCGGCACCGCAGTTCGTGCTGCCGCTGGTGGTCCGCATCGAGAAGGCCGCACCGCCGGCCCGTACCGACGCCCTGGAGACCGCCGCACGGGCCGTGCTCGCGCTGCTCGGCGACGAGCGGTCCACCGGCGACGGCGCATGGGCCGAGCCCGTCCGCGCCTGGCAGGACGGCCGCATCCGCAAGGTCGTCCGGCGGGCGCGCGGCGCGGAGTGGCGCCGGGCCGGCGCGCTGCCGGGGATCACCGTCACCGGGGACCGCGCCGAGGTGCGCGTCTACCCGCCGGTGCCGCTCGACGGCTGGCCGAAGGAGCTGGCCAAGCTCCAGGTCTCCGGGACCGATCTCGACGACCCGGAGCCCGTCCCCCCGCCGCCCGACGACGGGACCCCCGTCCTGTGGCTCAACCCGGAGCTGGAGATGTCCGCCGGGAAGGCCATGGCCCAGGCCGGCCACGGCGCGCACCTCGCCTGGCTCCGCCTCTCCCCGGCCGACCGCGCCGCCTGGCACGCCGCCGGTTTCCCTCTCGCCGTCCGCACCGCCGGCCCGGCCGGCTGGCCCACCCTCGTCACGGCCGGACTCCCCGTCGTCCGCGACGCCGGGTTCACCGAGATCGCCCCCGGCTCCCCCACCGTCGTCTCCGACCACCCCGCCCTGCGCCCGTAAGCCCGGCGCACCGGTCAGTCACGGTGTACGGCCAGCGTCCCGGGCGTGGTCACCTGGACCGCCCCGTCCGCTGCCACGGTGACGTCCAACCGGTCCCCGCCCACCCGGAGCCCGCCCACGGTCAGCGGACCGTAGTTCCGGGCGAAGGTGGGGGCCACGGTGAGCGTGCCGGCCGGGACGTCGGCTTCCAGACCGAGTGCCGCCCGGAGTACGAGGACCGAGGCGGTGGCCGCCCAGGCCTGGGGGCGGCAGGACGCCGGATAGGGCGCGGGGCCGGGGCCCGCCTCGGCGCCGTGGCCCGCGAGGAGTTCGGGCAGCCGGGCGTCGAATGCCGCCGATGCCGCGAGCAGTCCGTCCGCCAGCGACGCCGCGGCGTCCGGGAAGCCCGCCTTCGTCAGGCCGTGGACGGCGATGGCGGTGTCGTGCGGCCAGATCGAGCCGACGTGGTAGCCGAAGGGGTTGTAGCCCACCGCTTCGCTGCTCAGTGTGCGCAGGCCGTGTCCCGCGTCGAGGTCGGGACCGGTGAGGCGGGCGGCCAGCAGTGCGCTCTCCTGCGGGTCCAGCAGGCCGGTGCCCAGGAGGTGGCCGAAGCCGGAGGTGACGGAGTCGACCGGCCGGCCGTCGCCGTCCAGCGCGACCGCGGGGTACGGGCCCTTCGCGTCCGTCACCCAGAAGCGCTCGCGGAAGCGGGTGGCGAGTCGGTCCGCCCAGCACTCCCAGTCGTCCGCTCCCGGACGTCCGAACGCGCGCAGCAGGGCCGCTCCGGCGCGGGCCGCCTCGTAGGCGTACGCCTGCACCTCGCACAGGGCGATCGGTGCGTGGGCACGGCGGCCGTCGCTGTAGCGGATGGCGTCGTCGGAGTCCTTCCAACCCTGGTTGGACAGGCCGTGGCCGGTCTGGTCGACGTACTTGAGGAACCCGTCGGCGGCTGCCGCCTCGCGCATCCAGGCGAGGGCCGCCTCGGCGTGCGGCAGGAGTTCCTCGACCCGGGTCGGGGCCATGCCCCAGCGCCAGGCGTCGTGGAGCAGGGTGATCCACAGGGGGGTGGCGTCGACCGTGCCGTAGTACACCGGCGGGAGGGAGAGCCGGTCGGCGATCCGGAGGGTGGCGCGGCGCACCTCGTGGAGGATCTTGCCGGGCTGTTCCTCCGTGGCCGGGTCGGTGACGGCGCCCTGACGGCGGGCGAGGGTGCGTAGGGTTCCGGCGGCGAGGTCGGTGCCGAGCGGGAGGAGCATGCGTGCGGCCCAGAGCGCGTCGCGGCCGAAGAGGGTGAGGAACCAGGGTGCGCCGGCGGCCAGGAACTGGTCCGGGCGGTCCGGGTCGGGTGATCGGGGGTCGGTCAGGCGCAGCCGGTCCAGGTCGGCCAGGGACTGCTGAAGCCACTGGTCGAGGCGGCGGTCCGCGCTGCGCAACGTGGGGACGGCCCACGGCGGTTGTCGCACGGGCGGGGCCGGGAACTGGTCGCCGCCGGTGTGTGCCGCCGTGCAGGTCAGCGTCACGCTCCACGAGGCGCCGGGCCCCAGGTCGACGTCGTACGACAGCTCGCCCGTCGGCACCCGGAGCACGTCCGGCGCGGGCTCGGCCGTCAGGCGTACGGCGAAGTCGTCGCCGGACCAGGCGAGTTCGCTGCTGTTCCCGTCGGCGACGTCCGCCGGTGCCTCCGGTGCCACGTGGCCCGACTTGACCTGGTCCATGGTGGCGAGGTCCGTGCCGGCGCCGACCGTCAGCCGGAAGCGGACGTGCTCGCCGCCCGCGTTGGTGACGTCGAGGATCTCCTCGAGGCGGCCGTCGGACGTGCTGCGGCGGCGGTGCAGGGTGACGGCCGGGTCCGGTGTGACCTCGCCGAGCCCTCGCAGGACAGCCCGGAAGCCGGCGCGGTCCGCGCCGCGCAGCCCGCCCTGGACCGGGGCCAGGGCGATGTCCTCGGCCGTGACGGTCAGTTGGGAGAGTGCCCTGCGGTCGCCGTGGTAGAAGCCGTCCGCAGCCCCGCTGAGCTGCCCGTCCGCCCGTGAGATCACGAGGCTGGGCGCGTGCAGGGTGACGACCGCGTCATGCAGGAACGGCTGCAGGCCGCCGGTCGCGGAGGAGGCGGCCGTGAACGGACCGTTGATGTCCTGGGGCTTGACAGTGGTGTCCAAGGACGTAGAACCTCTCAGCGTTGGATCGTTAAAACGACACTAAGTCAGTCGTCAGAGCCAACACAACGCTTATTGGAACGCTAAAGCGCAACCCTTATCTCCTCGCCACGTCGGAGAGCCGCATGCCCCGCTCCAGCAACAGCCCCCCGGCCAAAGGTGGTCCGGTGACCCTTGCGATGGTCGCCCGCCGGGCCGGGGTCTCCTCGCAGACCGTGTCGAACGCGATCAACTCGCCGGACATGCTGCGGCCCGAGACCCTGGAGCGGGTCCGCCGCACGATCGACGAGATGGGCTACCGCCCCAGCCGTGCGGCGCAGACGCTGCGCACCCGTTCGAGCAGGCTGATCGGCTACGGCATCCAGCCCGCCCCGGCGAGCTCGGCGGTCCTGGACCGGTTCCTGCACGCCCTCTCGCAGGCCGCCGACGAGGCCGGCTACCGGATCCTGCTGTTCGCCGCCCCGCCCGGCGGTCCGAGCCTGGAAGGGTACGAGGAACTGCTCGACCAGCACGTGGTCGACGGCTTCGTCCTCAGCGGCACCGAGCATCACGACCCGCGCCAGGCGTGGCTCGCCAAGCGCGGTGTGCCGTTCGTCGGCTTCGGCCGGAAGTGGTCGGGGCGGCAGATCGGCGACTGGGTCGACGTCGACGGCGCCTCCGGCACGGACGCCGCCGTCGAACACCTGGTCTCCCTCGGCCACCGCAGGATCGCCTTCCTCGGCTGGGAACGCGGCTCCTCCGCCGCCGGCGACGACCGCGCCGAGGGCTGGCAGCGGGCCATGCGCCGACACGGACTGCCGGTGCGCGGGCGGCGGGCGCAGAGCGTGAACGACATCGACGCGGCCCGCACCGCCGTGAAACCGCTCCTGGACGCGGGCGCGACCGCCGTGGTCGCGGCCAGCGACATGCTGGCGCTCGGCTGCTACCAGACCCTGCGCGAGCGCGGTGCCGCTCCCGGCCGGGACGTCGCCGTGGTCGGCTTCGACGACTCGCCGACCGCCGAGCTCCTCTCCCCCGGCCTGACCTCGGTCGCGCAGCCCCTGGAGGACGTCGGACGGGAATGCGTACGGCTGCTGCTGGCACGCATCGCAGCTCCCGACGCGGCGCCGGAGCGCCTGCTGCTGGAGCCGTCGCTGATCACGCGCGACAGCGTCTGCGCGCCGGGCGCAGGCGCCACGGCGGAGGCCGACGTGACCACGTAGCGCCCTGCTCGCCCCCGTTGTCGCCGCCGACGGCTCTCCGCCTCATCGTCACCTGGCAGGGCACCTCTTTCCGCCGGGCGTTCCCTCTCCTTCCCCGCTCTGATCCCGCCCCCTCGCGCCGACCGGGTGGAGCCGCACGTCACACCCCCAACCCCTCGGAGGATTCCCATGGTCCATCGCACGGCCGCCGCGGCCCTCGTCACCAGCGCGGCGCTGATAGCCGCCACCGGCTGCTCGTCGGGCTTCGACAGCGAGACGAAGACAGAGCAGGACTCCAGCGCCCAGCAGCATCTGACCGTGCTGATCGCCAGCTCGGGCGACGCGGAGACGAAGGCCGTCAAGGACGCGGCGGCGGCGTACGCGAAGGAGTCCGGCCACACGGTGACCGTGGACGTCGCCAAGGACATCAACCAGCAGCTCGCCCAGTCCTTCGCCGGGAACAAGCCGCCGGACGTCTTCTACGTCAACTCCGACCAGTTCGCCAACTACGCCGACAGCGGCTCCCTGCACGCCTACGGCGACCAGGTCGAGGACGTGGACGACTTCTCCGAGCAGTTGCGCGCCTCCTTCACCCACGACGGGAAGCTGGTGTGTCTGCCCAAGGACACCTCCACCCTCGCCCTCGCGATCAACACCGACCTGTGGACCGAGGCCGGGCTGACCGAGGAGGACTATCCGACCACCTGGGCCCAGCTGAGGACGGTCGCCGCGAAGCTCACCGAGGGCGAGGTCACCGGGCTGGTCACCAACGGCGAGTGGGCACGTCTCGGCGTCTTCATGAAGGAGGCCGGCGGCTGGATCACCAATGCCGACCAGACGAAGATGACCGCCGACAGTCCGCAGAACGTCGAAGCGCTCACGTACGTGCAGTCGCTGCTGAAGTCCGGCTCCATGAAGTACGCCAGCCAGGTCGACACCAACTGGGGCGGCGAGGCCCTCGGTAAGGGCAGGGCCGCGATGACCATCGAGGGCAACTGGCTCACCGGCGGCATGAAGGCCGACTACCCCGACGTGGAGTACACGGTGGTCCCGCTGCCCGCCGGCCCGTCCGGCCAGGGCACCCTCGCCTTCAGCCAGTGCTGGGGCGTGGCCGAGGACAGCAGCCACCGGGCGGCGGCCGTGGACCTCGTCACGCACCTCACGAGCAGCACGCAGCAGCTGAAGAACGCCGAGGCCTTCGGCGTGATGCCCTCCCGTACCAGCGCACAGACCGAGTACGCCGAGCAGAATCCCGCCGCCACGGCGTGGGTCGACGCAGGCGCCTACGCGCAGGGCCCGGTGACCATCGCCGGCTTCGACAAGGTCCTCACCCAGTTCAACACCGACCTCGCGGGACTGGCCACGGCCGACCCGGAAGAGATCCTCGCCGACCTCCAGCGCAACGGCGAGCAGGCGCTGGCGAAGGGCGAATGATCCGCCATGCCCCCCATGTCTCCCCGTGGCACCACATCCGCGGTGGCCGGCGGCGGCTCCCGGACGGCCGACTCGCCGGGCGCGCCTGACGCGCCCGGCGGGCCCGGCCCGGCAGCGGCGTCCCGCACCAAGCCCGCCCCGCGTGTGGGGCGCCGCTCCGAAGGGGCCTGGGGCTGGCTGTTCGTCAGCCCCATGGTGATCGTCCTCGGCCTGTTCCTGGTCCTGCCGACCCTGATGGCGCTGTGGGTGAGCCTGCTCGACTGGGACGGCCAGTCCAATCCCTTCAGCGGCCAGGCGACGTTCGTCGGACTCGACAACTACCGGACCCTGCTCACCCAGGACGGCCTCGACCGCACCCTCTTCGCGACCTCGCTGCGCAACAACTTCTACTACGTGCTGCTGACCGTGCCGCTGCAGACGGTCGTCGCCCTGGGCCTGGCGCTCATCGTCAACCAGCGGATGCTGCGCGGCCGAGGCGCCCTGCGCACCACGTTCTTCTTCCCCTCGGTGACCAGCTCGATCGCGGTCTCCACCATCTTCCTGTTCCTGTTCCAGGGCAGCGGCGCCGTCAACACCCTGCTGTCCTGGCTCGGGGTGAAGGGCCCGAACTGGTTCAACGACCCACGCGGAGTCCTTTCCGTCCTGCTCGGCGGCCTGGGCGTCGTCGACCCCGACCGTCCCTCGGGTGCCTTGGCCGACCGCTCCTTCATGGGACTGTCCTGGTTCGAATGGCTGTCCGGACCGTCCGTCGCCATGTGCACGATCATCCTGCTCGCCGTGTGGACGACCTCCGGCACCTTCATGCTGATCTTCCTCGCGGCCCTCCAGAACGTCCCCCGCGAACTGGAGGAATCGGCCGCCATCGAGGGCGTCGGCCGCTTCCAGATGCTGCGTCACGTCACGCTGCCCGCCCTGCGGCCCGTCCTCTTCCTCGTCCTCACTCTGGGCCTGATCGGCACCTGGCAGGTCTTCGACCAGGTGTACGTCATGAGCCAGGGCGCCCCCGGCAACACCACCCTCACGCCGGCCTTCCTGTCCTACTCCAGCGCCTTCGGCGACGCCGACTTCGGTCAGGGCGCGGCCATCGCCTTCCTGCTGCTCGCGCTGATCCTCACCATGACCGGCCTGCAGCGCTACGCGCTCCGCGAGCGCACCGCCCGCCCCACGAGGAAACGATGACCACCAAGTCCGCACGATCGACGACCACCAGACCCGCACGCACCGTGACCGCCAGGTCCGCACGGTCGCAAGGCCTCCCCGTGCTCGGCCGGTTCCCGGTGCCGCTGCGGATCCTCGGATACACGGCGGTGGCCGCGGTCGGACTCCTGTACCTCATGCCGTTCGTGATCCAGCTGGTGACCGGCTTCAAGACCGACCCGGACGCCGCCGCCCACCCACTCGGGCTGATCCCCACCACGCCCACGACCGCCGCCTACGAGCGCCTGTTCGGCCTTGGCCAAGCGGCGGACGGCGTGCCCTTCCTGCGCTGGCTGGGCAACTCGGCGTTCATCGCCGTCATCGTCACCGTCGGGCGCGTACTGTTCGACTCGATGGCCGGCTACGCCCTGGCCCGTCTGCGCTTCCCCGGCCGCACCCTGCTGTTCGGCTTCATCCTCGCCGTCATGGCGGTGCCCGGCATCGCCCTGCTGATCCCGCGCTTCCTGGTGCTCAACACCTTCGGGCTCTTCGACACCTACACCGGCATGATCCTGCCGCTGCTGGTCGACGCAGCGGGGATCTTCATCATGAAGCAGTTCTTCGAGTCGATCCCCCGCGAGGTCGAGGAGGCCGCACGCGTCGACGGCGCGGGCGTCTTCCGCATCTTCTGGTCGGTGGTCCTGCCGATGGCCCGCCCCGCCCTGATCACCCTCACGATCCTCTCCTTCCAGGGCTCGTGGAACGAGTTCACCCACTTCCTGGTGGCCACCCAGTCCAGCCAGTACGAGACCCTCACCACCGGCCTCGCCCGCCTCGTCTCCGGCGGCCTCGGCGGCGGCACGCAGTACCCGCTGAAACTGGCGGCCGCACTGCTGTCCACCCTGCCCGTCGCGGCCCTCTTCTTCTGCTTCCAGCGCTACTTCGTGCAGGACGCCAACGCCGGAGCCGTCAAGGAATAGACACCGAACGGCCAGCGTGAGTCCCAGAGCTCCGTTGCCCCGGGGACACGAAGCGGGCGCTCATCCTGCACTGCGGCGCGCTCGGGCCGGCTCACCGCACGGTCGCGTACAGAGTGAAGGGGTCCTTGAGCTTCCGCACGGAATGGTCCACGTAGGCGGCCACCACGGTCGGCACCCAGGCGAGGTGAGTGATCAGCTGAAGCACCGTGCGGTCGGTCCAGGGGACGACGAGGAGGAGCGCGGCGCCGAGCAGGCACCAGGCCGCCGCGAGTGGCGCGCTGCGGACAAGGCGGGAGCGTCGGCAGAGCCGGCGCACGCTGTGCCAGGCGCCTGACGGCAGCCGCCGGAACGTCAGCCACCAGCACACGGAGACGAGCGACGCCACGACCGCCAGCGCGTAGAGCCGGGTGCCCAGCGGTGCGGGCAGCGCCGTCGCGTCGTCCCCGGTGACGAAGACACGAGCGGCGAGGACAGCGAGAAGAAGGCAGACCAGAGAGATCCAGCGGGCGCGGCGCAGGAGACGGTGCAGGTTGGCGTTGATGTTGTGCAGCAGCACCACGTTCTGCGGGTCCTCGGCCAGGGTTCGCATCTGCTCGCCGGTGAACTCGATGACGTTCTTCTGACGTTCGCCCCGCTCAAGCACGGCGAGGTTGGCGCGCGCTCCCGGGTTGTGCGGGTCGATGCGGACGGCCTCCCGCATGGCGCGGAGCGCCTCAGGCCCGTCCCTGCGGGCCGCGAAGACCATCCCCAGTTCGAAGTGCGCCAGGTACGAGTCCGGCTCCGCCTCGACGGCGTGCCGAGCGGCGACGAGTGCGTCGTCCAGCCCGTCTGAGAACCTTCGTAGCGCCCGGGCCAGCATGATGTGTGACATGGCAGCCTCCGGAGCCAGTCGCACACCCTCCCGAGCCGCGACCACCGCCGCCGGGTACTGGCGGAGTTCACACAGCGCTTTGCTGAGGACGTAGTAGCCCGCCGCGTACTGCGGATCCGCCGTCACCGCCTCCTGGGCTGCCGAGAGGCCGGCTGCCAGGTCCCGCTGCTCAAGTCGGCACCGGGACAGTTCGAACCAGAGGGATGCGGAGTCGGGGCTCTCGGCGACGAGACGGCCGAGAAGCACGGCCGCTTCGTCAAGTCTGCCGACCTCCACGAGCGTCTGGGCGCGCTCATGCTCCCTGGCGAGCGCGTTCGGTGCGTCGGGTGTCACAGGAGCCTGCGCCGCTTCAGGTGGGCGAGGAGATCGTCGTAGGTCCCGCCCTCGTTCGCGTACAGGGCGACGTTGCGGGCGGCGGCGAACCAGGCCTCCGTGGACGGTCGGAGCTCCTTCGCCGCCCCGAGCAGGTCCGGCATGCCGATCATCCGGGGCTCGCCCGTACGGACGGAGTCCAGGAGTGCGCGTTCGGAAGCGGTCTCACACAGGTGGGACAGGTCGGCGCCCGAGAAACCGTCCGTGCGACGGGCGAGTTTCGTCAGGTCCACACCGGCGATCGGACGGTCCCGGAGGTGGTACCGCAGAATCGCCTCGCGGGCGGGCTCGTCAGGCGGCAGCACGAGCAGCGTACGGTCGAGGCGGCCGGGGCGACGCAGGGCGGTGTCGACGTCCCAGGGATGGTTCGTCGCCGCCAGGACGAAAACGCCCTCGTTGCCACCCGAGACGCCGTCAAGCTCGGTGAGGAGCTGGTTGACGGTGTTGCGCATACCGCCGTGCTGGACACGGCTGCGCTTCGCACCCAGCGCGTCCAACTCGTCCAGGAAGACCACGCAGGGCGCGTTCCGTCGGGCAGCCGCGAAGATGTCCCGCAGGTTCCGTTCGGAGGAGCCGAGCCACATGTCCAGCACATCGCTGAGGGAGACGTTGACGAAACCGGCCCCCAGCTCGCCCGCGATCGCGCGCGCCATGAACGTCTTGCCGCAGCCGGGCGGGCCGTAGAGGAGCAGGCCGCCGCGCAGACTCTTGCCGTAGAGGCTGCGCAACTCGGGGTTGCGCATCGGCGCGAGGAAGGCAGCCTCCAAGCGGTCCTTGACCTCTCGCATTCCGCCGACGTCAGCCAACCGGACCGTGCCCGGCGCCTCGACGTCCCAGACCTCGGCGTCGTTCGCGCCGCCGCCACCCTCACCGCCGTCGGCCCGGAGGGGTGCGCCCTGTTCGTCGGCGGAGCCGGTGACAAAACGGGGCGGCACGACATCGGCGACCTCGTCCTCCGCCCTGCTCCAGTCGAACCCCCCGGCGGCTTCGGGTGGCGAAGGCTCGGCGAGGCTTGGAGTCGGCACCGAGGTGCCGCCGACCGCACGCGCCATGAGGGCGCGGGCCTCCGGGTCGTCCGGCGCGTGCTGCAACGCGACGGCCACCTCGGCCACGGCCGCACTGCCGTCCCCGGCGGCCAACAGCATCTCGGCGAGGTGCAGGCGCAGCGGCACGTCCTCCGGCGCGGCGGCCACAGCACCCCGAAGGCTTCGGATCAACGGCGACTCTTCCACCAGGAACTCAACTTCTCCAGACAGCCGGACACGCTACGGATCAGACAATTTCCTGGATCGCGTACGTAAGTTCCACCAACCGGTCGTCCGGAACAGGTGGTACCACGTAGGCGGACTCCCTCACCGAGTCGAGGAATTCCTCAGGGAGTGCGAGGTGGTACCGGCGAACGTAGAAACGAAGGTCACCGCGCCACACCCACGTCCCATCGGTGTACAGGGAGTCACCACCGAGAATACTTTCGTCCGACCCCAGCACATCCTGCGTGGCACCCATCGTCGCAAGAAGCACGTAGCCGTCTCTGAGGTAGGCATGCACCTTCTCCGCCTCGGCGGAGGGCGCACCTCTCACATCCTCCCGAACACTGCGCTCGCTGACCCCGGCCTTCTCGGACCAGAACTCCTTGTACAAACCGAGAATCTTCATCTTGCTACTTTCCTGTTCACGAACGAACGAGAGGAAGGAACGTCCGCCAGTATCCGTCATCGAACACCTTGGGCACCTGACCGGGCGGCAGCCTGGGGAAGACTCCGACCGCCTGCGTCGGCGCGGTGACCGTAACCCCCAACTGGTTCGCGACCTCCTGAGCGGCGGGAATCTCACCCGCGACGTTCACCCGACCCGAATGGCACGAGACCAACCGTATCGGGCCTCCATCGTAGTTCGGGTTGTTCCGCACGGCGTCGGCGATGTGCGTCGGATGCACTTCGCCCAGGTTGAAGTTCTCGCCGGCAGCATTCCGGTGACCCGGCAGGAAATACCCCGAGGGAGAGCCGTGGATGATGATGTCGTGGACGCCCGGCTGCGGCGCGATGAGTTCACGATTGAGCATCGTGTTGGTGTCGTAACCGATCGTCGTGGTCTCGGGGCTGAAATAGACATGGTCCCCCGAATCCAGAATGAGGTCCGCAGGCTCCTTCGGGGGCGCGGGGACTCTCGAGTCCGTCGCGGTCCGCTCCGCCTGCTCCCGCCGTGTGCCCATGTCCGAGGACTCGTCCTCGCGGGCGGTGACATCTGGTTCGTGGCCTGGGCTCGTGGCGTCCTGACCCGACCGCGCAGGCTCGTCATCGAGCCCCGTAGGACTGGTGTCCTCTCCGTCCGTGCGGGGCCCGGGGACACCGGTATCGTCGGGTGATGCCGGTGCCACCGCGTCATCGGTGGTGCTGGTCGGGGCCTCATCGGACGTACGCACGGCGTCAGGATCAACGGCGGCGTCGTCGACGGCACCGCCGGGAACTTCGGCTCCAGTCGCATCCGGCCCGTCGGGCACGGCACCGGCGGGGACGCTGTCCGGGCGAGCAGACTCCGGGAGGCCTTCGAGCACGGCACCGGTGGGCGCGCCGTCGGGCACGGCACCGGCCGGAACGGCGTCCGGCAGAACCGTGGCCGGAGGGGTGTCCTGGGTGTGCGGGACGGTGACCGTTCCGTCGGGTCGGAGGGCGGTGCCGTCCGGGGTGACCACCGACCCGTCCGGGAGTTCGACGGCGGTGCTGCCGGGGGGCAGGTCGGGGAGGGTGGGGGCGTCGGGGGCGAAGGTGGTGCCGTCGGGGAGGCGCATCGTCCCGTCGGGGAGTTCGACGGCGCGTACCGCGCTGAGGTCGGCGAGGCCGGAGGTGACGTCGGTGAGTCTGGGCAGGCCGCGGAAGGTCGCGTTCAAGCCGTTGCCGATGTAGGTCATCGGGTCGACGATGCGGCCGGCCCGCCCGGCCGCGTTCATCACCCGCGCCGCCGTCCCCGAAGCGCTCGCACCCCGCACCGCCGTCCCCGTACCCAACGTGGCCACCGTGGTCAGGACGTTGAACGTCACCAACCCCGCCGCCCGGCCCGGGTTCTCACCCCACTCGTCCCACGCCACCAGCGACTTGCCCACCTCCTTGGTCGTGTTCAGGCTCTCCCGCATCCACGTCCGCGCCCCCTCCGGCGCCACCGCGTACGTCGCCGCCGCCAGCAACGGGGAGCCGATGATCAGGATGCCGGTGGCCAGCTGGCCCAGACCCTTCCAGGAGTCCTTGAACGTCTCCCACCCCCGCAACCCCACCAGACCACCCAAACCCGTCAGGGTGCCCCAGATCCCATCGACGATGAACCCGTCCCACACATAACTCTTGACCCAGTGCCCCACCTCATACCAGTGGTGGTCCTCCTCGGCCATCTTCCCCCACGGCGTCTCCCCCGCCTGCCGCATGTCCTCCACGCTCAGGCCGTACATGTTCGCGCCGTCCGACCCGTCACCCGCCACCCACTGGGTCCCGTTCACCAACGCCGTGATCTTGTTCGCCGCCGACCGCTCCGCCGCCCAGAACTCCGCCACCGCCGCGGAGATATCCCCCACCAACGCGTTGTTCGTCTCGATCTTCTCCTCGTCGTACGTCCACTCGTCATCGTCCTTGACCGAGTCGACGAACGACTGCGCCTCCCCCTTCAACCGCTCCAGCCTCGCCACGATCGGACGCGCCTCCTCGGCGAACCCGACCAACGCCCCCGCCACCTTCTCCAGATCATCGGCGAAGTCATCCGCCCGATCCGAGACCGGCCGCGTCGAGCCGAACAACTGATCCGCCTCCGGCGCCGTGTAGAACGCCGACAACCCCTGAAAGGTCGCATGCACACCCGAACCGGTGTCCCGGATCTTGCCCGCGTCCTCCTTCAACGCGGCCGCTTCCTCCTCCAGCAACCCGAAATCACCGGTGAACGACGGCACCCCCGACGGATCCACCATGTCAGCCATCGCCCGAACTCCCCCTACGATCCCCGGTCTACTCGCCCTGGCCCTGGCCGGGGAGGTCGAGCTCGGGGGCCTTGAGCGCCTCGGCCTGTGCCGCCGCCGCCATGTCCAGATCCCCCGTCAGGTACGCACTCGTCGCATCGGAGGCGCCCTGGAGCGACTTGCCCGCCCGTGCGGCCACGAACATCAGGTCCTCCTGCGTGGCCTCGGCGAACTCCGCCAGCGCGGCGCCGATCAGCCCCGCTTCCGGCACCGGCTCACCGGGCATCGCCAACGTCCCCGCGTACCCGGCCGCGGACTCCAGGTGCTCCCCGTACTTCTCGACCTGGCCCTCGAGGTCACCGGCGATCTCCATGACGTCCTTCAGGACACCGTTGATCCCGGGAACCGACAGATCCCAGCCCGTCATCGTCCACTCCCCCGCACGGCCGGTCAGCCGATGCCGTCAACCGCCGCCTTCGCCCGCTGCAACGCCTGCGAAGCCGTCCCGTCGTTCTTCTCCAACGTGCCCCGCAGCAGCGCCACGATCGCCCGGACCTCGTTCGCCGCGTTGTTCCACCGCTGCTCGGCGCCGTGGTACTGCTCCGAGACCCCGTCGGCCTGGAAATCGGCCATGGCCGCCTTCACCTGGCGGTCACGGTCGCTGATCACCTTCTCCAGCTGGCCGATCACCCCCGCCAGACTTCCCTGCACCTCCGAGGAAGCACCCGTGTCGTAACTCCGCCGGTCCTCACCAGCCACCACCATCAGCCCCTTCCCAGATCACGGCACCGCGATGTTCAGCGGCCACCGAAGCGTGCCGCGTCGAAGTTCGCCGAGGCCATCGACTGCCGCGCGTTGTCCGCCGACTCCTGCTCACCCGACATGAACGCCTGGTCCATGCCCTGCTGACCACCGAGGATCGCCGACAGCGACCCGTTCAACGAGGCCGTGATCTCGTCCGAGTTCGCCTTGAACAGGTCGAACGCCCGCTTCCCCGCGCCGTTGAACCGGCCCTCCAAGGGCTCGGCCGCCGCGATCAGCTGCTTGATCAGCGACCCCATGTCCGTCGACGATCCGCGCGACTGCTTCGTCAGCGTCGCCAACGTCTGGTTCCCCATGTCGAACTTCAGGCCCATGAGCACTCCCCTCCCGCTTCTGTGGACCGTTCCCCGTGACGTCACCCGTCCCGCAAAAGGCTAGCGTGCGCCTCCGACACTCCTCCAGACGTCTCCGGGGGCCGTGACGGTTTCACCGTCCCCGACGCGAAAGCCCTCCCCGGCGCGAGCGGCGGTGGGGAAAACCCCACCCCGGGTGACTGAGGAACCCCATGGCGGCCCGGTCGGCGCGCGCGGCAGGCTGGGGCGCATGACCGTGAGCACCGATCCTCCGCCGGGACGCGACGCCGAGCGCGCACTGCCGCCGCCGCGTGCGCCGCTGAGCGCGCAGACGTGGCGTGAGGTCGCCCATCTGCTGTCCAACCTGCCGGTGGATCTCGTGGGCTTCGTCTACGTGGCCGTGTGGCTGTACACCGGCGCGCTGCTCGCGGTGACCGTGGTCGGGCTCCCGGTGCTGGCGGCCGGGCTCGTGGGCTGCCGGCAGCTGGGCAAGTTCGAACGGGGACGGGCCCGGCTGCTGCTGGACGTCGACGTCCCGGAGCCCACGCCGATCCGGCACCGTACGCACGGCGGGTTCTTCCCGTGGCTGTGGGCGGCGCTCAAGGACCCGGTGGGCTGGCGGCACGCGCTGTACGCGACGGTCCGGCTGCCGTGGGGCGTGGCGACGTTCGCGGTGGCCTTCGTCTCGCTCTTCGTCGCCTGGCCGATCCTGCCGTGGCTGGCGCGGGGGCTGACGAACGTGGACCGGGTGCTGGTGCGGGGGCTGCTGGCGCCCTCCGACGAACTGGAGCGCCGGATCGCGCAGTTGGAGGAGGGGCGTGCGGTGGTGTCGGACGCCGCGAGCGCGGACCTGCGGCGCATCGAACGCGACCTGCACGACGGCGCCCAGGCCCGCCTCGTCGCCCTCGCCATGGACCTCGGCCTCGCCAAGGAAAAACTCGCCCACGACCCCGACACCGCCGCCCGCATGGTCGACGAAGCCCACGGCGAAGTGAAACTCGCCCTCCAGGAACTCCGCGACCTCGCACGCGGCATCCACCCCGCCATCCTCACCGACCGAGGACTCGGCCCCGCCCTCACCCACCTCACCACCCGCTGCACCGTCCCCACCACCGTCCACACCGACCTCCCCCACCGCCCCGCACCCGCCATCGAAGCCATCGCCTACTTCACCCTCAGCGAACTCCTCCAGAACATCTCCAAACACAGCAACGCCACCCACGCCCACATCGACATCTGGCGCACCGACGACCGCCTCCTCCTCCACACCACCGACAACGGCCACGGCGGCGCCACCACCACCCACGGCACCGGACTCACCGGCCTCACCGAACGCCTCCACTCCGTCGACGGACTCCTCCACATCCACTCCCCCCACGGAGGCCCCACCACCATCACCGCCGAACTCCCCTGGCGCGACCCGGACCCCGGCCCGGACCCCGGCCCGGCAGCCGAACCGGACCCCGGCCGCACCGACGCCCCGAAAGGCTGACCCATGCACGTTCTGCGCGCCCCCTTCTCCGCGCGGGCCTGGCGGGAGCTCGGCCACGTCCTGACGAGCCTGCCCGTGGCCGTCGTCGTCTTCTCCACCCTCGTCACCCTGGTCGCGACGAGCGCGGGGCTGCTGGTGACGTTCGTCGGCGTCCCGCTGCTGGCCGTGACGCTGCTGTGCGCGCGGGCGTTCGGCGCCGTGGAACGGGCCCGGGCCCGCGTCCTGCTGGGCCTGGACGTGCCGGCGCCCGGGCCGGTGCGGACGCCGCGCGGCAGGAGCGGACCGGCGGCCCGGACCGTGGCCGTCCTCAAGGACGGCGCGAGCTGGCGGCACGTGCTGTACGGGCTCGTCCACTTCCCGTGGGCCGTCTTCTCCTTCAGCGCCGGGCTGGCCCTGTGGTCGGTCGGCTGGGGGATGCTGACGTACCCGCTGTGGAGCTGGTCGCTGCCCGAGCCGGGCACCCAGCTCGGCGAGAACGCCTCGGGCGAGCCGATCTACGTCGACTCACCGCCGGAGCTGGCCGCCTTCAGCGCCGTCGGGGCGCTGGTCGTGCTGCTCGTCCCGTGGTGGCTGCGGGCCCTGACGGCCGTCGACCGCTTCCTGGTCGCCGGGCTGCTCGGCCCGACGCGGCTGGTGGAGCGGGTGTGGGAGCTGGAGGAGGGGCGTGCGGTGGTGACGGACGCGGCCAGCGCGGACCTGCGGCGCATCGAACGCGACCTGCACGACGGCGCCCAGGCCCGCCTCGTCGCCCTCGCCATGGACCTCGGCCTCGCCAAGGAAAAACTCGCCCACGACCCCGACACCGCCGCCCGCATGGTCGACGAAGCCCACGGCGAAGTGAAACTCGCCCTCCAGGAACTCCGCGACCTCGCACGCGGCATCCACCCCGCCATCCTCACCGACCGAGGACTCGGCCCCGCCCTGACCCACCTCACCACCCGCTGCACCGTCCCCACCACCGTTCACACCGACCTCCCCCACCGCCCCGCACCCGCCATCGAAGCCATCGCCTACTTCACCCTCAGCGAACTCCTCCAGAACATCTCCAAACACAGCAACGCCACCCACGCCCACATCGACATCTGGCGCACCGACGACCGCCTCCTCCTCCACACCACCGACAACGGCCACGGCGGCGCCACCACCACCCACGGCACCGGACTCACCGGACTCACCGAACGCCTCCACTCCGTCGACGGACTCCTCCACATCCACTCCCCCCACGGAGGCCCCACCACCATCACCGCCGAACTCCCCTGGCGGGAGTGAGGCCGGGCGGTACGGGCCGGGGCCGTCGTTCTGGAATGCTGGCGACGGCGGTACGAGGCAGGAACGGCCAGGGGCGAGGGGCAGGGAACGATGGGGAAGAGCGTGCGCGTGGTGATCGCCGAGGACTCGGTGCTGCTGCGCGAGGGGCTGACGCGGCTGCTGACCGACCGCGGCCACGAGGTGGTCGCCGGGGTGGCGGACGGCGAGGCGCTGCGCCGGACGGTGCGCGCGCTGGCCGGTGCGCAGGGGCTGCCGGACGTGGTGGTGGCGGACGTGCGGATGCCGCCGACGCACACGGACGAGGGGCTGCGGGCGTCGGTGGAGCTGCGGGAGGAGTTCCCCGAGCTGGGGGTGCTCGTCCTGTCGCAGTACGTGGAGGAGCAGTACGCGACCGAGCTGCTGGCCGGCTCGACGCGCGGGGTGGGGTATCTGCTCAAGGACCGGGTGGCGGAGGTGAGCGACTTCGTGGACGCGGTCACCCGGGTGGCGGAGGGCGGCACGGCGCTGGATCCGGAGGTCGTGGCGCAGCTGCTGGGCCGCAGCCGCAAGCAGGACGTCCTGGCCGGGCTGACACCCCGGGAGCGGGAGGTGCTGGGGCTGATGGCCGAGGGGCGCACGAACGCGGCCGTCGCGCGGCAGCTCGTGGTGAGCGACGGGGCGGTGGAGAAGCACGTCGGCAACATCTTCATGAAGCTGGGCCTGGCGCCGAGTGACGGAGATCACCGTCGAGTGCTCGCGGTCCTCACCTATCTCCGGTCGTAGGTCTCCGCCCACAATGAAGCCAGGCTCAATGCCCGCCGGTCAGGCTGGCAGTTCGTACGACGAGCCCCTTCGGGGGGTTGACGGCACACCGTCGCGTGCGGGTGGCGCGGTGTCTCATTATCGTGTCCACCATGCGGTCAACCTTACGAAGGTCAACCTAACGCGCACGTACGATGGGCGGTGAGCCCGCCGGCCCGAGGGAGGTCCTAGCACGTGACCAGTCAGGTCAGCCATGAGAACGCCAAGGAAGTACGGCGTTTGGACCGGGTCGTCATCCGGTTCGCGGGGGACTCCGGCGACGGCATGCAGCTCACGGGGGACCGCTTCACCTCGGAGACGGCGTCGTTCGGCAACGACCTCTCCACGCTGCCGAACTTCCCGGCCGAGATCCGCGCACCCGCCGGGACGCTGCCCGGCGTCTCGTCCTTCCAGCTCCACTTCGCCGACCACGACATCCTGACGCCCGGCGACGCGCCGAACGTCCTGGTGGCGATGAACCCGGCCGCGCTCAAGGCGAACATCGCCGACCTGCCGCGCGGCGCGGAGATCATCGTCAACACCGACGAGTTCACCAAGCGCGCCATGGCCAAGGTCGGGTACGCCGCGAGCCCCCTGGAGGACGGCTCGCTGGACGGCTACTCCGTCCACCCGGTGCCGCTCACGACGCTGACGGTGGAGGCGCTCAAGGGCTTCGACCTGGGCCGCAAGGAGGCCGGGCGGTCGAAGAACATGTTCGCCCTCGGCCTGCTGTCGTGGATGTACCACCGGCCCACCGAGGGCACCGAGCGGTTCCTGCGGACGAAGTTCGCCAAGAAGCCGGAGATCGCCGAGGCCAACGTCGCGGCCTTCCGGGCGGGCTGGAACTTCGGCGAGACGACCGAGGACTTCGCCGTCTCCTACGAAGTGGCCCCGGCGGCGCAGGCGTTCCCCGCCGGCACCTACCGGAACATCTCCGGGAACCTCGCACTGTCTTACGGACTGATCGCTGCGTCTCAGCAGGCGGACCTCCCGCTGTACCTGGGCTCGTACCCGATCACCCCGGCCTCGGACATCCTGCACGAGTTGAGCAAGCACAAGAACTTCGGCGTGCGGACGTTCCAGGCCGAGGACGAGATCGCCGGCATCGGCGCCGCGCTCGGTGCCGCCTTCGGCGGTGCGCTCGCGGTGACGACGACGTCCGGCCCCGGCGTGGCGCTGAAGTCCGAGACGATCGGGCTCGCGGTCTCCCTGGAACTGCCGCTGCTGATCGTCGACATCCAGCGCGGCGGCCCCTCGACGGGCCTGCCCACCAAGACCGAGCAGGCCGACCTGCTGCAGGCCATGTACGGCCGCAACGGCGAGGCGCCGGTGCCGATCGTGGCCCCGGCCACCCCGGCCGACTGCTTCACGGCGGCGCTCGACGCGGCGCGCATCGCACTCACCTACCGCACCCCCGTCTTCCTCCTCTCCGACGGCTACCTGGCCAACGGCTCCGAGCCGTGGCGTATCCCGGAGGCCGACGAACTGCCCGACCTGCGCACCCAGTTCGCCACGAGCGCGAACCACACGCTGGACGACGGCACCGAGGTGTTCTGGCCCTACAAGCGCGACGAGCGGACGCTCGC
Organism: Streptomyces sp. GSL17-111; assembly: GCF_037911585.1. Taxonomy (NCBI): domain Bacteria; kingdom Bacillati; phylum Actinomycetota; class Actinomycetes; order Kitasatosporales; family Streptomycetaceae; genus Streptomyces; species Streptomyces sp. GSL17-111. The sequence continues at coordinate 2,394,000 of NZ_JBAJNS010000001.1, forward strand.
CCGGCCGTGGGCCGTCCCCGGCACGCCGGGTCTGGAGCACCGCATCGGCGGCATCGAGAAGCAGGACGGCTCGGGGAACATCTCCTACGACCCCGCCAACCACGACTTCATGGTCCGCACCCGGCAGGCCAAGGTCGACGGCGTCGACGTCCCCGACCTGGAGGTCGACGACCGGGACGGCGCGGCGCGGGTGCTCATCCTCGGCTGGGGCTCCACGTACGGGCCGATCACCGCGGCGGTGCGCCGGGTGCGGCGGGAGGGCGGCGCCGTCGCGCAGGCCCATCTGCGGCACCTGAACCCGTTCCCGGGGAACCTCGGCACGGTCCTCAGGTCGTACGACAAGGTGATCGTGCCCGAGATGAACCTCGGGCAGCTCGCCATGCTGCTGCGCGCCACGTACCTCGTCGACGCCCAGCCCTTCACCCAGGTCCGCGGCCTCCCCTTCAAGGCCGAGCAGCTCGCCACCGTCATCAAGGAGGCCATCGACCATGGCTGACGTCCTCACGGGGGGCCCGGCGTCCGCGTCACACGCGCTGTCGCTGGTGCCCACGGCCGACGCCAAGCAGACCGCCAAGGACTTCAAGTCCGACCAGGAGGTCCGCTGGTGCCCGGGCTGCGGTGACTACGCCGTCCTCGCCGCCGTGCAGGGGTTCCTCCCCCAGCTCGGGCTGGCGAAGGAGAACATCGTCTTCATCTCCGGCATCGGCTGCTCCTCGCGCTTCCCGTACTACATGAACACCTACGGGATGCACTCGATCCACGGCCGCGCCCCGTCCATCGCGACGGGCCTGGCCACCAGCCGCCGCGACCTGTCGGTGTGGGTCGTCACCGGTGACGGCGACGCCCTGTCCATCGGCGGCAACCACCTGATCCACGCCCTGCGGCGCAACGTCAACCTGAAGATCCTGCTGTTCAACAACCGGATCTACGGTCTCACCAAGGGCCAGTACAGCCCGACGTCGGAGGCCGGCAAGATCACCAAGTCGACGCCGATGGGCTCGCTCGACGCGCCCTTCAACCCCGTCTCCCTGGCGATCGGCGCCGAGGCGTCCTTCGTGGCCCGCACGGTGGACTCCGACCGCCAGCACCTGACCGAGGTCCTGCGTCAGGCCGCCGAGCACCCGGGCACGGCGCTGGTGGAGATCTACCAGAACTGCAACATCTTCAACGACGGCGCCTTCGAGGTGCTCAAGGACAAGCAGCAGGCGGTCGAGGCGGTGATCCGGCTGGAGCACGGGCAGCCGATCCGGTTCGGCACCCCGGCGGAGGACGGCCTCGGCTCCCAGGGCGTCGTCCGCGACGCCGCCACCGGCGAGCTGCGGATCGTGGACGTCACCACGCACGGCACGGACGGCGTGCTCGTCCACGACGCCCACGACGCCTCGCCCGCGACGGCCTTCGCGCTGTCGCGGCTGGCCGACCCGGACACGCTGCACCACACGCCGATCGGCGTCCTGCGCAGCGTTCAGCGGCCGGTGTACGACACGCTCATGGCCGACCAGCTGGAGCAGGCCGTCGAGCAGAACGGCAAGGGCGACCTGACCTCGCTGCTGCACGGCAAGGACACCTGGACGGTCGTCGGCTGACCCTCCGCACCACCGCGCGGCGGCCCGTACCCCGGCCCCGGGGTACGGGCCGCCGCGCGTGCGGACGCGCCATGCCCTGTCGCGTCGTGCCGTCGGCTGGCGGTCCGCACGGCTCTGGGTCATGTTGGAAGTCGGGAGGTCGGCAGAGGCACGGGTTCGGTGGTGCTTATGGGCGCGGCATGGCTCCGTGGCGTGCTGGCGGCCACCGACCTGTCCGAGGGCGGGAACCGCGCCGTGGGCCGGGCCGTCCGGCTGGGGCTGCTGCACGGCGCCCCCGTCACCTCGGTGTGCGTCGTGCCGCACGGCGCCGACGCCGACCTGTCGAAGCACGTGCGGTCCCGGCTGAGGCGCGACGTCAGCGGGTACCCGGGCGGCGCGCGGACGGCGGTGGCGGTGCGGCGCGGCAAGGTCGGTCCGGCACTCGTGCGGGAGGTCGAGCGGCGCGGCGCCGGGCTCCTCGTCGTCGGCGCGCACGGCAAGGACCGGCTGGCCGACCCGCTGCTCGGCACGACTCCGGAGAACCTCTCCCGGTCGAGCGGCGTTCCGGTCCTCGTGGTCAGGGAGCCGCCCGTGGATGACTACCGCAACGTCCTGCTCGCGGTGGACACCGACGCGCTCTCCTTCGCGGCGGCACGGTACGGAATCGCGCTGAGTCCCGGCGCGGAGCATCGCGCGGTGCACACCGCCGTGGTCCCGGGCGAGCACATGCTGCGGATGCACGGGGCGAGCGAGGAGGAACTGGCCCGCTTGCTGGATGTCTGCCTCGCGGACGTCCGGCCGCGCATCGAGCGCCTGATGGCCGCCCTGCCTCTGGCGGAAGGGACGCGTCCGCTCATCTCGTCGGGGCGGCCCACCGAGGCCGTCCCCGAGCTGGCCGATCGCTACGCGGCCGACCTCGTCGTGGTGGGCACGGGAGCGCGGTCGAAGCTCGCTCACGCGCTCCTCGGGAGCGTCGCGCAGCACGTGATGCGGCGGGCGCCGTGTGACGTCCTGGTCGTTCGGGGGCACCGGGTGACCGGCGCCGCACCCTCGTCCTTGCCCGTCGGCCGTCGGGACGCGCACGCCGCCGGAGGGCGTCCACGGCCCGGGAGGAACGGACCGCCGTCATGGAGTTGAACGGTTTCGCGCTCTTCGCCGTGATCCTGGCGTTCTCGGCGGTCATCGGACTGCTGGCCGTGCGTCTGCGGCAACCCCTGATCGTCGCGTTCATCGGCGTGGGCATCCTGGTCGGCCCGACCGGCTTCGGCTGGGTGGAGGCGGACGGCACGATCGAGTTGCTGGCCCGTATGGGCATCGCGATCCTGCTGTTCCTCGTGGGGCTGCGCCTGGACGTGCACCTGATCCGGACCACCGGGCCGATCGCCCTGGCCACGGGGCTCGGTCAGGTCCTGTTCACCTCGGTCGTCGGCTATCTGATCGCCCTCGGGCTGGGCATGGACACGGTGACGGCCCTGTACGTGGCCGTGGCGCTCACCTTCTCGTCCACGATCATCATCGTGAAGCTGCTGTCGGACAAGCGGGAGCTGGAGCAGCTCCACGGACGCATCGCGGTCGGCTTCCTCATCGTCCAGGACATCGTCGTGGTGCTGGTGATGATCGCCCTGACGGCGTTCGGCCAGCAGGGGAGCGACAACCTGCCCGTGCACGTCGCCCTGGTTCTCGCCAAGGGTCTGGGGCTGCTGGCCGGTGTGGTCGCGGCCATGCGTTACGTGCTGCCGCGGCTGCTGCACCAGGTGGCCCGGTCGCAGGAGCTGCTCGTCCTGTTCGGCGTGGCCTACGCGGTCTCCGTGGCCACGGTGAGCGACTGGCTGGGGTTCAGCACCGAGGTCGGGGCGTTCCTCGCGGGTGTCTCGCTGGCGACGACACCGTACCGGGACGCGCTCGGTGCCCGGCTGGTCAGCCTGCGGGACTTCCTGCTGCTGTTCTTCTTCCTTGAGCTGGGAGCTCGTCTGGAGTTCACGGACGCTTCGCAGCAGCTCGCCGACGCGGCGGTGCTCTCCCTCTTCGTCCTCGTCGGCAACCCGTTGATCGTCGTCCTGATCATGGCCGCGATGCGCTATCCGGTCCGGGTGGGGTTCCTGGCCGGGCTCACGGTGGCGCAGATCTCCGAGTTCTCCCTCATCCTCGCCGCCCTCGGCCTCAGCCTCGGCCACATCACGGAGGCCACGGTCAGCCTCATCACGGTCGTCGGGCTGATCACCATCGGCGGCTCCACGTACCTGATCCTCTACTCGCAGCGGATCTACGCGCGCCTCGAACGCCGGCTGTCCGTGCTGGACCGGACGGGCGGTCGGCAGCGGGAGCTCGAGGGGGACGAGCAGGAGGCCGACGTCATCCTCTACGGCCTGGGCCGCTTCGGCGGAGCCATCGCCGCCCGGCTCGGTCGGTCCGGCCACCGGGTGCTGGCCGTGGACTACGATCCGCGCAGGGTGGCCGACGGCGATCGGGAGGGCGTCACGGCGGTGTTCGGCAGCGCGGAGGACATCCACCTCCTGGAGTCGCTGCCGCTCTCCCGCGCCCGCTGCGTGATCAGCACCGTTCCCGTTCCGGCGGTCGGCAGGGCCCTCGTCCACGGCCTGCGGCACCACGGCTACCGGGGCACCGTGGTCCTCACCGCCCACTCCTCGCGCGACGCCGAGCAACTCGACGGCGCGGGAGCCGACCTCGTGCTGAAGCCGTACCCCATGGCCGCCACCGCCACGGTCGAGGTGATCGACCGCCTCCTGCGGGCCGGACGCGACCCGACGGGACCCGACGAGCGGACGTGACGGGCGTCATGAGCGTCGCGCCCTTACGGGAATGACAAGCAGGTGTGCCGGGCGTTACCTTCGTCGTGAGCAGCACCTTGACGGAGGAGGCGTGGGTTGTCGTCGTTGTCGTCGTTGTCGTCCACGAGCGAGACCCGCACCGGACTCCTGTACGGGTTCGCCGCGTACGGCATGTGGGGGCTCCTGCCCCTGTACTGGCACCTGCTCCAGTCGACCTCCGCCGCCGAGGTGATGGCGCACCGCATGGTGTGGTCGCTGCCGACGGCGGCCCTGATCCTGCTGGCCCTGCGCCGCTGGGCGTGGATCGGCGCGCTGTTCCGCAGGCCCAAGCGGCTCGGGCTCGTCGCCGTCTCGGCCACGCTGATATCGGTCAACTGGTACCTGTTCATCTGGGCCGTCACCGAGGAGCGCGTGCTGGAGGCCTCCCTCGGCTACTTCATCAACCCCCTCGTCACCATCGCGATCGGCGTCGTCGTCCTGCGCGAGCGGCTGAGGCCGTTGCAGTGGACGGCCGTCGGCATCGGCGCGGCGGCCGTGGCCGTCATGACCGTCGCCTACGGTGAGGTGCCCTGGATCTCCCTGACGCTGGCCGTCACCTTCGCGACCTACAGCCTCGTGAAGAAGCAGACCAGGCTCGACGGCCTGGAGGGCTTCACCGCCGACTCCCTGCTGCAGTTCCTTCCCGCCCTCGGCTTCCTGCTGTTCCTCGGCGGGCGCGGCGAGTCGACGTTCACCACCGAGGGCCTGCCGCACGCCCTGCTGCTCGCCGGTGCCGGGCTGGCGACGGCCCTGCCACTGATCCTCTTCGGCGCGGCGGCGATGCGGGTGCCGCTCTCCACCATCGGCCTGCTCCAGTACCTCGCGCCGACCTTCATGTTCCTGCTGGGCCTGCTCGCCTTCGACGAGCGGATGCCGCCCGAGCGCTGGGCCGGGTTCCTCCTGGTGTGGGTGGCGCTGTGCGTGCTGACCTTCGACGCCCTGCGCGCCGCCCGGCGCAACCGGACCGCCCTGCGGGAGGCCCGGCGGCGCCGGCCGTCCCCCGCCGGCGGCGTCACCCCCGCCGACCTCCCGCAGGCCCCCGTCGGCCCGACGTCCTGACGCCCGGCCCCGGCCCCGGCCGCCCCGGCGCGCCCGAAGCCCGGACGCGCCGGGGCCACGACCCCGGCTCAGCCGGGCGCGGCGGCCACCCGGTCCGTCACCCGCCGCCGGGGTACACGCCACCGCTCACGCGGCGGCCGGGCACTCCTCGGCGCCGCGCAGCCCCTCCCGGCCGGAGCGGAGCACCGCCTTCCCCCTCGGTGCAGCGGATATGTCGAGCTGGAACGTCGTGTGGTGGTCGTCCCCATGCGGGCGGTAGGTGAGCCTGATGCGGTCTCCTGGGCGGTAACTGCGCACTTCGCCGGTCGTCCCCTCCGTCGTCGTGTACTGCGTGCCCTTCTCGGGTGCCAGCCGCGCACCCGGCCCCGGCCACAGGGCCAGCCCCTCCTCACTGCTGATGAGATCCCACACGGTGGCGGGCGGCAGCGGGATCGTCCGCGACACCCCCACCTCCCAGCCGGCGCCCTGTGTGAGTCCTGCGGGCATGACTCGCCTCCTCGCTCGCGAGCGTGTGCCGGCTCCCCCTCCGGCACCCTCCGACACCTACAAAGTTAGCGGTCACCACTGACAACGGCCCCTGGGCGCGGGGCGCGCCCAGGGGCCGTCGAGCAGCGTTCGAGGAGCCCTCAGGAGGTGATGTCGCGGGTGGTGAAGCGGGCCCAGGCGGCCGAGCCGAAGACAGCGGCGTAGACCCCCTGGAGCCCGGCGTTGGCCAGGATGTCGCCCCAGGGGACGGGCGCCCGCAGCAGGTCCGCGAAGGACATCCAGTGGTAAGGGAACAGGAACGGGTGGACGACGTCGAGCTGCGGGATCGCCCCGACGATCTGCACCGTGATCAGCAGCCCCACCGTCGCGGACATGGCGGCGATGCCGCTGTTGGTGAGCGTCGAGACGAACAGGCCGAGCGCCGCGAGCCCGACCAGCGAGACGGCCACGGCCACCGCGATGGCCAGGGCGCGCAGCAGCCCCTCGGAGAGCGGGACGGTGACGCCCGACAGCAGGGTGATGTCCCCGAGTGGGAACAGCGCCGCGCCCACCAGCACCGCCGAGAGCGCCACGACGAGCGTCGCCAGGAGGCAGAAGACCAGCAGCGCGGCGAACTTCGCCAGCAGCAGCCGGGTGCGTCCGGCGGGGGCGACGAGCAGGTAGCGCAGGGTGCCCGCGCTCGCCTCGCCCGCCACCGCGTCCCCCGCCACGACGCCGACCGTCATCGGCAGGAAGAACGGGAGGGTGGCCGCGAGCGCGGTGAACACCAGGAACAGGCCGTTGTTGGTGATCTGGTTGATGAACGCCGGGCCCTCGCCGCCGTCGCCGCCACCGCCGCCGCCGTCCCCGCCGCCGGTCTCGATCTTCACGGCGATGCCGATGAGCACCGGCAGCACCGCGAGGATGCCCAGCAGGGCGAGCGTGCGCCAGCGGCGCAGCGTCACCGTGAGCTCGCTGCGGAAGAGGGAGAGCGTCCACAGCGGGGACGGGCGCCGGACGGCCGGCTGTGGTCCGCTCGCGGCGGCCTCCGTGCGTTCGGCGCTCACCACCCCGTCAGCCGGCGACATCGAAGCCCTCCCCGGTCAGTGCCACGAAGGCGTCCTCCAGTGAGCCGTTCTCCACGCCGAAGGAGCGCACGCGGACGCCCGCGTGGACGAGGGCGGCGTTGAGGTCGGCCAGGTCGGTGCCCGGCTCGGCGGGCGGGTCACCGGTGACGCGGTCCCCCTCCGTGCTCAGCGCCGTCACGCCGTGCTCCTTCAGCACCGAGGCGGCGTCGCCCGCGTCCGGGGTGGTGACCACCAGACGCCCCCGCACCCCGGCGGCCAGCTCGGCGACCGGGCCCTGGGTGAGCAGCCGTCCCCGCGCCATGACGGCGGTGTGCGTGCAGACCTGCTCGACCTCGTCCAGCAGGTGCGAGGAGAGGAAGACGGTCGTGCCGTCCCCCGCCAGCTCGCGGACGAGGGTGCGCATCTCCCGCATGCCCTGCGGGTCCAGGCCGTTCGTCGGCTCGTCCAGGATCAGCAGCTCCCGGGGCTGGAGGAGCGCGACGGCCAGGCCGAGGCGCTGCTTCATGCCCAGCGAGTACGTCCGGGCGTGTTTGCGGGCCGCCGCCCCCAGGCCGACGCGGTCCAGCGCGGCGTCGATGCGGGCGCGGCGCGTGGCCGGGTCGGCGGTGGGGTCGGCGGCGTCGAACCGGGCCAGGTTGTCCCGGCCGGAGAGGAACCCGTACAGCGCCGGGCCCTCGATGAGGGCGCCCACCTTCGGCAGCACCCGCCGCGCGTCGGCCGGCATGGGCCGGCCGAGCAGGGCGGCGCTGCCGTCGGTGGGCGTGACGAGCCCGAGCAGCATCCGGATGGTGGTCGTCTTCCCGGAGCCGTTCGGGCCGAGGAAGCCGAAGACGCTGCCGCGCGGCACGCGCAGGTCCAGGCCGTCGACGGCGAGCTGACCGCCGCGGAACCGTTTGCTCAGCCCGCGGGCCTCCACTGCCGGTTCCCCGGCGGTCGGCGGCGCGTCCATGTGTCTCCCTCGTCGTCCCCGTCGCGGTCGTGCGCGGGGGCGGTCGTGCGCGTGGGTGGTCAGTCCGTCCCGGCGGCCTTCAGCAGCCCGTCCTTGGTGACGGCCCCGACGTAGACGCTGCCGTCCTCGGTGATCAGCGCGTTGACCAGCGTGGTGCTGAACAGCCGCCCCTCGCCGAACTCACCGCTGACCTGCTCCGAGAACGCGTCCAGCAGCGGCTGCGCCTCCGGGGAGTTCAGCTCGCCGCCCGCGAGGCCCTCGGGCGCCTCGACCTTGACGACGGCGTCCCAGCCCTCACCGATGACCTCCGCGCCCTCGCCCAGGCCCTCGGCGCCGTCGGCACCCGGCAGGCCGGGGAGCCCGTCCAGGCCCTCGGGCAGGCCGTTCAGACCGCGCCCGTGCTTCTCGGCCGACTCCTCCGCCTCGGTGACGTCGGTGCCCTTCGGCGGCGTGAAGTCGAACAGGTCGGCGGACGGCTTCGCGAAGTCGACCTTCGTGTAGCCCGCCTCGACGACGGGGGCGCCCGTGCCCTTCGCGTCCAGGGTGACGCGCAGCGGCGTGCCGTTCTCGGCGTCCACGGCGATGCGGACGGCGTCGACCGTGGAGTCCGGCGCGTCCTTCGGGGCGATGGCCAGCACGTAGGCGTCCCGCCCGGCGACGCTCGTGGTGCCGTCCACCGTGACGGACGTCGAGCCGTCGACGGCCGCGAGCGCCTGCTCGGCCGCCTCCTGCGGGGTGAGCGAGCCGGGGCCGCCCATGCCGTGCTCCTTGCCGCCCTCCGGGGCTTCGGGCAGCTCGGCGTGGAAGGCGGTGTCGCTGGCGCTGTCGTACGCCCACAGCTCGCCCTCGTTGCGGATCAGGCTGTACTCGGCGGCGTCCTCCACCAGGGAGACGCGCTGCCGCTCGGGGCCGTCCAGGGCGACCCGCAGGGTGTGGTCGCCCGCGAGGAGCCCGGTCAGCTTCCCCGCCGGGTCGGCCGGTGAGCCCGTCTCGTCCTCGGCCCGGCCTCCCTCACCGTCCTCGCCCTTCTCCTCGGGGCCCCCGGAGTGGCCGCCGAAGAGGCCGCCGCCGTCGGACGCGGCGTCCAGCCCGGGAATGCCCAGGTCGGAGCTGAGCTCGACGGTGCCGGAGAGCTGTTCGACGTCGGATTCCGCGATCTTCGTGATGAGTTCCTGCGCCGTGATGTCCGGCAGGTCCGGGTCGCCGCTGTCGGCGAGGGCCGGAACCAGGCCGACACCCGCCGCCGCGACGGCCGCCACCGCGACGGGTACCGCGTACCGCATCGCCTTGTTGCGCGACGTGCTGGGCCGGTGTGCCATAAGTGCGCTACCTCCGTACGTGGGCGGCGTCCACCCCCTGGTGTCCTCCGCCGCCATTGTCACCCGTAACGGTGCGGGGTGGTATGACCAGCCCATCAGATCGGGGCGATTCCGGCGTCACCCGACAGGGCCAACCCCGCTACACCCCGGGGATGACGTCCGCACCGGCAGGTCGCACCCGTCCCTTAGGGGTCGCGCCGGGCCGGGTCAGGGCGTGCCGGTGCCGTCCCCGCGGTAGTCCCGCTCCAGCAGGCCGAGCAGCACCTCGTCCAGAAACGCGCCCATGACCCAGGCCGAGGAGCGCAGCACGCCCTCGCGGACGAAACCGTTGCGCTCGGCCGCGCGCAGCATGGCGACGTTGTCCGCCAGCGTCTCGATCTGCAGCCGCTGCAGGCTGCGCACCACGAACCCGTAGTGGCACAGCGCCCCCACCACGTCCGTGCCGTAGCCCTGGCCCCGGGCGGACGGCAGCAGCCCCAGCCCGATGTGCGCCGACCGGTTGTGCGGGTCGATGCCCCACAGGTTCGCGGTGCCCACCAGCGTGCCGCCCGCCAGCTCCACCACGGAGAACGAGACGCTCCCCTCCTGCGCCTCGTCCACCACGAGACGCGGGTCCTTCGTGCCGGGCTTCACCGGCCGCCACGGCCCGCCCTCGGACCGCGCGGCGTTCACCACGTCGTTGTAGAGCTCGGCCCGCAGGATCGGGATGTCCTCGTCGTGCCGGGCCCGCAGCCCGACCTTGCCGCCTTTGAGCATGCGAGCTTCCTATCCGGGGCCACGGGCGGTCCGCAAACGCTTTTCGCCGGTGCGGCTCCGCCGGGCGTTGGGCCCGCGACGCCCGGGGGCTGGGCCACCGGCCCAACCGCCGGTACCGTCGGGTAACTCCGGAAGGGGACACGGTGAGAGTTGCGGTACTCGGCGCCGGCAGCATCGGCTGCCACCTGGGCGGACACCTGGCGCGGCACGCGGACGTGACGCTGGTCGGCCGCCCGTCCGTCCTCGACGGCCTGGCCGACGGGCTGACCCTCAGCGGCGCGGGCCGCCCCCGCACCCGCATCCCGCCGGAGCTGCTCACCCGCACCACCGACCCCGACGCGCTGGCCGGAGCCGACTGCGTCCTGGTCACCGTCAAGTCCGCCGCGACGGCCGCGGCCGCCCGCGAACTGGCCGGACGGCTGCGCCCGGACACCACCGTCGTCAGCTTCCAGAACGGACTGCACAACGCGCGCCTGCTGCGGGACGCCCTGCCGCAGGCCGTCGTGCTCGCCGGGATGGTGCCGTACAACGTCGTCCACACCGAGCCCGGCACGTTCCACCAGGGCACCACCGGGGCGCTGATGCTCGACGCCCACCCGGCCGCGCGTCCGCTGGTCGCGGCGCTGCGGGCGGCCGGGCTCGACGTCCAGCCGCGCGCGGACATGCCGCGCGTCCAGCACGCCAAGCTGCTGATGAACCTCAACAACGCCGTGAACGCCCTCTCCGGCCTCCCCCTGCGCGAACAACTCGGGCAGCGCGCCTACCGGCTGTGCCTCGCCCGGTGCCAGGAGGAGGCGCTGGCGGCGTTCGCCGCCGCAGGCATCCGTCCGGCCCGCCTGGGCCCCGTCCCGGCCCGCCTCACGCCCTGGGTGCTGCGCCTGCCGGACGCCCTCTTCCGCCGGGTGGCCGCCGCGAGCCTCGCCGTCGACGCCCACGCCCGCTCCTCGATGTGGGAGGACCTGGAGCGCGGACGCGCCACCGAGGTCGACGCACTCCAGGGCGAGGTCGTCGCGATGGCCCGACGCCACGGCCTCCCCGCCCCGGCCAACGCCCGCCTCGCCGCCCTCGTCCACGCCGCCGAACAGCCCGGCCCCCACCACCCCTGGACCGGCCCCGCCCTCCTCCACGCCCTCTCCCGCACCCCGGACGCGACGCCCGGCCGTCCCGCCGAACGCTGAACGACAGTGCTCCGAGTGCGACCCGCGTTTCCCGTTCCGTCAACCGAGCACGCTTGACCTGCTTGGCAGGGCTCGGGAGCATCGACACGGACACGGCACGCTGCCAGCAGGTGACAGAGGGGAACGCAGTCCATGAAGGTGACCAAACTGGTCAGTACGTGCGACATCAAGGACTGTCCGACCATCTACGCCACGGATCGCGGCACCTTCCTGATTCAGGGTGAGACGCCGACCGATCACGGACTGCGGATTCCAGTCCACGAAACCGTGGTCGAGATCCCGGCGGAGCTCCTTCGAAAGGCCGTGCGTGACCACCTCGTCTAGAGCCCTCGCTGATCTCTTCGACACCTTTGAGCGCGACGCGTTTCGACTGGAGACACTGAACGACTACAGTCGGTCCGGAAATATCGACGCCTATCGCGCGTTCCTTGCCGGAAGCCCACAACCGGAGGACTACAACGCGGCCTGGATCGATGAACTGCGCTCGCACACCGAGATGGGTAAACGCGTTCACAGGGTCCACGTGCTGTCCCGCCCGCTCACCGAGTACCTGAGGTTCGAACTCGGCTGGGGATACCGAAAAAACATGTCGGGCGGCGAGGAATTTGCCATCCTCGACATCACCGACCAACCGAATCCACTTGAGGGCGTCCCGGACTTCTGGATCTTCGACTCCGCGCATGTCGCAGTCATGCATTACGACTCGAGTGGAGGGTATGAAGGCGCAGAGATTCTGCCCGCAGAGAGAGCTACAGACTTCGCACGGTTCCGCGACACAGCACTCGCGCACGCACAACCTTTTACGGAATGGTGGGCCACGCACGGATCGTGAACAGAGCACAAATCGGCGCCGCCCTGCGGACCCTGCGCCTCACGTCCGGCAGGGAGGCCAAAGCAGTGGCGCGCCGTGCCCTCATGTCTCCCTCGAAACTGTCGAAGATCGAGAACGCAAGGCTCGCCCCAAGCGCAACCGACGTGGAACGTATCCTGACCGCGATCGGGGTCTCGGATGAAGTCAAGGCCGAGTACACGGAGGCAGCCCGCGCATCCGCGACCGAAGCAACAGCGTGGCGCCTGCTCAAACGCAGTGGATTGCACAAGGGCCAAGAAGCCGCTAGGGCTCTGGAATCTCAAATGTCAACGCTGCGATTGTTCCAGCCCTCGCTTGTACCAGGCCTCCTTCAGACTCCGGAGTACATCCGCTCCATTCTGCAACGCCATTGCCTCAGCACTGACTCGCTCACACGCACGGTTAATTCCCGCATCGAACGGCAGGCCGTTCTCTACGACCAAACGAAGTTGCTGCGGTTCATCATCACGGAAACCGTCCTCCACTGGAGGATTGTGTCGCCTCCCATGATGGCCGCACAGCTTGACCGTATCAGTTCGCTTTCACGGCTGGCTCACATCGATATTCGTATAGTTCCCCTGCAAATCCAGCAAGATGACATCGCCAGCCACGCTTTTGTCATCCGCGATGACACCCTGGTCACTGTGGAAACGATTCACGCAGAGATCGTCGCCACTGACCCACGTGACGTCAATCTCTACGTGGACAAATTCGCAGGCTTCGAGAGAAAAGCTATCGCGGGTGAAGAGATGCGAGAGCTACTGGAGCACACTCGGAACGAATTCTTGCGGGAACAAGAAATCGGATAGAAAACTCGGCGCGGCTCAGGGAAAATCGGACTCACGTCGCCCCGGCCAGTCTCATACCCGTGAGACGGACCCACCCGGCTCGACCGAAAAATGCGGTTACCCCTCCCCCGTGACACGAGGAGATCCGGCATGAGCACAGCAATCCACACTCGAACTCGCGATCCACGCGTCATTCTCAACGCAGTACAGGAGCGTGTCCCGCATCTGGTCGAGGATGTGGCAGTTCCCGACCTCTGGGAGCGGGAAGTAGCTCTCCTGCTGCGAGACAGCGTTGCGGTACGCAGCCTGGCCGAGCGCATCCTGGGACAAGGCATCGCGTACCTGATCACCGCCATGGAGAAGCCGGGCGTCGACATGGGCGTGGGCTACACCGTGGACATCGGTGTGCACCAGCTCATCCTGGACACGCCGTTGTACTTCGCTTTGTGTGCGCAGTACAACGGCGGGCTGTACAAGCACCACGCCCCCCTGATCGAACGCCGCAAGGATGGCACCGTACTGCGCACCGCCGAGCTCGTGCGCCGCAATGGATTTGCCGTGGATGACGAGTTGTGGGAGGTGGACGCGTCCGACTGCTCGCCATGTGACGACAAGGTCCCCGACAGCCACTGACGCACGGCCGGCGTCCTCGCCCCAGCACGCGGCTGGGGCGAGGGTCGGTCAGTCACTTTTCGACGCGGAGGAAAGTTCCGTTGCCCGCACGACACGATCTCGACAGCGAACGCGAGCTGTGGGACGCCTTCGCCGAGAGCACCAAGGACAAGGTGTTCGACGCCGAGCCCGTCTTCCGCTGGACGCAGTACGTCGGTCACGGGCCCGGTCCCGACCTGCTCGGCGCCCCCGCGACCGCCTTGGAGCTCGGCTGCGGTACGGGACGGGCCCTCGCCCATCTCGCCCAGCGAGGAGTGCGGGCGACGGGCGTGGACCTCTCTCCCGTCATGGTCGCGCACACCAGCGAGAGGTGGGGGCCGCTGGGCGCCCGTTTCGTCTGCGCCGACGCGCTGGAGTACCTGCGGAGCACGACCGAGACCTACGACGCCGTGTACTCGATCTTCGGGGCAGTGTGGTTCGCCGACCCCGCCCGACTCCTGCCCCTGATCGCCGAGCGGCTGAACCCCGGAGGCGTCCTTGCCTTCTCGCACCCTCCGGCCATCCCCGGCGCGTACGGCCCGCAGGGCATGTACAAGGGCGGATTCGCGGGCAGGGCCCTGTACACGTACCGGTACAGCTACACGCCTCGGAAGTGGGGAAACCTGCTGCGCCGCGCCGGGTTCCAGGACATCGACGTGCACGTCCTGGCAGCACCGGAGCGCGACCACATCGGAACACTCATCGCCCGCGCGACCACGCCCCAAACGGCTCGCTGACCAGACAGCCCGCCCGGCCACCAGGCCGTCGGCGAAGCACGGAACGTACAGAGGCGGGCCAGGCCGGATAGGCCCCAGCCCGAGGCCGGGATTTCGGCTCGATGTGTACCGCCGCAGCTTCGGTGGGCTGTGGCTCCGTTGGACTGCCTCGGCTTGATGGCAGTGTGGGCCCGGAGCGTCACACGGAACGGCCTCGGCGTCGAGCAGCGAGGCAACTCGACGGCGAGGACTGCTGCGTGATCGGGTGACGTCTGCTCTGGCTTGTCCGTCGGGCGGCCTGGAAGGATGTGGCCGTGCCCGTTCCCCGCCCCCAAGAGTTCCGGGACGGGGTCGTCCGCGTGGCCCGCGACCGCGTGAAGGTGGTGACGCTCGCGCAGGCCGTCTAGGACTTCGGCGTCCATGAGGTGACGCTGTCGACGTGGGTGCGCAAGGCCGCTGGTGAGGAGGGCGAGAGGCCCGGCGTCACCAGGCCGGAGTCGGCGGAGAACCGCAAGCGGAGGAGGCGCGTGACACTGCTGGAGCGGGGAAACGGGGTCCTGCGCTGAGCGGCCGACCACCTCTCGCAGGCGAACCTGCCGGGAAAGGGCTCCACCCCCTCGTGAAGGAGCTTCCCGTCGACGGGCCTCGGGGCGCTGGCGTGCCGGGTGCTCAAGCTCTCGCGCCGACACCACTACCGCCGGCTTCGTCAGCCGTGACCGGCTCAGTGGTCACGGTGGCCTACCGCGCGAACGCGCTGCTCGATGCCCACCGATGCCCTCGGCCCTCGCGGCATGAGACCGGACCGTCACCTCTACGTGCAGCAGTCCCTTTCCCAGGATGCTCGACGAAGCATCAACACCGCCATTTGTTGGGAGCAGTAGATGCATCACGCCGAACACGCGGCCGCTTACGGGAAGGCGGGCGGCCCGGACCGCAGGGACGCGAGTGCACCCGCTGCGGGCGGCGGCGGCCCGGATGAGACCGTCTGGGGGCTGTTCGAGGCCCGGGCGGCCCGCCAGGGGAGCCGGGTCGCCCTCGTGGACGGGGCGGTCGACGTCGACTACGCGCGGCTGCGGGCCCGGGCGGAGGTGATCGCCGGGGAGCTGGCAGCCCGGGGTGTGGCGCCGGGGTCGCTCGTCGGCGTGTGCCTCGACCGGACGTGGGAGATGGTCGCCACCATGCTGGGAGTACTGCGGGCAGGCTGCGCCTATGTGCCCATGGACCCCGCCTACCCGGCCGAACGGGTGCGCTACATCATCGAGCATTCCCGGGTGGCGTCGGTGGTCGTCGACGCCGGTACGGCGGCGCTGTGCTCGGCTGCCCCCGATCGCGTGCACCTCGACGCGGTGCCGAACCGCCCGGCGACGGCGCCGACGGCCTGCTCGGCCGGTGATCTCGCGTACGTCATCTACACCTCCGGGTCGACCGGGAAGCCCAAGGGCGTGGCGGTCGAGCACCGCAGCGTGGTGGCGATGGCCGCGTCGATGCGGCGGCTGCTGGACGACGAGGACCTGGCGGGCGTCCTGGCCGCGGCCTCGGTCTGCTTCGACCCCTCGGTGATGGAGATTCTGGGGACGCTCGTCCTCGGTGGCACGGTCGTCCTGGCCGAGAACGTGCTCACCCTGCGCGAGCTGCCCGCAGCGCACCGAGTGCGCACGGCCATCATGGTGCCGTCCGCGATGCGGGCTCTGCTCGCGGCCGGGCCGCTGCCCGGCGGGTTGCGGTGTGTGGTGCTGGGTGGTGAGGTCTTGTCGCGTTCCCTGGTGGATCGGTTGCACGCTGATCCTCGTGCGTTGCGGGTCGTGAACGTCTACGGCCCGACCGAGGCCACCGTGTTCGTCACCGCCGCCGAGGCGGGAAGCGGGCCGATCACCATCGGCAGCCCGGTCCCGGGCGCGCGGGCGTACGTGCTGGACGAGTCCCTGCAGCCGGTGCCGCCGGGCACGGCGGGAGAACTGGCTCTCGCCGGCGACCAGCTGGCCAGGGGGTACCTCCATGACGACGAGCGCACCCGGCAGAGCTTCCCCGCCCTCGCGCCGGACGGGCCGCTCCCGGAGCAGCGGATCTATCGCACCGGCGACCTGTGCCGGTGGACGCAGACAGGGGAACTCGAGTTCCTCGGCCGCGCCGACCGGCAGGTCAAGATCCGGGGCCACCGGATCGAACTCGACGAGATCGAGGCCGTGCTGGCCTCGGTGCCCGGCGTGGACGAGGCTGCCGTCGTCGCCATCACAGGCGAAGGCAAGAGCCTCCTGACGGCGTACGCGGTGAGCGGACAGGAGTCGGTGACCGCATCGACCGTGCGCTCCCGGCTGGCCGACCGCCTGCCGAAGTACATGATCCCGCACCACGTCGTGCTGAAGGCCGAGCTGCCGAAACTGCCCAACGGCAAGGTCGACCGGCTTCGGCTCCCCGCCCCCGTGCGCCACGGAGACGGGGCGGCTCCCGAAGGGAAGGCAGGCGATGGTCCGGCCGCCCCGCCGACCGGACGCGGTGCGCTGCCCGCGCCGCGCGAGGAACGGCGCTCGGCACTGCTCGCCATGGTGATGGAGGAGGCGGCGCTGCTCCTCGGCGCCCCCGGCCCCGATTGCTTCCGGCCGGACGAGCCACTGGCCGCGCTGGGCCTCGATTCGCTGGACGTCACGGAGCTCACGGTGCGCCTGTCGCGGAGGCTGGCCACTGACCTGCCGTCATCCACCCTGGTCGAGGCGATGACGCCCAACGAGGCCGTCGACGGGCTGCTGGCGGTGCTGGGCCGTGCTTCCGGAGGCGCCGAGGCGCGCGGGCACCCGCAGGGCGTCGGGGCCGCGGATCGACTCGACGTGTTCCAGGACCAGGTCCGGTCCGGGCACCCGCCGGCCTTCGCCGCCAAGGCGCCGGCCTGGTCCGCGACCGACCGGGGCGCCCTCGTACAGCACTTCCGCAGCCTCCTGGCGCGCTCGGGGCTGGACCCGTACGGGAAGGTCGTCCGCACGGGAAGCGCCGAGCGGGGAGTCGTCGCCGACCCGGTGACGGGCGAGGAGCACGAGGCGCTGATCTGGACCACCAACCTCTACCTCGGACTCAACCGCGACGAGGAGGTCATCGAGGAGGCACGCAGTGCGCTGCGCCGGTTCGGTACCGGGATGGGGATATCGGCGGCGGGCTCGGGGCAGACCGGCCTCCACACGGAGTTCGAGGAGGAATTCGCGGCCATGGTGGGCAAGTCGGCCGCCTGCCTGTTCCCCACCGGGTTCACCGCGAGCCTCGGAGCCGTCGCCGGAGTCGTGGGCGATCAGGACGTCGTGGTCATGGACCAGCTCTGCCACGCCTCCCTGGTGGACGGCGCCCGCCTGAGCGGCGCGAGGGTGCGAACGTTCCGGCACAACGACACGGCCGACCTGCGGGCGGTCCTCAAGGAGGAGTCCTCGCCCTACCGTACGACGCTGGTGGTGCTCGAGAGCGTGTACAGCATGGGCGAGGGGGCGGCGCCGCTGCGGGGCATCGTGTCCGCCGCGAAGGAGTCCGGCGCGCTCGTCCTCGTGGACGAGGCCCACTCGTTCGGGCTGTACGGAGAGCGGGGCGCCGGACTGTGCGCCGCAGAAGGCGTCACCGAGCAGGTCGACTTCGTCCTCACGACGCTGAGCAAGGCCCTCGGGAGCATCGGCGGCGTGGTCGCCGCCCGGGAGCAGCACATCGCGTTGCTGAGGGCGTCGGCGAGGTCGTATGTCTTCCAGGCGAACATCTCACCTGCCGACGTGGCGGCGGCTCTTGCCGCCCTGCGCAGGGTCGCCGCGGGCGACGCGCTGCGGGCCAGGCTGTGGGACACCGCGCACTACATGCGGAAGCGCTTCTCGGACGCCGGCTACGAACTCGGCACCGGGGACGGCCTGATCGTCACCCCCTTCTTCTCCGACGGCGAGAAGCTGCATGCGATAGCCCGAGGGCTTTTCCGGCGGGGCGTCCACGCCGCTGCCGTGACCTACCCGATCGTCGAGCGCGGGCGAGGCCGCCTGAGGTTCATCTGCTCGGCGTCCCATACCCGGGCGGACGTCGACGTGACGCTGCAGGCCCTGATCGACGCCGAGGCGGAAGCCGCGACGGTCCCCACGTCGCACGACGACATGGACCTGCGAGAGGAAGGAGGCGAGGAGTCCACACGATGCGACGTCGCGGGCTGGGCTGACGCGTTCACGACGTATCTGGAATCCGCCTCGGCCGAGCTCCCCGCACCGGCGCCACATCTCGTGGTCACGATCGCACTGCCGGGAGAGGAAGAGGATCTGGTCATCCGGATCAACGAACACGGGGTCACCCGAGAACCGGACAGCACCGCCGCAACGACGCCTGCCTGTTCGCTTCGCCTGGTCGACGACGAGGCAACAGCCGCACTGTGCTCACGGGACGTGGGGAGGCTGCTCGAGAGCGTGATCGCGGGCACGTGCGTGCTCGCCGGCCATACACAGCCGTTCGTCTGGCTCGTCGGACGACTCAGTGACTGGCAGAGTTCAACGAGTGGCGCGTGAGGAACGGGGTGGAGGCCGCTGGGCGTGCGGTTCGTCTGCGCCGACGCGCTTGAGTACCTGCGGAGCGAGCAAACCGACGGCCTGGGGGCGCTGTACAAGACGGCCCCACGGCACCGCGGGTGGTACTCAGCAGTAGGCCTACAGTTTTTGCGGCTCAATGTTCCGACGGGCTGGCCGAACGGACCGAGCAATGACTGCTTCGCTGGTGATGAGCGCGGCTTCGAGGCAGGGAAGGAGGGGCTGGGCCTTCTCCGGCACGCCGAGGGCGCATGCCTGTACGAGGTCGGACAGTGCTGCGTGCTGGGCGTTGCTGAGTGCGGCCGTGCCGCCGTCGTGCTCGAGAAGGTCGCGGGCCGCATACCCGTCGCGGCACCTCGTCACCTGGGAGACCACGACGGTCGGCGTCGCCCCTCCGCTCCGCGTGAGGTCCAGCAGCGTCAGGCCGAGGCGGGTGAGGAACACCGAGAGAGTGTGATCACCGTTGGTAGACCGTGGTTGTCCTTCCAAGAGGGAGCGGTACTGCTCCACCAACGTGCTGGTTGGCGTTGGGGCGCCGCACAGGCGGCTGAGGCAGGCGGTCACCACGGCTTCCCACGGCTCTCCTGGGGCGGTGGTGTCGCATAGCGCACGGGCGCCGTCGAGGTCGCCAGCGGTGGCGTGGGCGAGGACGTCGACTTGCCGGCCATCGAGCATGCGCAGGCCTATGCCCTTGTACTGGAGCAGGCTGTTGCGGGCGTCGTCCCAGCGTCCGGTGACGGCGAGTGCGCGGGCGCCGGTGGCGAGCAGGGTGGACCACAGCCAGCGACGTACCTCGCTGTGGGCTTGCGGTGAGGTGGTGAGGTCGGCGGCTGGGACGGCGAGGCCGTCGATGACTGTGTTGGTGCGGGTGGAGACGGCCTCGAAGAGTGTGTGGATGAGTCGGTAGGCGCACTCGCCGTCATCAGCGCGGATGTGGAGTCGGGCGAGGTTGACCAGAGGTTCGAGGGCGTGGCGGGCGGCCTGCGGACCCAAGGGGCAGGCGCGCAGGTACACGTCAGCCTGGCGATGGCACCACTGGCGGGCCAGGTCGGGCAAGCCGCAGTCCGAGGCCAGAAGAGCAGCCAGGTTGTGCACGGCCGCAGCTTCGGCGGGGTCGTGGTTCCGTTCGGCGGCTTCCGCTCGGTGGCACAGTTGTGCCACGCGCTGTTCCAGGGGGAGGCAGATGGGGCGCGGGCGCGGGACGAGGGGGAAGCGGCGTGCTGTCGGTCCGGTGGGGTCCACCGTTGTCACTGCCAGGTGATGGTGAGGGGCCGGTGGGGGCGGTCGAGGACGAACCGTCCGGTGGCCTTTTGGGCGGGCGCCGGGCTCGTGTCGGGGAGAGCGAAGCGGACGGTGCGGTTGCGGAAGGTGCTGTCCCAGGCGGTGATCTCGCGGGAGACGTGTTCGGCGAGCTGCTGTCCGGTCGGGCCGTGGCCGATGACGCCGACCTCGAAGCGTCGACCGCCGTCGGGAGTTGGGGCGGCGCGGCGGATGGTGAGGTAGGCCAGGCTGCCGTCTGCCGCTGTGGTGGACATCGCGACGGCAGGGAACATCGGCCGTACGAGTCCGCTCTCCTTCGCGGCCGGTTCGACGTTCATCCGCATCAGGGGGTTGTCCAGGCAGCAGGCCAGCCACAGGTCCAGCCACTCGAAGGATTCCATCGGCACGAAGTGGACGCCGGTCCACTCCTCGTACGCGGGGTGTTCCAGGACGCCCAACAGGGCCCGCGCGTCGGTGGCGTGCTGGTTGTCCTTGTGGGCCTGAAGCGTCACACGGCCGTCGCCGGTGAGGTCGATGATGCGGCGGGCGTCATCGCCGATGCCGCGCAGGGGCATGAACACCGCCATGTGACTGTCGCGGCTGACCCAGCCGTCGCCTTCGCGCTCGAAAGTGATGCTGCGGGAGGCGGCTCCTGCCAGGCGCAAGGGGACGACGAGGCGGCCGGTGGGGGCGAGCTGCTCCAGCCAGGAGACGGGTACCTCCCAGGCGCCGACCGTGGCGATCACCCGGTCGTAGGGGGCTCCGTCGGGGTGACCGAGCACACCGTCGGCCAGGACCACGTCGACGTTGGTGGCGTCGGCGGCGGTCAGGTGCTGGGCGGCGCTGTCGACGAGGTCGTCGTCAACGTCGATGGTGGTGACCTGCCCTTCGGGGCCGGTCAGGTGGCCCATGAGAGCGGCGTTGTAGCCGGTGCCGGCGCCGAGTTCCAGAATGCGCTGGGCGGGGGCGATGTGAAGCTGTTCAAGCATCAGGGCGACGATGCGAGGCTGGGAAGCGGCGCTGATCGAGGTCCCGGAGCCGTCCGTCTTGGTGTAGACGGCGTCGTCGGCGTACGCCTCCGTCAGCGGCACGCCGGGTACGAACAGATGCCGGGGAACGGTGCGGATCGCGTCCTCGACCTGCCTGGTGCGGATGGTGTCGTCCTTGACCAAGGTGTCGGTGAGCTGGTTGCGCAGTTCCTCGGGGGAAGGGGCGGTCGGGGTGGTGCTGAGGGCGGAAGTCATGGCGCGGACCTTACGGGCGTCGAGTGCGGAACCGGCGGTATCCGGTCGGGTGTCGGAGTGGAAGACGATGCTGGTCGCGAGGGCTGCCAGGGTGGCCTGGTCGGCGCCGGACAGGCCCGCTCGGTTGCCGTGGAAGATGAAGTGGTGGGCGAGGATGGCGCGTATTCCGCGGTGAAGCCCACCGCGGCGGGCAAGCGAGGCGAGGTGTTGCCCTGCTGTGGTGAACGCGCTTGTCCAGGCACCCGGCAGCACGGTTTCGGGGGCACTGGCCGGATCGGTGGTCATCAGGCGGCGGACGGCCTGTTCCAGGCGATCTCGTCGCTCGGTGCCCAAGGCGTGGGCGGTGCGGGGTGGGCGTAGTTCGGTGACCTTGGCCCAGGCGTCGCCCTGCTCGAACCAGTCTTGACCGGCCGCGCGCAGCAGGGCGCCGAACAGAAGTACGGCCGTCTCGCGCCGTCCCAACCCGGTCTGAAAGGTCAGAAGGTGGCGGCTGTCAGCGTGGAAGAGGGTGTGCGCGATGTCCATGCCGGTCGGGCCGCCGAAGGCGAGAGTCTCGGGCTCGTAAATGCCGTCCCGCCACCGGATGAGGTGGTGGTCATTTGCCATGCCGGTCAGCAGGTCTCGGACGGCTGCTGCTCCGGCTTCGTCGGCCTGGTAGCGCAGCCGCCAGCCGGGGACCTTGCGGATGTACCACCAGCGGTTGATCAGCCCGTCGTCCTGGAGCCGGTTCAGGGTGGGCGCGAGGTGCGTGCGGGCGGTGGACTCGGCTGCTGGGGAGTCGGGAAGGTGAAGCATGTGTTGGCGCCAGGGCCATCTCTGCCGGGGCATTGGTGCCTCCTGTCGGGAAGTTCGTCTCGGTTCAGGTGATGAGCAGGCAGGTGTCCCATGCGGTCGCTGGGGGGCCAGCGGCCGCCAGCGCAGCCAAGGCGCTCCCCGCGGTGCCTTCCAGCAGACCGGGGCCGCAGTCAGAGCTCGGTTCGGTAGCGGCGAGGCGATCGGCGGCCAGGGCACGAAGCTGGTCAGCGGCTGGCGGGTCGGCCAGTTCGGCGGCACGGGTGGCGATGGCGGCCAGACCCGCGTGTCCATGGCACAGCGTCGCGTCGACCGTGGCGGTGAGCTGCGCCGGGTCGGTGAGGGCGCCGATCAGCGCTGCCTCGGCCATCCGCTGGCGGGCGGTGTCGCCGGTCGCCGCGGCAGCGAGCTGCTGCACCCGCGCGGCCCCGGCAGTGCCGTAACACCAGGAAGGGCGGCGCTGGGCGCCGCTGTGCACGACCGTCGGCGGGCCGGCGGCCAACTCGCGCCAGGTGACCATGTACGGCCAGCGGGCTCCGTGCGGGGAGTCGGTGCGCCACCGGTCCGTCCAGCGGCAGATCGCGTTGATCGCCTCGGTGTGGCGAGGAACGGTGACCTCCCGTAGCGCACAGATGGACAGGAGGGCGAGGGGCCCGCCGATCCCGTGGGCCAGTCCGAGATTCGCGTGTCCGCCGGGGAACTCGGCCGGATCGACACGGCCGGTCGGCGCGGTCTTCGTCCACCAGCCGGGCACCTGTTCACCCTGGTCGGCCAGGGGCTGCGCCAGGCGTACGAGGTAGCTCAGCAGCTCCCGCAGCTCGGGGCTGCCGGGGTCGTGGCGCAGCAGGTAGGCGCCCAGCCCGGCAAGCCCCCGGAGGGTGTCGAACTCGGCGAGGAGCGGGGTGCGGCCGCAGTCGATGCGGCTGCCAGCCTCCCGCAGACGGTGCTGAATGTCGGCGCCGATGCGGGCATGCAGGGTTGTCAGGGCTCGTTGGTAGGAGCCGGGCCGGACAGCAGCGGATGTAGCGAGGGCGTAGGCGACTGCGGGGGCTCCGTAGAAGGCGCCGGAACTTCCGCCGGAGGTCACCGGTGCGGAAGCGGCGTAGGAAAGCCAGGTGTGGGCTCGGGCCCATGGGCGGATACCGCGGGCAGCGAGCTCGATGTGCAGCAGGGCAATGCCGGGCGCGCCGTGTGCGAGAGACTGCCGCCACCACTTCTCCCCGGTCGGGCGGTGTACGGCGGGCTCGGATAGCTCGTCGGCCACGGTGACCGCGTCCTGGGGCGTCACCGCACCCGTCCCCTCCGGGCGGCCCAGGCCATGGCGGCGGCGCGGGCAAGGTGGAGGCACATCGCCTTGTCGGTCGGCCGGATGCCATACGCGCGCAGGAAGTGGGAGTGCAGCAGGGCATCGAGGGCGGCGTCCGGGCTGATTCCGTCGGTTTCCGGGCCGGGGAAGTGGGAGCGGTAGGCGGCCAGCGCACTGTGGCGGGTGATCCAGGCCTGAGTGTTGGCCGGGCCGCCGGGAGATCGGCGCAGCGCGGCGAAGTCGTCCTCGGGGTTGGCCAGACGCAGGGCCTCGGCGTGCACGGGGCGGGGCACGCCCGGCGGTGCGGCGGCGGGGGCGTGGTCGATGAGCCACCGTGTCCCGGATGCGGGGCTTCCGGTGAAGGCGCAGGCCATCGCGGTGAAGTGTGCGGCGGTCATGGCCCGCCGATCGGGTAGGACGCTGCGGCGGAGTTGGGCGAGGACGGTGGCGGTGTCGGCAGCCAGGACGTCCTCAGCGGCCGTCAGCGCGGAACCGGTGCCGAACCGGCCGGTCTGCGGCACGGCCGGGGTGAATGTGAGGCTGCGCAGCAGGGCACGCGAGCGTAGTTCATGCGCCCAGGCGCCGACCTGGCGTGTGGCGGAGGCGTAGGTCTGCCCATGGGCCGTCGTGATGAACAGACGCAGGGCGGGCTCGCGTTCGTCCTGGTGTCGGAGGAACCACCACCGTGGCGGGGCGGAGTCGCTCAGGCGCGCCAGGAGCTGCGGAAGGTGCCGGGCAAGGATGTGGTCGTGGAGGTCGCTGTCCGCGAGGATGGTGGCCGCCAGCGTGCCGGTGGTGCCGGGGAGCTGTGGGCGGTGGTGGTCCACCAGCATGGCAGGGGAGGGACGGGGCGGGTCCGGCCAGCGGGTGCGGTTGGTGGAGCTCAGGGGGATGACGAGTTCGTGGGCGCGGCCCTCGCACCATCCGTCCGCCCGCTCCGGCGGTGCCTCCGTCAGCAAGGCGTGCTGATGCCTCGCCATGTGCTCACGCAGCAGGGTCCGGTGCGCCACCGAGCCAAGGTCCAGGGGCAGCCGCCAGTCTCCTTGTGTGAGCTGGAGCCGGGCGGGAGCTTTCCAGCGGTGGCACCAGTCGGTCAGGGCGGTGCTCCAATGCTCGAATGCGGCTTTAGCTTTCGGCAGTTCATGGGTGCTCAGGCGCCATCTGGCCGGGGACAGCACGACGCGACCGTGCCGCAGCCGTGGCAGGAACGGCAGCGCGCCGACGACACCCCAGTCGAATTCGGTGACCTGCGCACACTGCGCAAGGGATAGCTCGGTGATCAGACGGGCCAGCGGCGGTGTGTGCTTGAGCAGGTTCAACGCGTGCAGGCCCCACGCCTCAACGCGACGCCTAGTCGCCGGGACCGCCAGGTACAGGCGATGGCCGTCGCAGCCGACTGCCAGGTCCTCGGCCGTCAGCACGTGGGCGCTGGCAAGGCGGTGCTCGCCCAGGCTGATGACGGTGGGCAGCACCTGCTCCGTGCGGGTCACGTGCGCAGAAGCGGGGTCCAGGGGCGGGAAAGAGAGCTGAGCCGGGAGCGTGCCAGCGTCCGCCGTGGGTAAGCATGCCAGGTTCTCAAGCGCGGCCTTGCGCTGTTCGGCAGGCAGCAGGCGCAGGAAGCGGCCGGTGACCACGCCGACAGCACGGGAGGCCGACAGGACCGTGAGACGGAAGTCCCCACGCTCCAGCTCCGCTGCACCGGTGGCGTCTAGGCGGACGCAGAGCTCCAGGTGCGGGGGGAGTCGCAGTCCCCCGACCGCCCGGTGCTCGAGTTCCTCCAATAGAGCCCCATCCAGTCGCACTTCCCGGTGGCCGTCGACGGCCGCACGCTGGGCCAGTGCCATGAGGCATCCGTCGCGGTGGGCATCGCCCCGCTGCATCGGCAGGTCGCCGGCACCGGGGTAGCCCGCTGGCCATCCGATGCCGCTGCCGGAGACCACCTCTAGTAGCGGTACAAGGCTTCCGGGCCCGTACCGCCGGTAGAACCGTTCGTGGTACTCGCCCATCGCCGCAGTGCCTTGAGGGGCGAGGCTCAGGCGAGCGAGGAGCCGAGCTGCGCGTTCGGCCTCGTGGGCCACGGCCGCAGGCAGCACGGCCTCGGCGTCCGCGACCACATCAACGGCCACCGGATGCCGCCCGGCGGGCACGAGTGCCCGCATCCGCTCTGCAGCCTGCGCACGGAGGATCCGCGCCTCATCCGGCACAGCCCCCTCATGCCGGACCAGCAGGGCGCGGATCTCGCTCAAGCTCTCAGCGCCCGCCCAGGCAGGGACGTTGGGGACCTCCAGCGCGGCGAGCAGGTGTTCCAGCGCGTCCACCGACGTACTGGGGGCATGGAGGCCGGTGATCAAAGCACGGCGCGCGACGAGCTCGGTCAGCAGCGCAGTCACCTTCTGCGGGTGCGTTCCGGGGTAGTGGCCCTGAACGGCCTGAGCCAGCGCCTCGAAGCGCACCGGTTGCCTGGCTGCGCCGAGCGCCATCCGAACAGGCGGCGTGTAGCGCAGGGAGACGGCTGCGGCGCCGGTGCCGCGGTCGGTGACGTGCGGCTGGTAGGGCACCAGGAGGCGGTCATCGCACACGGTGGCAGTGGAGTTGACCTGGACCAGCAGCCGGTTAAGCACGTCGGGCTGTTGCTCCAACCACTCGATGGCCCGGGCGAGCCAAGCGGAATCGGCTCGAGCCACCGCGCGGTGCTCCTTGCCGCAGCGCAGCCTGGGGCGGTCTCCGAAGGTCGCGGGGGCGACGGCCGCGAACAGTCCCGCCGGGGTCGGGCGCCCAGTCATCCGGGCCACGTAGCGCACGATGGAAAGCGTCGTGCGGCGCGTCTCCCGCTCCCCCGGATGCTCCGTGGCGATCAGGAGACGGACCTGCTCAGCGAGCGACTCGCTGGCATGCCCGATCGCCTCGGCCACCTGTGGTATGGCCCAGACGTGACGCAGCCAGCGCACCCACACGGCTACACCATCCTGTCCGCTGACCGGCGTGTCAGGCAGCGGGGGAGGCGTGAGGGTGTGATGGGTAAGTCGGATCAGTACTGCGTTAGAAGCCTCGAAGGTCGCAGGGCCATCGTCAACAGGTGGCATGGGGACTCCGGGAAGCGACGGGGGTGGCCGGGCCACCCCGCCGAGGTACTGAGCCCGGCCACCAGTGAGAGGGAAATCAGGCGGCGCTGATGCAGGTCGACTTCGAGCAGGTCGAACCGCAGTTGTCATCGGTCATGCTGACCAGGTGTGCCGGGTCGAAGACTTCGACCACGGTCACGTCCAGGTCGAAGTCGTCGCCAGCAGAAGCGGTCTGAGTAGACGGCGTCTCCAGGGTCGTGGTCTTCGGTGCCATGATGTGTACCTCCGGGTAGGCATTGCGGTTGTCTTGCGAGGACCTGGCGCTCGGGCTGGGTACCGGGCCAGGGGCAGGAAAATCACCGGACGAAGCCCTTAGGTGAATTCAAGGACGAACTGGGCGAGAGCGGGGGATCCGCCGCCGCTCAGCGGGCCCAGGCTCGCAGCGGCAGCGCGCTCGTGGGAGTCGATAAACGGCCACGTTCCCGTATCCGTTCACGCGGACGCCCGGTGTCTTGCCCCAGCAGCGTTCTCCTGAGGCCGAGGTAGTGGGCACGGGTGTGGCAGGAGTGGGGTTGGTGGCCCGGAAGGCGGCCAGGAGAGTCCGGCCGTCGTGGCGGACGCCGGTTCGGAGGCGGCGGAGGACGGTGGCGATGCGGGCGGGGGCGTAGCCGGTGGCGAGGAGCGGTAGCAGACCCTGGCGACCGGGAGCGTGCACCAGGTGCACCGGCCGTCCCCGCTGGTACCCCACGAGTAGGACAGGGCCTCGACCAACAGCAGACCCCGCCCGCCCTCGTCCGTATCCGACGGTGCCTTCAATTCGGCGCGCTGACTCGACGCGTCGGTGACCTCGACCCTGACCAAACAACCGTCGTAGCCGAGAGCGAGCCCAAGATGATCCCCGGCACCGTGGAGCACGGCGTTGCCGACGAGCTCACTGACGGCCAGCGCAACCCGCTCACCGAGGTCGTCCGCGCCCGGCACACGCCAAACGACGAGTTGCTCACGCGCCAGACGACGGGCTTGCGGCACCGCCGCTGGCTCCCGGCGCAGCTCGACCGTCCATCGCCAATCCAGTGACGCCATGGTCCACCTCCGCGAAGTCCACCGTGTGATGGCCAACACGATGACGCGGCGCCAGGTGGCCGACAACCAGCACATTTCACGAACTAGTGACTTCGTCACTGCGCCCAACTTGGCAGTAGTGACGAAGTCACAAGACTCACCCAATGCTCAAGTTCCGTCACTAAGATGAACGGTCGAGGAGGTCCACATGGCGGGCACCCATGGCCGATCCTGCGCAAAACGGCTGCGCGAAGCAGGTCATGAACGCGGCGCAGCGATTCACGAGATAGCGGCCACCATCACCACCCACTGTGCAGTGTCACCCCTGCGCGCGTTCCGGCTGGCCCGCGCGCTGACGCTCAAGCAGGCCGCTGACGCACTTTTTCAGCTCGCCGAGAACAGCGGCGACGGCCCACGTCCCGACGCCATGCAGCTCAGCGCCTGGGAGACCGGGCAGCACCGGCCTCGCATCTCCACCATCGAACTACTGGCCAGGCTCTACCAGTGCGCCCCCGGAGACCTCGGCTACGGGAATGTGCCCGCTGCGACGAGTCGGTCAGCGGCGGTTCAGCCCTGCCCCGGCGCGGACGCCGATCCCCTGGGCTGCCGGGTCGACACGGCCCGTCGCAGCGTCGACCGCACTCTGGCCGCCGGTTCCGTCACCTCCACGCAGATGGACATGCTGGACGAACAGATCCACTGGGCATTGGAGCAGTACGTCTACACCCCGCCCCAGCCCATGATCGACACCCTCCTCCATCATCTGGACGAGGTCAGCGAACTGGCCCGGCAGCGCCAGCCGGCCCTCATGCAACTGCGGCTGTCCGAGCTGACCGCTGTCCTCACGACCCTGATCGCGGACGCCCTGATGAAGCTGGGCCAGCTCACCCGCTCCCAAGCCTGGTATGCAACCGCCCGCACCGCCGCAGACGACACCGGCAACCGCGAACTCCGCGCTCGTGTACGTGTCCAGGCCGCCATGCTCCCCTACTACTACGGCCCCACCACCACCGCCATCCGCCTGGCCCAGGAAGCCCGCTACATCTGCCGCGCCACCCCCACCACCACTGCAGCCTTCGCGTCCATGGCCGAAGCCCGGGCACTGGCCAAGCACGGAGACATCCAGGACGCCCTCGCCGCCCTCCACCGTGCCCGGGACGTCTACAGCCAGACGGACGCGGCCACCACCTCCACCAGCGCCTGGGATTTCCCCCTGCGCCGCTTCCACCTCTACGAGAGCGGCACCCTCACCGCACTCGGCAAACTCCGCCCCGCCCGCCAGGCACAGGAAGCAGCCCTACGCCTCTACCCCGAGGACGCCGGCATCGACCCCGCCCTCCTCCGCCTCGAAACAGCGATCTGCCTCGCCCGCGACCGCGACACCACCGAGGCATGTCGACTGGCCGCCGCCACCTACCTGCGCATCGAGGCCGAACACCGCACCTCCATCGTCGAGGAACGCGCCCGCGAGGTCATCACCGCCCTACCCACCAACAGCCGAAGCACCGCGGCCGTCCGCGACCTCACCGACGTCCTCGCCCTGCCCGCCCTGAGATGACACAACCCACCGGCGTCGGTCAGGCTCACCCCCATGAGCGACTCGCCCGGTGGGTTCGAGCCCCAAGAGCTCCACAGCATCCTCGCCCGCGGCTGCACGGCCGCCGGACTGGACAACCACAGCGCCCGGCTCCTGCGCGGCCAGACCAACGCCGTCGTCCTCCTGGAAGCCGAACAAGTCGTCGTCAAGGTCGCCCGCAAAGGCACCTCCAGTCATGACGTCCAGCGCACCGTCGACTTCGTCCGATGGCTGAGCGCCCGTAACTTCCCCACCGTGCCCCTCCACCCCGTCGACCAGCCAATCGTCGTCGACAACCAGAGCCTGACCTTCTGGACCTACCTCCCCCAACCCGACCACCCCGTCCCGGCCCAGCACCTCGCCCGGCCCCTGCGCGCCCTCCACACCCTCCCCGCGCCCCCGCAGAAGCTGCCGCCGCACGACAACCTCGCCTCTATACGCCGCTCCCTGGCCGCCATCACCTGGCTTCCCCCCACCGCTATCCGCCGCCTCTCCACCCATGCCGATCGCCTCGAACGCGACCTCACCCACGTCACGTGGGCCCACCCACCAGGCGTCATCCAAGGCGACCCACAGCACCGCAACGCCCTCCACACCCCAACGGGAGCGGTCCTGTGCGACTGGGACACCGTTGCCCACGGCCAACCCGAATGGGATGCCGTCACCGTCGAGGTGCACTGCCGACGTTTTGGCCACGGCCACGCCCACTACCAGGCGTTCGCCGAAGCCTACGGCTGGGACATCACCCGGTGGGACGGCTACCCCGTCCTCGCAGCGATCCGAGAACTGCGCATGATCACCACCAATGCCCGGAAGGTACGCCACGCCCCGGGAAGCCGCTCCGAAGTCCAGCGCCGCATCGACTGCCTGGGCCGCAACGACCGCCGAATGCGATGGAACATTCTGTGAAGGCCGCGCTCGGCGCCTCCAGCTTGGCACTGTCGGTCCGACGTCGTGGGTGGCGTTCCTGGGCTTCGCCGTCCGGGGCTGACGGGGCGCGCGTTCACGGTGCCGTTTCCTGGGGCGCTACCTACGCGTAGCGTTTCCTCATGGACACCACGGGAGTTCTGGACGAGGCGCTGGAGCGCCTGCACACGACGGGGCCGGAGTTCGACGACTGGCTGAGCAACCACGGCCCGATGGCCGTCGAGGCGCTGGTGCGGCGGGGCGAGGGCGGCGGCGTCCACCGCTGGCTGGACCGGTACACGACGCGGCTGGAGGACCGGCCCGCGTCCGGTGACGCCGTCCGGGACGACGCCTGGGTGGACGCCCTGGGTGACCCGCGCCGGCTGGGCGACTGGCTGGACCACTTCGAACGGCTCCTCGTGACGGATCCCCGCGAGCCGTGGCGGGCGGTGCTGGCGACGTGGTGGCCCCGGCTGCTGCCGGGCATCGCGGCGGGGGCGACGCATCCGGTGATCCGGGTCGGGCACGCCGTCGTGGGGTTGCGGGCGGAGGAGAACGCGCCCCGGCTGCGGGAGCTGGCGCACGGCCTGGGGTACTGGGCCGCCCGGTACCAGCCGCTGCCCGCCGACCTGGCGCTGGTGTCCTCGCCGTACGCCGCCGCCGAGGCGCTGCGGGCGGTGCCGCCGGTGGCGGACCAGAGTCGCGGCATCGTCCACCGGATCGACCAGCTGACGGAGCTGCCGGACTGGCCGACGGCCCGCGACGTCAGCGGCCCCGACGCGGTGCCGGGGCGGCTGACGGAGCTGGTGGACGCCGCCGTGCGGTACTACGCCACGCACGCGCACGGCAGCGCCGTGATGCTGGTGCACGCCGCGACGGCGCCGAACGCCGTGCTGCGGACGCTGCCGGACCTGCCGCGCGAGCTGTGGGAGCCGGGGCTGGCGGCGGCCTGGTCGGCGTCGGCGGCGGTGACGGCCGCCTACCGTCCGCTGGGTCCGGCGGGCGCGGCGCATCCGGGGTCGGCGAGCGCCGAGGAGCTGTTCGCCCGGGCGGCGGCGCACGGGGACGAGCACGCGATCAAGCTGGCCGACACGGTGCTGGACGTCGCGGCGCGGCATCCGGAGGACGTGGTGGCCCGCAGCGCCACGCTCCGGGCCACGGAGCTGATCGATCCGCTGTAGGACGTCCGCTGTAGGGCCCGGAGACGCCCGCGCGGGCCCCGGTCAGCCCGCGCGGTGCACGACGGCGTCGCAGAGCGCCGAGAGGGCGTCCTTGGCGGCGCAGTCGGGGAGCGGGCCCAGCGTCTCGCGGGCCTGCTCCGCGCAGCGGACGGTGTAGGCGCGGGCCTCCTGGAGCGCGGGGTGGGCGCGCAGCCCGGCGAGGGCCTCGGCGTGCCGGGCGTCGTCGTCGAGGTCGCCCGCGAGCAGCTCGGCCAGGGCGCGGTCCTCGGCGGAGCCGCCGCTCGCGGCCCGGGCCCGCAGGTGGAGGACGGGCAGGGTGGCGACGCCCTCGCGCAGGTCGGTGCCGGGCGTCTTGCCGGACTCGTGGCCGTCGCTGGCGATGTCCAGGACGTCGTCGGCGAGCTGGAAGGCGACGCCGATGCGCTCGCCGAACTGGGTGAGGACGGAGACCGTGCGCTCGTCGGCGCCGCTCATCAGGCCGCCGAAGCGGGCGGAGACGGCGATGAGGGAGCCGGTCTTGCCCGCGAGGACGTCGAGGTAGTGGTCGATGGGGTCCTGCTCCGGGCGGGGGCCCGCCGTCTCCAGGATCTGGCCGGTGACGAGCCGCTCGAAGGCCTCGGCCTGGATGCGGACGGCCTCGGGGCCGAGGTCGGCGAGGACGTGGGAGGCGCGGGCGAAGAGGAAGTCCCCGGTGAGGACGGCGACGGAGTTGTCCCAGTTGGCGTTGGCGCTGGGGACGCCCCGGCGGACCTCGGCCTCGTCCATGACGTCGTCGTGGTAGAGCGTCGCGAGGTGGGTCAGCTCGACGACGACGGCGGAGGGGACGACGCCGGGGGCGTGCGGGTCGCCGAACTGGGCGGCGAGGAGGGTGAGCAGCGGACGGAAGCGCTTGCCGCCGGCCCGGACGAGGTGCTGGGCGGCGTCGGTGACCAGGGGAACGTCGCTCTTCGTGGCCGCGATCAGGCCGTGCTCGACGGCGGACAACCCGGCCTGGACATCGGCTTCCAGAGCCTTGTCCCGCACGCTCAGCCCGAAGGGCCCGACGACGGTCACGGGGGTTCTCCTGTCTGCGGACGATCTTTCACCTGGTCACCGCGGGTTACTGCGGGGTACACGTCTGCGTCGCGTTCTCACCGGAAGCGTATCCGGTCACATAAGGATCACGTGAGGCACGTCGGTCGATAGCCTGTGCCCGGTCCTGACCGGCGACGACCTCGAAGGCGAGGGCATCCTCCATGCCAGCTGACACCCCAGCGGACCTCTACGGGCCGGACAATCTGCCCTACGGCGTCTTCACGACGGCCGACGCCCCCGAGCGGCGCCGGATCGGCGTGCGCCTCGGCGACACCGTGCTGGATCTGGGCGCCGCGGCGGCGGCCCTGGGCTCCCCGCACGCCGACCTGCTCGCCGCTCCCACCCTGAACCCGCTGCTCGCGGCGGGCCGCGCCGTGTGGACGGCCGTGCGCACCGATCTGCGGACGTGGCTGCGGGAGGGCCGGGCGGAGCTGACGGCCGTCCCGCTGGCCGACGTCACCCTGCACCTGCCGTTCGAGGTCGCCGACTACGTCGACTTCTACGCCAGCGAGCACCACGCGACGAACGTCGGGAAGATGTTCCGGCCGGACAGCGAGCCGCTGACGCCGAACTGGAAGCACCTGCCGATCGGCTACCACGGCCGGGCGGGGACCGTCGTCGTCTCCGGGACGCCCGTGGCGCGCCCGCAGGGGCAGCGCCGGACGCCGGACGGGCCGGTGTTCGGGCCGTCGCAGCGGCTGGACATCGAGGCGGAGGTCGGCTTCGTCGTCGGTGCGCCCTCGCGGCTGGGCGAGCCGGTGCCGCAGTCGGCGTTCCGCGACCACGTCTTCGGCGTGTGCCTGCTGAACGACTGGTCGGCGCGGGACGTCCAGGCCTGGGAGTACGTGCCGCTCGGCCCGTTCCTCGGCAAGTCCTTCGCCACGTCGGTGTCGGCGTGGATCACGCCGCTGGAGGCGCTGGACGCCGCGCGCGTCGCGCCGCCGGAGCGCACCCACCCGCTGCTGGACTACCTGAAGGACGACGCCGACGACCCGGCCGGCTTCGACCTGCGCATCACCGTCACGCTCAACGGCCACGTGATCGCCGAGCCGCCGTTCTCCGCCATGTACTGGACGGCGGCGCAGCAGCTGGCCCACATGACGGTCAACGGGGCCTCCCTGCGCCCCGGTGACCTGTTCGCCTCCGGCACGGTCAGCGGCCCGGAGAAGCACCAGCGCGGCTGTCTGCTGGAGCTGACCTGGTCCGGCGAGAACCCCCTCGAACTGCCCGACGGCACGCGGACGTTCCTGGAGGACGGGGACGAGGTCGTGCTCACCGCGTGGGCGCCGGGCCCGGACGGCGGGCGCGTGGGGCTCGGCGAGGTCGCCGGCCGCATCGTGAAGGGCTGAGCGACCGGCGGCATTGGTACTGTTGGCCGATTTTCCGAAGCGGCCGACGTCCGGGCTCCGGGGGCGGTGCGACCACCACCGTGCCCCGGGTCCCGGACCGGCTGACGGCGCGACCGAGGCACCACCGAGCACTGACGAGCACCACCGAAGGCATCACCGAAGCAAGGGGAGGCACCGTGCGCACCAGGGCGCGGATCGCGAGCACGTTCGCCGCCGTGGCGGCGTCGGCTCTGCTCATGACGGGCTGCGGCGGCGGCAGCGACGACGACGGCGGGAACAGCGAGCCGGAGCCGACGGCGTCCGGCACGCCGGAGGCGTCGCAGGACGCGGCGGGCGGGGACGTCGGCCTCGACGCCCTCCAGGGCGGCTGGATCACCGTCGCGGACGCCGACAAGCCGATCATCCTCGGCGTCTTCGAGGAGAGCATCACGGTCTCGGCCGAGACCGCCTGCACCGGCACCATCGACGCCGACGCGAGCCCCATGACGATGAGCCTGGTCTGCGAGGGCGACGGCACGGAGTTCACCAGCGGGACCGTCACGGGGCTGACGGACGGCGAGCTGACGATCGAGTGGGCGAGCGGCGAGGAGTACGCCTTCGGCAGGCCGCCGGAGATCGCCGAGACGCCCGAGCTGCCCTCCGAGTTCCCCTCCGAGATGCCGACGGACCTGCCCGACCTGCCCGAGACCGAGAGCTGACGCTCCCCGGCGGCGGGTCCTGCTAGCTTGACGCCATTCCCACGCTCACCGAGGAGAAGCAATGCGCACGTCCCTCCGGATGACGGCGGCGGCAGCGGCGGCCCTGGCCGCGACGCTGGTGCTCGGCGGCTGCGGCAGCGGCGACGACGGCGACCAGAAGCCGGCCGCCGAGGAGACGCAGAACCCGGGCGCCGACCCGGAGACGGGGAAGCAGCCGGGCTCCGTGCAGGGCGTGTGGAGCACGGAGGCGGACGGTGAGGAGTTCGTGCTGACGGTCGTCGCGGACGGCGTGAGCCTGGTGCGCGGCGGCACGAACTGCACCGGCCGGATGATGGACGGCGACAAGCCGACGCTCGACCTCACCTGCCCCGACGGCAGCGGGGAGGACCGGGCCAGCGGCACGGTGGAGAACGTCGACAGCGAGGAGCTGGAGGTCGCCTGGAACGGCGGCGTCACCGACACCTACGTCCGGGTCGCCGAGGCGCCCAAGGACATGCCGACCGACCTCGGCAGCCTGGAGGACCTGCTGCCGCAGGGCTGACGGGCCACGCACGACGGCGGGAGCCGGGCACCCACCGCTCAGGGTGGTGCCCGGCTCCCGCCGTGTGGTGTCCGGGGCGGACGCGCCCGCTACCGGACGAAGACGCCCGCCTGACCCGCGAGGTCCAGGAAGTACTGCGGGGCCACCCCGAGGACGAGGGTGACGGCCACGCCGACGCCGATGGCGACCGTGGTGAACGCGCTGGGGATGGCCACCGTCGGGCCCTCCGGGCTGGGCTCGGAGAAGAACATCAGGACGATGACGCGCACGTAGAAGAAGGCCGCGATGGCCGAGGCGATGACGCCGACGACGACGAGCGCGCCCGCGCCGCCCTCCGCCGCCGCCTTGAACACGGCGAACTTCCCGGCGAACCCGGAGGTCAGCGGGATGCCCGCGAAGGCCAGCAGGAACACCGCGAACACGGCGGCCACCAGCGGGGAACGGCGCCCGAGCCCGGCCCACTTGGACAGGTGCGTCGCCTCGCCGCCCGCGTCCCGCACGAGCGTCACGACGGAGAACGCGCCCAGCGTCACGAAGGAGTAGGCCAGCAGGTAGAAGAGGACGGAGGAGACGCCCTCCGGCGAGGTCGCGACGACCCCCGCGAGGATGAACCCGGCGTGCGCGATGGACGAGTAGGCCAGCAGCCGCTTGACGTCCGTCTGGGTGATGGCGACGACCGCGCCGAGCAGCATCGAGACGATCGCCACGCCCCACAGGACGGGCTCCCAGTCCCAGCGCAGGCCGGGCAGGACGACGTAGAGCAGGCGCAGCAGCGCGCCGAAGGCGGCCACCTTCGTCGCCGCCGCCATGAAGCCGGTGACGGGTGTCGGCGCGCCCTGGTAGACGTCCGGCGTCCACATGTGGAACGGCACCGCGCCGACCTTGAACAGCAGGCCCATGACGACCATCGCGCCGCCGATGAGCAGCAGCGCGTCGCTGGACATGCTGGCCGCCAGCGCCGCGCTGGGGCTGGGCACCGTGCCCTCGACGACCTCGGCGATGCCCGCGTAGGAGACGGTGCCCGCGTAGCCGTAGAGCAGGGCGATGCCGAAGATCAGGA
The DNA here is from genome assembly GCF_037911585.1 of Streptomyces sp. GSL17-111. Taxonomy (NCBI): domain Bacteria; kingdom Bacillati; phylum Actinomycetota; class Actinomycetes; order Kitasatosporales; family Streptomycetaceae; genus Streptomyces; species Streptomyces sp. GSL17-111. The sequence goes on from NZ_JBAJNS010000001.1 coordinate 2,429,846, forward strand.
ACGCCGAGGAGAACGCGCCCAGCAGGAAGTACTTGACGGCCGCCTCCTGGGAGAGGAGCCGGCGGCGCCGGGCGAGCGCGCACAGCAGGTACAGCGGGAGGGAGAAGACCTCCAGCGCGATGAACAGCGTCAGCAGGTCGTTGGCGGCGGGGAAGAGCAGCATGCCGCCCACCGCGAAGAGCAGCAGCGGGAAGATCTCCGTCGTCGTCCAGCCCGCCTTGACGGCGGCCTTCTCGCCCTCACCGCCGGGGACGGCGGCGGGCTGGGCGGCGAAGGAGTCGACGGGACCGCCGCCGCCCCGGGGCTCCAGCCGGCGTTCGGCGAAGGTGAAGACGGCCACCAGCGCCACCAGCAGGATGACGCCCTGGAGGAACAGCGCCGGGCCGTCGACCGCGACGGCCCCGGCCCCGGCGACGGCCGCCTTGTCGGTGGCGTACCCGCCCATGGCGAGCGCCAGCACGGCGGCGAAGGCCCCGGCGAAGCCGAGGGAGGCCAGCGCCACCTGGACCCCGTAGCGGGCGCGCCGCGGTGCGAACGCCTCGACGAGGATGCCGACGACGGCGGCGCCGAGGACGATCAGCGTCGGTGACAGCTGGGCGTACTCGATCGAGGGCGCCTCGGCCGCGACCGTCCACAGGCTGTGGACGGGCTCGGCGGCGGCCGCGCCGGAAAGGGTGGTCGCGCTCATTCCGTGGCCTCCACTGCGGGCAGTTCCGGCTCCGGGTCGGTCTCACGCACGTCCGAGAGCGTGTGCTCGACCGCCGGGTTGACGATGTCGGTCAGCGGCTTCGGGAAGACGCCGAGGAAGATCAGCAGGGCGATCAGCGGGGCCACCACGGCGAGTTCGCGGGGCCGCAGGTCCGGCATCTTCGCGATCTCCGGCTTGTCGACCGGGCCGGTCATCGTGCGCTGGTAGAGCAGCAGAACGTAGATCGCGGCCAGGACGATGCCCGCCGTCGCCACGATGCCGGCCGCCGGGTAGCGGCTGAACGTGCCCACGAGGACGAGGAACTCGCTGACGAACGGCGCCAGCCCGGGCAGCGAGAGGGTGGCGAGCCCGCCGATCAGGAACGTGCCCGCCAGCACCGGCGCCACCTTCTGCACCCCGCCGTAGTCGGCGATGAGCCGGGAGCCGCGCCGGGAGATGAGGAACCCCGCGACCAGCATCAGCGCGGCGGTGGAGATGCCGTGGAAGACCATGTACAGCGTCGCGCCGCTCTGGCCCTGGCTCGTCATCGCGAAGATGCCGAGGATGATGAAGCCGAAGTGGGAGATGGACGCGTACGCCACCAGCCGCTTGATGTCCCGCTGGCCGACGGCGAGCAGCGCCCCGTAGACGATGCTGACCAGCGCCAGCACGATGACGACGGGCGTCGCCCAGGCGCTGGCCTCGGGGAAGAGGCCGAGGCAGAAGCGCAGCATCGCGAAGGTGCCGACCTTGTCGACGACGGCGGTGATGAGCACCGCCACCGGCGCGGTGGACTCCCCCATGGCGTTCGGCAGCCAGGTGTGCAGCGGCCACAGCGGCGCCTTGACGGCGAAGGCGAGGAAGAAGCCGAGGAACAGGAGCCGTTCGGTGTTCGTCGCCATCTCCAGCTCGCCGGAGGCGCGGGCCTCGGCGATCTGCTGGAGGGAGAACGTGCCCGCCGGGAGCTGGTCGGCCGTCACGACGTAGAGGCCGATGACGGCGGCCAGCATGATGAGGCCGCCGGCGAGGTTGTAGAGGAGGAACTTGACGGCGGCGTAGGAGCGCTGCTTGGCGCCCTCCGCCTCACCGGCCGCGTGCGCCCGGTCCCCGAAGCCGCCGATGAGGAAGTACATCGGGATGAGCATGGCTTCGAAGAAGATGTAGAAGACGAACACGTCGGTCGCGGCGAAGGAGATGATCACCATCGCCTCGACCATGAGGATGAGGGCGAAGAAGCCCTGCGTGGGACGCCATCGCCGGCCCGTGCCGTCCGCCCCGTCCGCCCCGTCCGCCCCGTCCTCGGGCTCGGCGTCGTGCCAGCCGGCCGCGATGATGAACGGGATCAGCAGCGCGGTGAGGGCGATGAGGGCGGCGGCGATGCCGTCCACACCGACCTCGTAGCGCACGCCGAAGTCGGCGATCCACGCGTAGGACTCGGTGAGCTGGTAGCGCTCGCCGCCCGGCTCGAAGGCGGCCAGCACCCAGCCCGCCAGCACCAGGGTGCCGAGCGAGACGGCGAGCGCGAGCCACTTCGCGGCGGTCCGCCGGGCGGCGGGCACGGCGGCCGTGGCGACCGCGCCCACGGCGGGCAGCACGGCTGTGGCCGTCACCAGCGGGAATGACATATCAGACATGGATCAGACCGCCCTCATCAGCAGGGTGGCTGCGACCAGCACGGCCGCACCGCCGAACATCGACACCGCGTAGCTGCGGGCGTAGCCGTTCTGCAGCTTGCGCATCCGGCCCGACAGCCCGCCGAAGGCCGCTGCCGTCCCGTTCACCGCACCGTCCACGACCGTGTGGTCGACGTAGACCAGGCTGCGGGTCAGGTGCTGCCCGCCGCTCACGAACACGGCGTGGTTGAAGTCGTCCTGGAGCAGGTCGCGGCGGGCCGCCCGGGTGAGCAGCGAGCCGCGCGGAGCGACGACCGGCACCGGACGGCGTCCGTACTGCGCCCAGGCGATACCGACGCCGACGAGCATCATGGTGACGGTCGCGGCCGTGATCACCGGGATGGGGATGGGCGGGTGCGGGTGCTCGAAGGACGTCACCGGCTCCAGCCAGTGGACGAACGCCTCGCCCCAGTTGAACAGGCCGCCCGCGAAGACCGAGCCGAAGGCCAGGACGATCATCGGGATCGTCATCGACCGCGGCGACTCGTGCGGGTGCGGTTCCGCGTGCTCCCCGCGCTCCTGCGCCACCGGCTCGACGTCCGGGGAGGCGGGCGAGGCCGTCGGCCGGTTCTTCCAGCGCGGCTCGCCGAAGAACGTCAGGATCATCACGCGCGTCATGTAGTAGGCGGTGAGCCCCGCGCCCAGCAGCGTCGCGCCGCCGAGCACCCAGCCCTGCACCCCGCCGGCCGAGAAGGCGGCCTCGATGATGAGGTCCTTGGAGAAGAAGCCCGACAGGCCCGGGAAGCCGATGATGGCCAGGTAGCCGAGGCCGAAGGTGACGAAGGTGACCGGCATGTAGCGGCGCAGGCCGCCGTACTTGCGCATGTCGACCTCGTCGTTCATGCCGTGCATGACGGAGCCGGCCCCGAGGAACAGCCCGGCCTTGAAGAAGCCGTGGGTGACCAGGTGCATGATCGCGAAGGCGTAGCCGATCGGGCCCAGCCCGGCCGCCAGCACCATGTAGCCGATCTGCGACATGGTCGAACCGGCGAGCGCCTTCTTGATGTCGTCCTTCGCGCAACCGACGATCGCACCGAACAGCAGCGTGACCGCGCCGACGGTGACGACGACGGTCTGCGCGGTCGGCGCCGCGTCGAAGATCGCCCCGGAGCGGGTGATGAGGTAGACGCCGGCCGTGACCATCGTCGCCGCGTGGATCAGCGCGGAGACGGGCGTCGGGCCCTCCATCGCGTCGCCCAGCCAGGACTGGAGCGGCACCTGGGCCGACTTGCCGCAGGCCGCGAGGAGCAGCATCAGCCCGATGCCGGTGAGCGTGCCCTCACCGGCCCGGTCGGCGTTCTCCAGCACCGGGCCGAAGGCGAACGTCCCGAACGTGGTGAACATCAGGAAGATCGCGATGGACAGGCCCATGTCGCCGACGCGGTTGACGATGAAGGCCTTCTTGGCCGCCGTCGCCGCGCTCGGCTTGTGCTGCCAGAAGCCGATGAGCAGGAACGAGGCGAGGCCCACGCCCTCCCAGCCGACGTACAGCAGCAGGTAGTTGTCGGCGAGGACGAGCAGCAGCATCGCCGCGAGGAACAGGTTCAGGTAGCCGAAGAAGCGGCGGCGACGCTCGTCGTGCTCCATGTAGCCGATCGAGTACAGGTGGATCAGTGATCCGACCCCGGTGATCAGCAGCACGAACGTCATGGACAGCTGGTCGAGCTGGAAGGCGACGTCCGCCTGGAAGCCCTGCACCGGAACCCAGCTGAACAGGTGCTGGTGCAGCGCCCGGTCCTCGCCCTCCCGGCCCAGCATGTCGAAGAACAGCACCGCGCCGATGACGAAGGACGTCGCCGCGAGCGCGGTGCCGAGCCAGTGCCCGGTGCGGTCCAGCCTTCGCCCGCCGCACAGCAGGACGGCCGCGCCGAGCAGGGGCGCCGCGACGAGCAGTCCGATCAAGGAATCCACTGGTACGTACCCCTTACAGCTTCATCAGGCTGGCGTCGTCGACCGAGGCCGAGTGACGGGAGCGGTAGAGCATCACGATGATCGCCAGACCCACGACGACCTCCGCGGCGGCGACGACCATGACGAAGAACGCCATGATCTGACCGTCGAGGTTGCCGTGCATGCGGGAGAAGGCGACGAGCGTGAGGTTGGCCGCGTTCAGCATCAGCTCGATGGACATGAACACGATGATGGCGTTGCGCCGGATCAGGACGCCGGTGGCGCCGATCGTGAACAACAGCGCTGCCAGATAGAGGTAGTTGACGGGATTCACTGACGGGCCTCCTCGCCCCGGCCGTGGTGGTCGGCGGTGCGCTTGTCGATGGCGGCCACCTCGGCCAGCTGGTCCTGACCCACCTCGCGGAGCTGGCCGCGCTCGCGCAGCGTCTCGTTGACCGTCAGCTCGGACGGTGTCCCGTCCGGCAGCAGGCCCGGACGGTCCACGGAGTTGTGCCGGGCGTAGACGCCGGGGGCGGGCAGCGGGGGCACGTGCTGGTTCAGCCGCACCCGCTCGATCGCCTGCTCCCGCTGCGTCCTGGCCTTCTCGGTGCGCTCGCGGTGGGTGAGCAGGGTGGCGCCGACGGCCGCGATCGTCAGCAGCGCGCCGGTGACCTCGAAGGCGACGACGTACTCGGTGAACAGCCGCTCGGCGATGCCCGGGACGTTGCCGCCGAACTCGGCGTTGGCGGCGCCGATGCCGACGAACGCCTCCGAGCCGAGCGTGGCCTGGCCGATGCCGCCGATCACCAGCATGGCCAGCCCGAGCGCGCAGCCCAGGGCCAGCCAGCGCTGCCCCTTGATCGTCTCCTTCAGCGAGTCGGCCGTGGTGCGGCCGACGAGCATGAGCACGAACAGGAACAGCATCATGACCGCGCCGGTGTAGACGACGATCTGCACGACGCCGAGGAAGTAGGCGCCGTTGGCGAGGTAGAAGAGCGCCAGGATCACCATCGTCCCGGCCAGGCAGAGCGCGGAGTGCACCGCCCGGCGCAGCAGGACGGTGCCGAGCGCGCCCGCGACGGCGAGGACGCCGAGCACGTAGAACTGGACGGCCTCGCCGGTGGAGGTGTCGGCCGCGAGCAGACTCGCTGCGGTCGCTGCGGTGCTCACTGGTGCTTCACCCCCTCGGTGGACTCGCCGGGAGCCGTCGTGGCGTCCGGCGAGGCGCCGGCGGAGGCGGGCTCGTCCGGTCCGAAGGTGTCCGCCGACGACTGCGGGATGCCCGTGTCGTGGATCTCCTGCTGGAGGGTGCCGGGCGCGGCCTCGGTGACCAGGCCCCGGTAGTAGTCCTTCTCCGTCATGCCGGGGAAGATCGCGTGCGGCGAGTCGACCATGCCCTCCGTCAGCCCGACGAGCAGCTCCTCCTTGGTGTAGATGAGCGACTCACGGGTGCGGTCGGCGAGTTCGTACTCGTTCGTCATGGTGAGCGCCCGCGTCGGGCACGCCTCCACGCACAGCCCGCACAGGATGCAGCGCAGGTAGTTGATCTGGTAGACGCGGCCGTAGCGCTCACCGGGCGAGTAGCGCTCCTCCTCGGTGTTGTCCGCGCCCTCCACGTAGATCGCGTCCGCCGGACAGGCCCAGGCGCACAGCTCGCAGCCGATGCACTTCTCCAGCCCGTCGGGGTGGCGGTTGAGCTGGTGGCGGCCGTGGAAGCGGGGCGCGGTGGGCTTCTTGTACTCCGGGTACTGCTCGGTGAGCCGCTTCTTGAACATGGCCTTGAAGGTCACGCCGAAGCCGGCCACGGGGCCCAGGGGGTTAGGCATCGTCGGACTCCTTGCTCTCGCTGTCGGCCCCGCCCGCCTCCGGCGCGCCCGCTCCGACGGAGGCGGTCTCCCGCTCCCAGCGCGAGGGGCGTCGCGGGACGGGTGGCAGGGACTGGCCGGGCAGCGGCGGCACCGGGTAGCCGCCGGCCATGGGATCGAAATCGGACCGCTGCTTGGCCGCCTCGCGGGCCGCCACCGCCTCCGCCTCGCGGGCGCCCCGATCGCGGAAGACGTCCACCACGAACGACACGAGCAGCAGCGCGATGATGCCGCCGGAGACCCACAGGACGATCTCGCCGAAGTCGTAGCCCTCGTTGCGCAGGGCCCGGACGGTGGCCACGAGCATCAGCCACACCAGCGAGACCGGGATGAGGACCTTCCAGCCCAGCTTCATGAACTGGTCGTAGCGGACGCGGGGCAGCGTGCCGCGCAGCCAGACGAAGCAGAACATCAGCGCCAGCAGCTTGACGGAGAACCACAGCATCGGCCACCAGCCGTGGTTGGCGCCCTCCCACACGGTGGAGATCGGCGCCGGGGCCCGCCAGCCGCCCAGGAACAGGGTGACGGCCAGCGCCGAGACGGTGACCATGTGGATGTACTCGGAGAGCATGAACAGCGCGAACTTGATCGACGAGTACTCGGTGCTGAAGCCCGCCACCAGGTCGCCCTCGGACTCCGGCATGTCGAACGGGTGCCGGTGCGCCTCGCCCACCATGGACACGGCGTAGATGACGAACGACACCGGCAGCAGCACCGCGAACCAGGTGTCGGCCTGCGCCCCGACGATCGTCGACGTCGACATCGACCCGGAGTAGAGGAAGACGGCGGCGAAGCTGAGGCCCATCGCGACCTCGTAGCTGATGATCTGCGCCGTGGCGCGCACGCCGCCGAGCAGCGGGTACGTCGAGCCGGACGACCAGCCCGCGAGCACGGTGCCGTAGGCGGCGATGGAGGCGGTGGCGAGGATGAAGAGGATGGCGACGGGCAGGTCCGTCAGCTGCATCGTCGTCCGGGTGCCGAAGATCGACACCTCGTTCCCGGCCGGACCGAAGGGGATCACCGCGAACGCCATGAACGCGGGGATCGTGGCGAGGACGGGGGCGAGGACGTAGACGAACTTGTCCGCCCCCTTGACGATCACGTCCTCCTTCAGCATGAGCTTCACGCCGTCGGCGAGCGACTGGAGCATGCCCCACGGGCCGTGCCGGTTCGGCCCGATGCGCCGCTGCATCCAGGCGATGACCTTGCGCTCCATGACGATGGAGATCAGCACCGTCAGCATGAGGAACGCGAAGCAGAACACCGCCTTGAGCGCGATCAGCCACAGCGGGTCCTGCCCGAACATCGACAGGTCCTCGACGGCCAGCACGGACGGGCTGCTCGCGCCCGTCCGCTCCGGCAGGACGGCGGCCACGACTGCGGTCACGACTGCACCTCCGGTGCCTCGGTGGGGGCGGCGCCCTCGGCCGCGGCGATCTGCACCAGCTCACCGGGCAGCGCCCCGGTGTCCCGGGCGAGCCCGCCGCCGGTGGAGTTGAGCGGGAGCCACACGACCCGGTCCGGCATCGGCGTGACCGCGACCGGCAGCGTCACCGTCCCGATCGGCCCGGTGACGGCGAGCAGGTCGCCGTCGGCGACCCCGGCCTCCCGCGCGGTGGCGGCGGAGAGCCGGGCCGGCGCCGGGTGCCGGGTGCCGGCCAGCGCCTCGTCGCCCTCCTGCATCCGGCCCTGGTCGAGCAGCATCCGGTGCCCGGCGAGCACGGCCTCCCCGGCCGCCGCGGCGGGCAGCGGGCTGCCGGACGCGGCGGGGTCGGCGGCCCGGTCGCCCTCCCAGGCGCCGAGCCGGTCCAGTTCCGCGCGCGCGGTGCGGACGTCCGGCAGGCCCAGGTGGACGTCGAGGGCGTCGGCCAGCATCGTCAGCGCCCGGGCGTCGGGGAAGACGAAGCGGCGCGTCATCTGGTCCGGCTTGATCGCGGCCTCGAACGGACGCGTCCGGCCCTCCCAGTTCAGGAACGCCCCGGACTTCTCCGCGACGGCGGAGACCGGCAGGACGACGTCCGCCCGGTCCGTGACGTCGCTGGGCCGCTGCTCCAGGCTGACCAGGAAGCCGACCGCGTCCAGCGCCTCGACCGCGCGGGCCGGGTCCGGCAGGTCGGTGACCTCCACGCCGCCGACCACCAGCGCGGCCAGCTCGCCGTTGGCGGCGGCCTCGACGATCTGCCCGGTGTCGCGGCCGACGGCGCGGGGCAGTTCGGCGACGCCCCACACGGCGGCCGTCTCCTCCCGGGCGCGCGGGTCCGTCGCCGGACGGCCGCCGGGCAGCAGCCCCGGCAGGGCCCCGACCTCGACCGCACCGCGCTCACCCGCCCGGCGCGGAATCCACGCCAACCGGGCGCCCGTGGCCGTCGCGGTCCGCACGACGGCGGTCAGCGCACCGGGCACGGCCGCCAGCCGCTCGCCCACGAGGATGACGGCGCCCTCCGCGCGCAGCGCCTCGGCCGCGCGCTGCCCCGTCTCGTCCAGGCCGACGCCGCCCGCCAGCGCGTCCAGCCACTCCGTCTCGGTGCCCGGAGCGGCGGGCAGCAGCGTGCCGCCGGCCTTCGTCAGGCCCCGCGTCGCGTGCGAGGCGACGGCGTAGAGGCGCTGGCCCTTCGTGCGGTGCGCCTTGCGCAGCCGCAGGAAGACGCCGGGCGCCTCCTCCTCCGCCTCCAGCCCGACCAGCAGCACGGCGGGTGCGGCCTCCAGGCCCCGGTGGGTGACGCCCGCGCCCTCCAGGCTCACCCCGCGCCCGGCCACCCGGGCGGCCAGGAACTCGGCCTCCTCGGCGCTGTGGACGCGGGCCCGGAAGTCGACGTCGTTCGTGCCGAGGGCGACGCGGGCGAACTTGGCGTAGGCGTAGGCGTCCTCCACCGTGAGCCGGCCGCCGGTCAGCACGCCGGCCCGGCCGCGCGCCCCGGCGAGCCCCTCGGCCGCCGCCCGGAGCGCGGCGGGCCAGTCCGTCGGCTCCAGCTCACCGGTCTCGGCGTTGCGCACCAGCGGGTGGGTGAGGCGGTCCGGGCGCTGGGCGTAGCGGAACGCGAAGCGGCCCTTGTCGCACATCCACTCCTCGTTGACCTCCGGGTCGTCCTGGGCCAGACGGCGCATGACCTTGCCGCGCCGGTGGTCGGTGCGCGTCGCGCAGCCGCCCGCGCAGTGCTCGCACACGCTGGGCGAGGAGATGAGGTCGAACGGGCGGGAGCGGAACCGGTAGGCGGCCGACGTCAGCGCGCCCACCGGGCAGATCTGGATGGTGTTGCCGGAGAAGTACGACTGGAAGGGGTCGCCCTCGCCGGTGCCGACCTGCTGGAGGGCGCCGCGCTCCAGCAGCTCGATCATCGGGTCGCCGGCGATCTGGTTCGAGAAGCGGGTGCAGCGGGCGCACAGCACGCAGCGTTCCCGGTCCAGCAGCACCTGTGTGGAGATCGGCACCGGCTTCTCGAAGGTGCGCTTGCGGCCCTCGAACCGGCTCTCGGCGCTGCCGGTGGACATCGCCTGGTTCTGCAGCGGGCACTCGCCGCCCTTGTCGCAGACCGGGCAGTCCAGCGGGTGGTTGATGAGCAGCAGCTCCATCACCCCGCGCTGCGCCTTCTCCGCGACGGGCGAGGTCAGCTGCGTGGCGACGACCATGCCGTCGGTGCAGGTGATGGTGCACGAGGCCATCGGCTTGCGCTGGCCCTCCACCTCGACGATGCACTGGCGGCAGGCGCCCGCCGGGTCGAGCAGGGGGTGGTCGCAGAAGCGCGGGATCTCGATGCCCAGCAGTTCGGCGGCCCGGATGACCAGGGTGCCCTTCGGCACGCTGATCTCGGCACCGTCGATCGTCAGGCTCACCATCTCCTCCGGCGGGCGCTCGGCCTCGCCGCCCCCGGAGGTCTTGGCGTCGGTGGTCACGGTCACGCGTTCACCTCCAGGTGTGCGTTGTCGTCGTCGCCGTCGGCACCCGTGCCGTCGGCCCACACCGTGGACCGGGCGGGGTCGAAGGGGCAGCCGCGGCCGGTGATGTGCTGCTCGTACTCCTCGCGGAAGAACTGCAGGGAGGAGAAGATCGGGCTGGCCGCGCCGTCGCCGAGGGCGCAGAAGGACTTGCCGTTGATGTTGTCGGCGATGTCCGCGATCTTGTCGAGGTCGGCCATGTCGGCCTTGCCCGCCTCGATGTCGCGCATCAGCTGGACCAGCCAGTACGTGCCCTCGCGGCAGGGTGTGCACTTGCCGCAGGACTCGTGCGCGTAGAACTCCGTCCAGCGGGTGACGGCGCGCACGACGCACGTCGTCTCGTCGAAGCACTGGAGCGCCTTGGTGCCGAGCATGGAACCCGCCGCGCCGACGCCCTCGTAGTCGAGCGGCACGTCCAGGTGCTCGTCGGTCAGCAGCGGCGTCGACGAACCGCCCGGCGTCCAGAACTTCAGCCGGTGGCCCGGGCGCATGCCGCCGCTCAGGTCGAGCAGCTGGCGCAGGGTGACGCCCAGCGGCGCCTCGTACTGCCCGGGGTTCGCGACGTGGCCGGAGAGCGAGTACAGCGTGAAGCCCGGGGACTTCTCGCTGCCCATCGAGCGGAACCACTCCTTGCCCTTGGCGAGGATCGCGGGAACCGAGGCGATGGACTCGACGTTGTTCACCACGGTGGGGCAGGCGTACAGGCCCGCCACGGCCGGGAAGGGCGGCCGCAGCCGGGGCTGGCCCCGGCGTCCCTCCAGGGAGTCCAGCAGCGCCGTCTCCTCACCGCAGATGTAGGCGCCGGCGCCCGCGTGCACGGTGAGTTCGAGGTCCTTGCCGGGCCCGAGCGCGTCCTTGCCGAGGTATCCGGCGGCGTACGCCTCCGCGACGGCGTGGTGCAACCGCCGCAGCACGGGCACCACTTCACCGCGCAGGTAGATGAACGCGTGGTGCGAGCGGATCGCGTGGCAGGCGATCACGATGCCCTCGATGAGGGAGTGCGGGTTGGCGAAGAGCAGCGGGATGTCCTTGCAGGTGCCCGGCTCCGACTCGTCGGCGTTGACGACGAGGTAGTGCGGCTTGCCGTCGCCCTGCGGGATGAACTGCCACTTCATGCCGGTGGGGAAGCCCGCGCCGCCCCGGCCGCGCAGCCCCGCGTCCTTGACGTAGGCGATCAGCTCGTCCGGGTCCATGGCCAGGGCCTTGCGCAGTCCCTGGTAGCCGTCGTGCCGCCGGTAGGTGTCCAGCGTCCAGGACTCCGGCTCGTCCCAGAAGGCGGACAGGACGGGCGAGAGCAGCTTCTCGGCGGATTCCGTGGTCGTCATCGCCCCTCCTCGCGCTGGTCGTCACGCCGGTCGTCGGGTGCGCCCGCCGGGTCCGGCCGGCCCGGGACGGGACCGGTGGGGTGGGCCGGGTCGGAGGCGGCCGTCCGCTCGGGCGCGTCGTGCGAGCTGGGGTGGGTGCCGCCGGGACCGGCGGCGCTCTTCGGCGGTGCCGGCTCGGCGCGCGGTCCGACGACGCGGCCCGCGGGCGTCTCGCCCTTCGCCAGCCGGAGTCCGGCCAGTGAGGCGGGGCCCGCGCCGCCGGTGGCCTCCGTGGCGCCGGGGCGCTCGTCCGGGAAGCCGGCCAGGATGCGGGACGTCTGCTTGAAGGTGCACAGCGGCGCACCCCGCGTCGGCCGCACCTCGGCACCGGCCCGCAGCTCGTCGACGAGGCGCTTGGCGGACTCGACGGTCTGGTTGTCGAAGAACTCCCAGTTCACCATCAGCACCGGCGCGAAGTCGCAGGCGGCGTTGCACTCGATGTGTTCGAGCGTGACGGCGCCGTCCTCCGTCGTCTCCCCGTTGCCGACGCCCAGGTGGTCCTGGAGAGCGGCGAAGATGGCGTCACCGCCGAGGACGGCGCACAGGGTGTTGGTGCACACGCCGACCTGGTACTCCCCGCCCGGCCTGCGCCGGTACATGGAGTAGAACGTCGCGACGGCGGTGACCTCGGCGGTGGTCAGGCCGAGCGTCTCGGCGCAGAACCGCATCCCCGTCCGGGTCACGTGGCCTTCCTCGGACTGCACCAGGTGCAGCAGCGGCAGCAGCGCGCTGCGGCTGTCCGGATACCGTCCGACGATCTCCTCGGCGTCGGCGGCGAGCCGGGCGCGCACGTCGGCGGGGTAGTCCGGGGCGGGCAACTGCGGCATGCCCAGGCTGACGTCGCTCACCGGTCGACACCTCCCATCTCAGTGGCCTGCGGAATGTTGCTCATCAGCTGTACGACCTCCGCTGGTCGGGCGCCGGGATCTGGGCGCCCTTGTACTCGACGGGAATGCCACCGAGGGGGTAGTCCTTGCGCTGCGGGTGGCCCTGCCAGTCGTCCGGCATCATGATCCGCGTCAGCGCGGGGTGGCCGTCGAAGACGATGCCGAAGAAGTCGTAGGTCTCGCGCTCGTGCCAGTCGTTCGTCGGGTAGATCTCCACGACGGACGGCACGTGGGGGTCGCCGTCCGGCACGCTGACCTCCAGCCGCACGACCCGGCTGGCGTGCGTGAGCGAGCGCAGGTGGTAGACGGCGTGCAGCTCGCGGCCCTGGTCCCCCGGGTAGTGCACCCCGCTGACGCCGCTGCACTGCTCGAACCGCAGCGCCGGGTCGTCACGCAGGATGCGGCAGACCTCCTTGAGGTACTCGCGCTCGATGTGGAAGGTCAGTTCGTCCCGGTCGACGACGGTCTTGGTGATGACGTTCGACGGCACGAGGCCCTGCTCGTCCAGGGCGCCCTCGAGCTCGTCGGCGATCTCGTCGAAGTAGGAGCCGTAGGGGCGGGTGGCCGCGCCGGGCAGCCGCACGGTGCGCACCAGGCCGCCGTAACCGGAGGTGTCGCCCCCGGCGCTGGGCCCGAACATGCCGCGCCGGACGCCGATGACGTCACCGGCGTCGGTGCGGGCGGCGGGTACGGAGGCGCCGTTGGCGCCGGCGTCCTCGGGGTGCTGGTCGTCGGTCACCGCAGGAGACCCTTCATCTCGATCGTCGGGAGCGCCTTGAGAGCTGCTTCCTCCGCCTCACGGGCCGCCTGCTCGCGGTTGACGCCGAGCTTCTCGTCCCGGATCTTCTCGTGCAGCTTGAGGATGGCGTCCATCAGCATCTCGGGGCGCGGCGGGCAGCCGGGCAGGTAGATGTCGACCGGCACGATGTGGTCGACGCCCTGCACGATGGCGTAGTTGTTGAACATCCCGCCCGAAGAGGCGCACACGCCCATCGAGATGACCCACTTGGGGTTCGGCATCTGGTCGTAGACGTGCCGCAGGACGGGGGCCATCTTCTGACTCACCCGGCCGGCGACGATCATGAGGTCCGCCTGGCGCGGCGAGGCGCGGAAGACCTCCATGCCGAAGCGGGCCAGGTCGTACCGGCCGGCGCCCGCGGTCATCATCTCGAACGCGCAGCAGGCGAGCCCGAACGTCGCCGGAAACACCGAGGACTTGCGGGCGAGCCCCGCTGCCTTCTCGACGGTGCTGAGCAGGAAGCCGCTCGGCAGCTTCTCCTCGATTCCCATACCGATCCCCTATCCGTTGTCCGCCGGCCCGAGATGTGTGCTGGTCAGTCCCACTCCAGACCTCCCCGGCGCCAGTCGTAGGCGTAGGCGACGCCGATGAGGCCGACGAAGATCAGCATCTGGACGAGGCCGAACATCCCGAGGGCGTCGAAGTGGACGGCCCAGGGGTAGAGGAAGACGATCTCGACGTCGAAGACGATGAAGAGCATCGCGGTGATGTAGTACTTCACCGGGAAGCGCCCGCCGGTGGCCGGCATGGGAGTGGGCTCGATGCCGCACTCGTACGCCTCCAGCTTGGCGCGGTTGTAGCGCTTGGGTCCGATGATCGAGGCCATCACCACGGAGAACACCGCGAAGGCCGCGCCTAGGGCTCCGAGCACGAGGATGGGCACGTAGGCGTTCACCGCACCTCGCTCCTTCCAGTCGCCGATGACTAGCTGGGGTCCGCTGCGGGCCCGCTCCCCACCCCGAGGGGTTGCAGAGATCGTGCAATTGTGAGGCAGTTCACAAGCCCGAGTGGGTGCATCCTATGCCTCTGCCTCTGTGACATGCGACACGGGGTACAGGACTGACTTTGTGATCTTCAACACCCGGTGATCGATCAGCGGTTGGACCCACGGTCCGTGTTCGCACGCGAAGCCCGTGAACGGTCACTGCAGGTAATTTTTGCAGGCTTCGCCGCAGGTTGAAAGAGTTTGAGCTAGCAAAACATGTGCCGTCCATGCAAATTCGCAATGGACAGCGTCCCGTGCTAGCGACGCGGACCCGACCGAGGCGCGAGAGACGGGCGGGGTGCCGTTCCGTGACGGCACGACTCCCTTGTGCACGCACGCACAACCCACCGCCCCGGAGACTCATCGCGCCGCCCGGGGCGTCGGGCGGCGCGATGAGTTTCCGGGGCGTCCGGCGTCAGTACCGGTGTGGGACCGCCACCGGCCGTCCCGGACCGTACGGAAGGAGAACACCCATGCCGCGCATCACCCCCAACCTGTGGTTCGACACCCAGGGCAAGGAGGCCGCCGAGTTCTACTGCTCGGTCTTCCCGAACTCCCGGATCACCGACGTCGCCTACTACGGCGAGGCCGGTCCGCGGCCGGCCGGCACCGTGCTCACCGTCGACTTCGAACTGGACGGCCAGCGGTACGTCGCCCTCAACGGCGGCCCCGAGTTCACCTTCGACGAGGCGATCTCGCTCTCGATCGACTGCGCCGACCAGGAAGAGGTCGACCACTACTGGACGAAGCTGTCCGAGGGCGGGGAGGAAGGGCCCTGCGGGTGGCTCAAGGACCGCTACGGGCTGTCCTGGCAGGTCGTACCGCGCCGGCTGGAGGAGCTGCTGGCCGACCCGGACCGCGCGCGGGCCGACCGCGCGATGACGGCGATGCTGGGCATGAAGAAGCTCGACGTCGCCGCGCTGGAGGCCGCGGCCGACGGTACGGCCTGAACCGGACGTCGGCCGCGGCCTCCCGGCGCGGGCTCAGCGGTCGACGCCGCCCAGCACGGGGTCGACGGAGGCGATCGTCACGATGACGTCGGCGATCTGGCCGCCCTCGACCATCGCGGCGATGGCCTGCATGTTGGCGAAGGACGGGTCGCGGAAGTGCACCCGGTAGGGCCGGGTACCGCCGTCGCTCACGGTGTGCACGCCGAGCTCGCCCTTCGGCGACTCCACCGCGATGTACGCCTGGCCCGGCGGTACCCGGAACCCCTCGGTGACCAGCTTGAAGTGGTGGATCAGGGACTCCATGGAGGTGCCCATGATCTGCCGGATGTGGTCGAGGGAGTTGCCGAGGCCGTCGGGGCCGAGCGCGAGCTGGGCGGGCCAGGCGATCTTCTTGTCGCCCACCATCACCGGGCCCGGCTCCAGCCGGTCCAGGCACTGCTCGACGATCCGCAGCGACTGCCGCATCTCCTCGAGCCGGATGAGGAACCGCCCGTAGGCGTCGCAGGTGTCGGTGGTCGGGACGTCGAAGTCGTACGTCTCGTAGCCGCAGTAGGGCGCGGTCTTGCGCAGGTCGTGCGGCAGGCCCGTGGAGCGCAGCACCGGGCCGGTGAGCCCGAGCGCCATGCAGCCCGCGAGGTCCAGGTAGGCGATGTCCTGCAACCGCGCCTTGAAGACCGGGCTGTTGGTCGCGAGGGTGTCGAACTCGCCGGAGTTCTTGCGGAGGGTCTTCACCGTCTCGCGGATGGCGTCGACCGAGCCGGGCGGCAGGTCCTGCGCCAGCCCGCCGGGCCGGATGAAGGCGTGGTTCATCCGCAGGCCGGTGATCTGCTCGAAGAGGTCGAGGATCATCTCCCGGTCGCGGAAGCCGAAGACCGCCACCGTGGTGGCGCCCAGCTCCATGCCGCCGGTGGCGATGGCGATGAGGTGGGAGCTGATCCGGTTGAGCTCCATGAGCAGGACGCGGATGATCGTCGCCCGGTCCGGGATCTGGTCCTCGATGCCGAGCAGCTTCTCCACGGACATGCAGTAGGCGGCCTCGTTGTGGAACGAGGTCAGGTAGTCCATGCGCGTCACGTACGTCGACCCCTGGGTCCACGTGCGGTACTCGAGGTTCTTCTCGATCCCGGTGTGGAGGTAGCCGACGCCGCAGCGGCACTCGGTGACGGTCTCGCCGTCGATCTCCAGGATCAGGCGGAGCACGCCGTGAGTGGACGGGTGCTGGGGACCCATGTTGACGACGATCCGCTCGTCGTCGTTCTTCTGGACGCCCTGGACGACGTCGTCCCAGTCCCCGCCCGTGACCGTGTAGACCGTCCCCTCGGTGGTTTCGCGGCCAGGTGCGTGTGACGTTGAGGTGCTCATCAGCTGTACGACCTCCGCTGATCAGGGTCCGGGATGACTAGCCTGTCCGCTCGTGCGATTGTGAGGCAGTTCACAAGTCCGAGTGCCTGCATCCTATGCCCCGGCCTCTGTGACATGCGACACGGGGCCGACCCCGTCTTTGTGATCCTCAACACCCGCACGCCGCACCGGTGATCACCACCGCCAGGATCAGCACACGCAAAGCCTGCGAACGCGCACGGGGAGTCATGCACGCGCCTCCCCGTGCAGCTCCGGGGGCACCCGCCTAGCAAAGAATGACCCGGCCATCCAAATTCGCAATGGACACCCCGACGTGCTAGCCGACACCCCTCACAGCTCCCAACAGTTCATACTTTCCTGAATTCAGGACAACGCGTACTGTCCTGCATGTGCTGACTGTTGCCTCCGACATCGAGGTGCTGGCCCGGTTCGGCCGCGCGCTCGCCGACCCGATCCGCTGCCGCATCCTGCTCGCCCTGCGCGAAGCCCCTGCCTACCCGGCCGACCTCGCCGACGCGCTCGACGTCTCGCGGAGCCGGTTGTCGAACCACCTGGCGTGCCTGCGCGACTGCGGCCTGGTCGTCACCGTTCCGGACGGGCGCCGCACCCGCTACGAGCTCGCGGACGTACGTCTCGGCCACGCGCTGGACGACCTGCGCGCCGCCGTGGTGGCCGTCGAGACCGACCGGACGTGCACCGACGCCGAGGCGAAGGGCTGCTGCTGACCATGATCGCTGAGACAGCGATATCCCTCGGTCCCTCGCCGAGCCGCCGCGAGGCACTCACCAGGCGGATACGGCTGCTGGTCGCCGCGACCCTCACCTACAACGTGGTCGAGGCGGTCGTCGCGATCACCGCCGGCACGATCGCCTCCTCCACCGCACTGATCGGCTTCGGACTCGACTCGATCATCGAGGTCTCCTCCGCCGCCGCGGTCGCCTGGCAGTTCTCCGCCCGCGACCACGCCGTCCGCGAGGCGCGCGAGCAGCGCGCCCTGCGGATCATCGCGGTGTCGTTCTTCGCGCTCGCCGCGTACGTCACCGTCGCCGCCGTCCGCGCACTGGCCGGCACCGAGGAGGCGGAACGGTCGGTCCTCGGCATCGTCATCGCGGCCCTGTCGCTCGCGATCATGCCGTTCCTGTCCGCGGCGCAGCGCAGGGCAGGCCGCGAACTCGGCTCCGCCTCCGCGGTCGCCGACTCCCAGCAGACGCTTCTGTGCACCTATCTGTCCGCCGTGCTGCTGCTCGGCCTGATCCTCAACGCCGCCTTCGGCTGGTCCTGGGCCGACCCCGTCGCCGCCCTCGTCATCGCCGCCGTCGCGGTCAGGGAAGGCCGCGACGCCTGGCGGGGCAAGGGCTGCTGCGCGGCCCCCGCCGGGGCTACCGCGCCGGCGGCCGGTGCCGAGTCCGACGCGTGTGACGGCCGCCCCGGACGCGGCTGCTGCTGACCACCCCGGCGGACCCCCACCACCACCGATAGCCAGTCCGCCGAAGGCCGCACCGGTGGCGCCGCCGTGGTGACGGCCGGGTCAGGCTGCGGTGGTCAGTTCGGCGCGGCCGAAGAGGAGGGCGTAGCCGCGCGGCAGGCGGGCGAGGACGCGGTCCAGCAGGTCGTCCCCGGCGAGGCGGCCGACGGCGGCGAGGACGGTGCCGGCGTCCCAACGCGTCGTCGCCGGGGTGCCACCGGTGCGGGTGGCGAGGTCGTACACGAAGGACGAACCCGTCAGGGGCACGGTGTCGGGTATCTCCCCGCTCAGGACGCGGCCCGCCGCACGGGGCAGGCAGGCGGCCAGGTCGTCCCGGATGTCACCGGAGAGCTGCCGGCCCAACGCGGACAGCACGGCGCGCAGGACCTCCTCGGCCCGCTCGCGCGTCGGGTACGCCCCCTCGTACCGCACGTGCTCCAGGAGCTGGGCGTAGGTGACGGCCCGTTCCGTACCGGACGGCTGCCGCTGGGTGAGCATCGGTGACTCGTTCCTCTCTGGTCGTTCTGGTCGATGGGTCGTCTCGGGCCCGGACGCCGGCCCGTCCGGAGGACGGGCCGGTACGGCTAGGGCGTGTTTCGAAAGTAGCGTCGTCCGCCCGAAGGGCGGGGCTGGGGGCGTCTGGTGCGTGCGATCGCAAGGCGGAGGGAGGAAAGCGCAGCGGGCTGCGCTGACGACCGACAACGCCGCGAGCGTGCGTGCCAGACGCCCCCAGCCAGACGGGACTTTCGAAACACGCCCTAGCGCTGTGGGCGTCCGAGGAGGACGTCGTAGCCGGGCGGGAGCTGCAGCAGGATGCGGCGGGTCAGCTCCTCCCCCGCCGCGTCGGCGGCCACGCTGAGGACGGCGCCGACGTCCCAGGCCGCCGTCTTCTCGGTGGCTCCCTCGATCCACGCCGCCGTGGCGCGGACGAACCGCTCCGCCGACAGCGGCTCCGACGCCTGGAGCGGATTGAGCAGAATGATCGAGAAGGTCTCCGGGAGCCGGGCGGCCAACTCGGACCGGACCTCGCCGACCAGGTGCGCCCCGAGCAGGGCCAGGACGGTGCGGGACGCCCGGTCGGCCTCCTCACGTGTGCCGTACTCACCGCGTTCCCGCACCTGGTCGAGGAACGCCTCCACTCGCATCACCACCACGCCACCTCCTCGGGGCGGCGGCGGGAGGGTCGGGACCCGTCAAGCACCGTCGGGGAGGGACCCCGCGCTCCCGCCACCGGTCGACGTCGCCGGCTCAGCCGCTGATCTGCTTGCGCCCGGATCCCTCACCGATGGTGATCTTGCGGGGCTTGGCCCGCTCGGCGATCGGGATGCGTACGGTCAGCACGCCGGCGTCGTAGTCCGCCTTGATGCGCTCGGTGTCCAGCGTGTCCGCGAGGACGACCTGGCGCGAGAACACCCCGAACGTCCGCTCCGACAGCTCCATCTGGACGTCGTCGCCGTTGACGGCGGGGCGGCGCTCGGCCTTGACCGTCAGCATGTTCCGCTCGACGTCGATGTCGATCGCCTCGGCGGAGACGCCGGGAAGGTCGAGCGCGATCACGTATTCGTCCCCCTCCCGGTAGGCGTCCATGGGGACCACCGACGGGCGGGACCACGTCCCGGCGGTACCGATGAACTGCTGGGTGAGCCGGTCGAGCTCGCGGAAGGGGTCGGTGCGCATCAACATCGTCTGCACCTCCATCGCCACGTGAGTGCCAATGCGCTGTTCTTGCTTTCTCTTGTACCATGTCATCCGAATGATGACAACTCACGACGTCATCCGATGGATGACATCGCACCCTGTCACCCGGTGGATGACCGCCTACGATGCCGTCCACCGGATGACACCGACGACGCACCAGGGGTTCCGATGAGACCTGCCGACGAACACGCCCCGCACCAGCGCCGCGCACCCACCTCCTTCCCGGCCGCCGTGGAAGCGCTGAGCACGATCGACGCCACACTGCGCACGGCGCACGCGCACCGACCCGGCGAGGGGCACGACGCGGGGTTGACGAGCTCCGAACAGGCGCTGGCCGCCCTGCTCCTGCTGCGCGAGCTGCGCACGCAGCTCGCCGGATGGGAGGCCGGGCTCATCGAGGCGGCCCGCGACGCCGGGGCCAGCTGGGCCGACCTGGCCCGCCCGCTCGGCGTCGCCAGCAGGCAGGCCGCCGAGCGCCGCTACCTGCGCGTCCGCCCCGGCGCGGCGGGCAGCACCGGCGAGGAGCGGGTGCAGGCCACCCGCGACCGACGGGCCGCGAACCGCACCGTCACGACGTGGGCCCGCGCGAACGCCGCCGAGCTGCGGCAACTCGCCGGGCAGGTCACCGCCCTCACCGATCTGCCCGCCCGGCCGCACTCCCCCGTGACCCGCCTCGCCGACGCGTTGGCCGAGGACGACGCGGCACGTCTCGTCGCGCCGCTCACCGACGCCGGGGCCCTCCTCCAGGACCGCCACCCCGAGCTCGCCGCCCGCGTCGACGCCCTCACCGACCGGGTCGACCGGCTCCGCCAGGACAGCGACGGACGGCGCCCCACCGGCTGAGGTTCACGGCCCCCGTGCGGGGCCGTCACTCCAGACCTATGACGGAAGGCGCTCGGAGGCGGCACCGGCGACGAGACCGAGGGCGATGAGCACCACGTCGGCGTGGACCTCGTAGCCGTCCGGCTCAAGGAAGCGGAGGAAACCGAACAGCCGCCACCATCCGAGCCATTCGTGCAGCAGCCCGCTGGCGCCGCCGACGACGAGGACGACGGCCACCAGGCCGAGGGTCTTCTTCATGCGAGGAGCGTAGGCATCGCCGTGGAGCCCCGGAGTCCTTCGAAAGTCCGAGGATTGCGCCGGGACGTCGTCCACAGGTACCGGTTCGCGTGGCGCCCGGCGGGCGGAGCGGCACTGACGCGACGTCAGGACTGCCCACACGCGCACGAAGTGTGCCGCTTGACGGGATTCGACGCATTGTCCGTTTGGTGCAGTTGGAGGCAAGGCCACCGCGCCCCACCCTGTGATCTGGGTCACTAAACCTGCTCGGCGACAACCGTCATATTGGCGTTATCGGGCTGAGACATGCTAGGCCCGCACCGGCTGCCGACAAAGCGGACAACTGCGTGGTCGTGGACCCGTAGTCGGACATGAAGCGGCCTCCCGCAGACCCCTGACGCCGGATCAAATGCCGCGAAACGGGCGTCGCCTCGGGACCTGTGGTGCAGAACACGACGCTTGAGCGGAACGTCGGACGCCTGGTAGCCCTTTCCTCATGTCCTCGAACGCTCACATACGAAGCCACCGGAAACCCCGGCGTTCCTCTCGGAACACGCTGATCCGCTCGGGTGTTGCCGGTGGCGTCTTCACGACCCTCGCGGTGACCGGTGCGGCCTCGCCGACGTCCGCCGCGAGCCAGGCGTCCGCGGCCGACAGCACGGTCGAGATGCCGACGCTGAGCGGTGTCCTCAGCGCGGGCGCCGCGGAGGCCGCCCACGCCACGCAGACCATCGCCATCCAGTACGACGTGGAAGCGGCGAAGGAGCAGGCGGCCGCAGGCGCCAGGAAGGCGGCGGCGGAGACCAGGGAGAAGGCCGAGGCCAAGGCCGAGGCGAAGCGCAAGGCGGCGGCCAAGAAGGCCGCCGAGGAGGCCGCCGAGGCCGAGGAGGCCGAGCGCGCGGCGGCCGAGCGCGCCGAGGAGCGGCGTACGGCGTCCCGCAGCAGTGAGCGCCCCGACGCCCCCAGTACGACGAGCGCGCCCGCGCCCGCGCCGTCGAACGCCACCGGCAGCGCCGCCGCCGTCGTCAACTTCGCCCGCGCCCAGGTGGGCAAGGCCTACGTCATGGGCGCCACCGGCCCGAGCGCCTACGACTGCTCCGGCCTCACCGGTGCCGCGTTCCGCCAGGTCGGCATCGACCTGCCGCGGATCTCGCAGGACCAGTCCGTGACCGGTACGCAGGTCCCGCTGAGCCAGGTGCAGCCCGGGGACATCCTGTACTGGGGCAGCGCGGGCAGCGCCTACCACGTCGCCATCTACGTCGGCGACGGCAAGTTCGTCGGCGCCCAGAACTCCTCGACGGGCGTCGTCGAGCGGGACATGAGCTGGGACATGCCGACCGGAGCGGTCCGCGTCCTCTGATCCACCACCGGGCAGGGAGGCACCCCGTGTGCGCCTCCCTGCCCGAGCCGGTCTCCCGAGAGGTTCCCGGCTCGTCCGGCCCACGCGACCGCTCAGGCCGGCAGCGTCGTGTCGACGACGAAACCGATCTCGACGAACTGACCTGCGAAGGCCAGCTCCGTGACACCGAGGACGGTGTTGGCGGGGCGGTGGTCGCCGTAGTACGCCGGGTTCCCCGCCATCAGCGCCGCGCCGTTCTGCCGCAGACCGACGACGTACACGGTCTGGGAGACGATCTGGTTCCGGGTGGCCCCGTAGTGTTCCAGGATCGCGTCCATGTTGACGTAGGTCTGCGCGAGTTGGGCGGCGAAGTCGTCCGCGTGGACGAACTCACCCGCGTCGTCGTACGAGAACTGTCCCGAGGCGTGGATGAGAGCGCCGGACCTGACGGCCTGCGCGTAGCCGAAACCGCTCTCCGCCGGGACGTTGCGGTGGAAGGCGTCGATCGTGGTGGCCATGTGCCACGCCCTTCTGTAGTGCTCTCCATTGGTTACTGAGAAACCCTAGGAGAGTTACCGTCGACCTGGAAGAACGCACTTTCAGGTGACGGAGGAACCTCATGGTGACCACGCAGCAGCGCCAGGACCTGCCCGAGGACGCGGACCTGAGGCGCGCCGACTCACTCGCCCGGGAGATCTTCTCGGACGTCGCCAACAAGTGGGCGCTCCTGATCATCGAAGCGCTCGGTGAGCGCACGCTGCGCTTCAGCGAGGTGCGGGACGAGGTGGCGGGCGTCAGCCACAAGATGCTCACCCAGAACCTGCGCATGCTGGAGCGCAACGGCCTCGTCGACCGGACGGTGCACCCCACCGTTCCCCCTCGGGTCGAGTACACCCTCACCGAGCCGGGCCGGGCGCTGCGTGCCACCGTGGACGCCCTGTGCGACTGGACCCAGCGGCACCTCGGGCACATCGAGGACGCGCGCCGCCGCTTCGAGGGCTGACGGACGCCGAAGCGGCGGCCACCCGGCGACGGCACGGGGAGGCCGCCGCTTACCGGTGTGCGGGGCGGGCGCGCTCAGGCGCGGGGGGCGACCCTGGAGAGGCCGTTGATGACGCGGTCCATCGCGTCGCCGCCGGTGGGGTCGGTCAGGTTGGCCAGCAGCTTGAGGGTGAAGCGCATCAGCAGCGGGTGCGACAGGCCGCGTTCGGCGGCGAGCTTCATGACCTTCGGGTTGCCGATGAGCTTCACGAAGGCCCGGCCGAGCGTGTAGTAGCCGCCGTAGGTGTCGGCGAGCACCTTGGGGTAGTGCCGCAGGGCCCGCTCGCGCTGGAGCGCGGTCTGCCGGGACTGCGCCTGCACGACGACGTCGGCCGCCATCGCCCCGGACTCCATGGCGTACGCGATGCCCTCGCCGTTGAACGGGTTCACCAGGCCGCCCGCGTCGCCGACGAGCAGCAGGCCGCGCGTGTAGTGCGGCTTGCGGTTGAAGGCCATGGGCAGGGCGGCGCCCCGGATGGGCGTCGTCATGTTCTCGGGGGTGTAGCCCCACTCCTCGGGCATGGAGGCGCACCACGCCTTCAGCACCTCGCGCCAGTCCAGCTCGCGGAAGGCGCTGGAGCTGTTGAGGATGCCGAGGCCGACGTTGGACGTGCCGTCGCCCATGCCGAAGATCCAGCCGTAGCCGGGGAGCAGGCGGTCCTCGGCGCCCCGGCGGTCCCACAGCTCCAGCCACGACTCCAGGTAGTCGTCGTCGTGCCGGGGCGAGGTGAAGTACGTGCGCACCGCGACGCCCATCGGGCGGTCCTCACGACGGTGCAGGCCCATCTTCAGCGACAGCCGGGTGGAGTTGCCGTCGGCGGCGACGACGACCGGCGCGCGGAAGACGGCGGGCCGCCGGTCCTCGCCGAGCTTGGCCTCGACGCCGGTGATGCGCCCGGCGGCGTCCAGGATCGGGTCACCGACGTTGCAGCGCTCGTACAGCCGCGCCCCGGCCTTCTCGGCCTGCCGGGCCAGCTGCTCGTCGAAGTCGTCGCGCTTGCGGACGAGTCCGTAGTCGGGGTAGCTCGCCAGGTCCGGCCAGTCGAGCTGGAGGCGCTGGCCGCCCGCGATGATGCGCAGGCCCTTGTTGCGCAGCCAGCCGGCCTCCTCGGAGATGTCGATCCCCATGGCGACGAGCTGCTTGACGGCGCGCGGGGTGAGGCCGTCGCCGCAGACCTTCTCGCGCGGGAACGCCGTCTTCTCCAGCAGCAGGACGTCGAGCCCCGAACGGGCCAGATGGTACGCGGTCGTGGACCCGGCGGGCCCCGCCCCGACGACGATCACATCGGCCTGGTGCTCCGAGGCCGGCTTCGACTGCGGTTCCGCCACGAGGACTCCCGGGGATGAGGGCACTGGTGCGGGAAGTCTATGCGGCGCGCCCGGCCGCTTCGGGGTCAGGGCGTGGTGCCCGGCCTCGTTCCCCGGTGCAGGGCGACGATGCCGCCGGTCAGGTTGCGCCACGCGACGCCGGACCAGCCCGCCCGCTGCAACCGCCGGGCCAGCTGGGGCTGGTCGGGCCAGGAGCGGATGGACTCGGCGAGGTACACGTACGCGTCCGGGTTGGAGCACACCGTCCGGGCGATCGGCGGCAGCGCCTTCATCAGGTACTCGGTGTAGAGGGTGCGCAGCGGCCCCAGGACGGGCTGGCTGAACTCGCACACGACGATCCGGCCGCCGGGCCGCGTCACCCGGAGCATCTCGCCCAGCGCGGCCTGGGTGTCCTGCACGTTGCGCAGGCCGAAGGAGATGGTGACGGCGTCGAAGGCGCCGTCACGGAACGGCAGCCGGGTGGCGTCGCCCGCCGTGAACGGCAGCCAGGGGCGGCGCTGCCTGCCCTCGCCCAACATGCCGGTGCTGAAGTCGCAGGGGACGGTGTAGGCGCCGGCCCGCGAGAACGGCAGGGAGGACGTTCCCGTCCCGGCGGCGAGGTCGAGCACCCGCTCGCCCGGGCGCGCGGCCACCGCCTGCGCCACGGCACGGCGCCACAGCCGGGCCTGGCCCAGCGAGATGACGTCGTTGGTGAGGTCGTACTTGGCCGCGACCCGGTCGAACATCGCGGCGACGTCGTGGGGCTGCTTCTCCAGGCTGGCGCGCGTCACACGGCCATTGTTCACCCTCCCCGGCCCGGCCCGGCGCCGGGGGTGCCGCAGGCCCGGTGGGCGCGCCGTCGGCGGCGGGACGGGCGGGCGGCCGGGCGGCGTTCTGAGCGGACGGGCGGACGGGCGGCCGGCGTTCCTCAGCGGCCGCGGTACACGATGCGGCCGGCCAGGACGGCGGCGCGGCAGGTGCCGTCCGGCGCGCTCACCGTGAAGTGCGCGGGGCCGCCGACCGTCAGCCTCGGCGCCACGGGTTCCGGCAGGACGGGCAGGCCCGAGCGGCGGACCGCCGTCCGGACCGGCGCCCGGTCGAACGGGCCGACGAGGGCCGTCACCCCCTGCGCCAGCAGCCGCTGGAGGCCGCGCCGGGCGCTGCCGCCCCACCGGGCGGCGTCCAGGGGCCCGAGCGCGGCGAGCGCCGGGCCGGTCAGCGGCGCGGTGCCCAGCTCGGCCGCCTCCCGGGGATCGGGGTGGTAGGCGGCCTCCAGCAGGCGGGCCGCGTCGGGTTCGCAGCGGCCCGGGCCGATGACACCGGCCCAGCGGCGCTCCCGGGCTCCGGGATGGGCCGCGGCCAGCTCCGCCGCCGGGCCGACGGCGGCGAGCGTCCCGTCCGCGACGAGGACGGCGTCGCCGGTCTCCGGCACGTGGAGCGTCAGCACGGTGGGCCCGGCGCTCAGCCGGCGTCGATCAGCTTGAGCTCGGGGTGCGCCGTGCCGCCCGCGATGGCGGTGGACGACAGGTGCGAGACGACGCGGTCGTCGGCCGGGTCGTTCGCGGGGTCGTCGTTGACCAACAGGTGCTCGTACGTCGTCGAGCGCTGCGCGGGGACGCGGCCCGCCGCCCGGATGAGGTGCAGCAGCTCGGTGAGGTTGGAGCGGTGCTTGGCGCCCGCCGAGGAGACGACGTTCTCCTCCAGCATGACCGAGCCGAGGTCGTCGGCGCCGTAGTGCAGCGAGAGCTGGCCCACGTCCTTGCCGACCGTCAGCCACGAGCCCTGGATGTGGGCGACGTTGTCCAGGAACAGCCGGGCCACGGCGATCAGGCGCAGGTACTCGAAGAGGGTGGCCTGCGTGCGGCCCTTCAGTACGTTGTTCTGCGGCTGGTAGGTGTACGGGATGAAGGCGCGGAAGCCGCCGGTGCGGTCCTGTACGTCCCGGATCATCCGCAGGTGCTCGATGCGCTCGGCGTTGGTCTCGCCGGTGCCCATGAGCATCGTCGACGTCGACTCGACGCCGAGGCGGTGGGCGATCTCCATGATCTCCAGCCAGCGTTCGCCGGACTCCTTCAGCGGCGCGATGGCGTTGCGCGCCCGCTCGGGCAGCAGCTCGGCCCCGGCGCCCGCGAACGAGTCCAGCCCGGCGGCGTGGATGCGTTCGATGGCCTCCTCCGGGGTGACACCGGAGATCCGCGACATGTGCTCGACCTCGGAGGCACCGAGGGAGTGGATGACGAGCTGCGGGAACGCCTTCTTGATCGCGGAGAAGTGCTCCTCGTAGTACTCGACGCCGTAGTCGGGGTGGTGGCCGCCCTGGAACATGATCTGGGTGCCGCCCAGCTCCACCGTCTCCGCGCAGCGGCGCAGGATGTCGTCCAGGTCGCGCGTCCACACCTTGTCGCTCTTGGGCGGCGCGTAGAAGGCGCAGAACTTGCACGCCGTGACGCAGGCGTTGGTGTAGTTGATGTTCCGCTCGATGATGTACGTCGCGATGTGCTCCGTACCCGCGTAGCGGCGGCGGCGGACGGCGTCGGCCGCCCGGCCGAGCGCGTGCAGCGGAGCGTGCCGGTAGAGCTCCAGCGCCTCCTCGGCGGTGATCCGGCCGCCCTGAGCGGCGCGGTCGAGGACGGACGTGAGGTCGGCGTTCTCGGTCACCGGGGCGGCCCCTTCCGGCAGGTGCGTACGACGCGCCCAGCGTACGCCAGCGCACCGGCGGGCCCGGCGGCCGGGCGGTCAGCCGCCGCTGCGGGCGAGGTCGGCGCTCGGGTTGCCCGCCGCCGCGTCCTCGGCCCGGAAGCGCAGCGTCCCGCCCCCGTCCCGGAGGGTGAGGGTGAAGGCGTCGCTCGCGCTGCACAGGGGGACGCCGAGCACCGTCGGGTTCTCCACGGCCCGCTCCGACAGCTCCAGCCGCTCGGCGCCGACGGACTCCACGGTGCCCACGCCCGTGCACTCCTGGCCCAGGTAGCGCGTGGTGAGCTCCGCGACCTCGCTGCCCACGTGCCCCTCCTTGACGACGACGGTGAGCTCGCCGGCGTCCAGGCCGCTGTCGGTGGTCACCGTGCCGGTCCAGGTGCCGACGAACGCCTCGGGGACGGCGTCCTCGGCCGGGCCGTCGTCGCCGCCGCCGGTACCCGCCGTCGTTCCGGCCGTCGTCCCGGCCGAGGTTCCGGCCGACGCCCGGCCGCTCTCGTCGTCGGGCAGGAGCACGACGGCGAGCGTCACGAGGACGGCCAGCACGATGCCGGCCGCCGCCAGGAACAGGGCGCGCTGGACGACGCCGCCGCCGGAGGTGTCGGTGCGCGGGTGCGGCAGCGCGCTTCCGGTGGGCGCCTGGTGGAGGGGAGCCGCCTGGTGGTGCTGCGGGGCGGCCTGGTGGTGCTGCGGGGGCCGGGGGTACTGCGGGGCGACGGCGTAGGGCTGCGGCCCGACTGGCCCGTGCCCGGCCTGACCGCCCGGCCACGACCCGGGCGGCGTCGACGGGCCACCCGGCGCCGGGGTGGACGGGCCCGGCGGCGGGGTGGACGGGCCGGGCGGCGGGGTGGACGGGCCCGGCGGCGTCGAGGGCCCGTCCGGACCGTTCGCGCCCTCCGTCGCCTCGTCCTCCAGCTCCAGCAGGGCCACCGCGCGACGGCTGACACCCTCCACGACCGGGCCGGGAAGCCAGCCACCGGCGACCAGGGCGGCGGCACCCTCCCGCCCCGCCAGGTAGCGGACGACCTCGGCGACGGCGGGGCGCTCGGCCGGGTCCTTGGCCAGGCAGGCGGTGACGAGGTGCCACAGCTCACCCTGGAGGCCGTGCAGTTCCGGCTCCTCGTGCACCACCTTGTAGAGCAGGACGGCCGCGCCGTCACCGGGGAAGGGCGGCCGGCCGGTCGCGGCGAAGGCGAGGACGGCGCCGAGCGAGAAGACGTCGCTCGCGCTGCCCACGTCCTGCCCCTGCACCTGTTCCGGCGACATGTAGCCGGGCGAGCCGACGGACATGCCGGTGGCCGTCAGGGAGGCGGTGGCGTCCGTGGCGCGGGCGATGCCGAAGTCGATGAGCCGGGGGCCGTCGAGGGTGAGCAGGACGTTGGACGGCTTGACGTCCCGGTGGAGCAGCCCGATGCCGTGGACGGCGGACAGCGCCTCCGCCAGGCCCGCGCCCAGGGCCCGCACCGCGCGCTCGGGGAGCGGGCCGTGCCGGGAGACGGCGTGCTGGAGGTCGGGGCCCGCGACGTAGCCGGTCGCCACCCAGGGGGTCGGCGCGTCCGGATCGGCGTCCAGCACGGGGGCCGTCCACTGACCGCCG
Source organism: Streptomyces sp. GSL17-111 (assembly GCF_037911585.1). Lineage (NCBI taxonomy): Bacteria > Bacillati > Actinomycetota > Actinomycetes > Kitasatosporales > Streptomycetaceae > Streptomyces > Streptomyces sp. GSL17-111. The sequence continues at coordinate 2,458,443 of NZ_JBAJNS010000001.1, forward strand.
ACCCGCCGGGCGGCCTCGATCTCCCGGCGGAAGCGGGCGCGGAACTGGTGGTCGTTGGCGAAGTGGCCGTGCACCACCTTCACCGCGACCGTGCGGCCGCCGCCGCTGCGCCCCAGATAGACCCGCCCCATGCCGCCCGCGCCGAGGCGGCGCAGCAGCCGGTAGTTCCCGATGACCCGTGGGTCCTCCGCGCTCAGCGCCTCCATGCCCCATCCCCCCTGTGTGCCACGCGCCGTAAGGGTAGGACACCGGGGGCTCGGCCGGTCAGCCCTGTCGCGTACCGGTCGGTGCGGGCAGCAGTTCCACGGCGACGTCGGCCGGGTAGCCCGTGTCCGGGCCGGTCCGCCGGGCGAACTCCGCGATCCCGGCCAGCTGCTCGGGACCCAGTCGGAAGTCGAGGGTGGTGAAGTAGCGGGCGAGGAGGTCGGCGTCGAACGTCTCCCAGCGCGCCGCCTGCTCCGCGACCTTTCCGACCTCCTCCAGCGACAGGTCACGCGAGGCGAGGAACGCCCGGTGCACCTCGCGGACGGCCTCCGGCTCGCGGGCCAGGTAGTCGCGCCGGGCGGCCCAGACGGCGAAGACGAACGGCAGCCCCGTCCACTCCTTCCACATCTGCCCCAGGTCGTGGACCTGGAGCCCGAGCCGGGGGGCGTAGTGCAGCGACGCGCGCAGCGCCGCGTCACCGATCAGCACCGCCGCCTGCGCCTCGTGCATCATCTGCCCCAGGTCGGGCGGGCAGGTGAAGTACTCCGGGGTGATGCCGTGGCGCTCGGCCAGCAGGAGCTGCGCCAGCCGCACCGAGGTCCGCGACGTCGACCCGAGGGCGACCCGCTCGCCGTCCAGCTCCGCCAGCCCGCCCTTGGACACGATGACGCAGGACATCACCGGTCCGTCGCAGCCGACGGCGATATCGGACAGGGCCGTGAGGTCCTCGCTGTGCCGCAGGAATTCCACCAGGGTGACGGGGGCGATATCCAGGTCCCCGTTCACGAGCTGTTCACTCAGCCTTTCGGGGGTGTCCTTCGTCAACTCGAGGTCGAGAAGGCTCCCCGTCCGGGCGAGGCCCCAGTAGAGGGGCAGGCAGTTCAGAAACTGGATGTGCCCCACCCGGGGCCGGGAGGGGGGAAATCTCCGGTGCGCGCTCACACTGCGGAGGGTACGCCCGACCCCCCGACGCACCGCACGGACCCGTCCCGCCGACCCCTCGACCAGGCACGACGCCACGGATCATGAAGCACTACCGCACCCGCACCGAGCGTGCTACGCTCCAAGCGAGTTGCAGTTTGGTTTCCTTGCAGTACAAAGCCTGCGGAGCATGTGACCGCGGGCTTTCGTCGTATTCAGACTTCAAGACATCTTGCAGGTTCTGGAGCAGGGCAACCCTTATAGGCCCAGGGAGGGCTTATGGCTACCGGAACCGTCAAGTGGTTCAACGCCGAGAAGGGCTTCGGCTTCATCGCCCAGGACGGCGGGGGCCCCGATGTCTTCGTCCACTACACCGCCATCAACGCGGCCGGCTTCCGGTCGCTTGAGGAGAACCAGACCGTCACCTTCGACGTCACGCAGGGCCCCAAGGGCCCGCAGGCGGAGAACGTGACCCCGGCCTGATTCGCGAACAGCACCACCAAGGAGCCCCCGCCCCGGCGGGGGCTCCTGCCTTGTGCGCCCCTGGTACGCCTCAGCCCTGCTGCTCGGCGCTTTCCGCGTGCTGGAGGGCTTGGCGCGCCTCCTCGGCGTGACCGCCCCGGGCGACGACGTCGTAGCGGGACGCCACCAGACTCTGCCGCGAGGCGAAGTCCCGCCGTCCGCCGGTCGCCGCGTGCGACGCGAAGCCGAACACCGCGCCCCACAGCGCACCGATCAGCACACCGCCGAGGATCAGGCCCAGCCACACCGGCCCCGTCGTGAAGAGCCCGACGAGGAGTCCGATGAACAGGCCGAACCAGGCGCCGCTGGCCGCACCCGCGGCCGCCGCGCTGCCCTTGGTGAACCGGCCCGTGACCCGTTCGACGGTGCGCAGGTTCGTTCCGATGATGTCCAGGTACTCGACGGGGAACTTCTCGTCCGACAGCCGGTCCACGGCCGCCTGGGCGTCGGCGTAGGAGTCGTAGCTCGCCACGGTGTTCCACGCCATGCTGACCGGGCTCGGGGCACCCGGGTCCGTTGCGGACATCGGTGACCACCTCTCGTCGACGATGCGCGTCACCGCCCCCGAGTGCCCCGTCGCGCGCCGGGTGAACGCCGCTCCGCCACCCCGCGCGCCGCCCACACGAGTGCACATGACGGCGTCACAGCGTGATCACACCGTCACGTTGGGCACGATGGCGGCGACCGATTCGTCCCCGTCCGGGGATCACCCGAAGGACTCAGATGCGCACCTCCCGTTCGCGCGCCGCCCGCATCGTCGGCGCCTCGGCCGTCCTGGCCGGACTCCTGACCGCCGCACCGTCCGCCACCGCCGCCCCCGCCCCCGCCCCCGGCGCGACCGCCGACTACGCGGGGCAGTCGATCGACCTCGCCCGGGACGGCTGGCTGGACGCCCACACCTGCGTCGTCCACACCCCCGAGAACGTCCGCTGCTACGGCGAGGCCGCCGAGGCCGACGGCGCCCTCGGCTACGAGCGCTCCGCCGACCCCGCCGCCCGGCGCAACGCGGCCGTCCCGGCCTGCGCCAACGGCTGGCTGTGCCTGTACGAGCACGCGAACGGCGGCGGCCGCCGGCTCATCTTCAACGACGAGTACTGGCACAACCTCTACGACTACGGCTTCGAGAACCGGACCAGCTCCTGGCGCAACAACCAGAGCTCCGGCGACTTCGGCACCCTGCGCATGTCCGACGACCAGCGCCAGCTCTGGATCGAGGCCCCCGCCTACACCGCCTACCTCGGCATCTACAACGACCGCGCCTACATGGTCCACGGCTGACGTCCTCCCGGCCCAGCGCGGGCACCGCGCGAGGCACCGCGCACCGGGCGCCGAGGGGGCGGGGCGGTCACACGACCGTCCCGCCCCCTCGCGCGGGCCGGGCCCTCAGGAACCCCGGGTGCCGTCGGCGAGTTCGCGGAGGATGTCCAGGTGCCCGTTGTGGCGGGCCGTCTCCTCGACGAGGTGCAGCAGGATCCAGCGCAACGTGACCGCGCTGCCGTCACGGCCCGTGCGGCGGGCGGTGGTGTCCAGGTCGTAGGCCTCGACGAGGTCCCGGTGCCGGGCGCTCTGCTCCTCGTAGTCGGCGATCAGCTCGGCGAGCGGCGTCCGGGCGCCGAGACGCATCTCGCGGTCCGGGTCGTCCTCCGTCCACGGCGCCTCGTCGGGCTCACCGAGGAAGACCACCCGCAGCCACCAGTACTCCACCCAGCGCAGGTGGCTGAGGACGCCCGCGAGGGACATCAGCGGGGAGCCAGGCAGCGGGGCGGCCGTCACGGTGACCGGGGAGGCACCGGCGCACTTGGCGACGGCCGTGGCGCGGGCGTAGTCGAGCATCGTCGTCAGGGTCGCCCGCTCGTCCCAACTCGTCGGGCGGTCGGTGCGCGCGGGGATGGCGTTCGTCATCCGGCACATACTCACCGGGCGGCCGACCGGCGTCGAACGGTTTTCGCGCCACCTCCCGGTGTTACGGTCGGACACCGCCGTGACCAGGGGGGCGGCGGGGAACGGGGGCATCATGAGGGAACACCACCGGCCCGGCGGGTACGCCGGTACGGACGCCGCGCCGCCACCGGGCGTCCCGACGTGGCAGCACGGCCCGACGTGGCAGCACGGCCCGACGTGGCAGCACGGCCCGGCGGAGGACTACCGCGCACGGCTGCGGCAGCTCCACGCCACCACGCGGGGGCGGCCGTGGGCCCCGCACTTCCTCAGCACCCGGCTGACGTACGCGGTGCCCGCCCTCTCCTGGGCCGGGGCGACGGCGGTCTACGTCACCGCCGCGCTGCTGCTCGGCGGTGTCGGGGTGGCGGCGGCCGTCGTGTCGGTGTGGGCCGGCACCTTCCTGTGGCCGCTGCTCGTCCTGGCCGCGGTGCTCTGGCTGGCCCTCCTGCTGGAGCTGATGACGTACGGCGCGCGGGCGTACTGCGTCGTCCTGCTGACGCTGAGCGGCATCGGCGTCCTCGCCCTGCCGCACAGCGCGTACGCGAGCCAGGTCCTGCTGGATCGCGGAACGCGGGTGACGGCGGAGGTGACGGCGACGTCACCCTCCAAGGGCGGTCGACGGTGCGCCCTCGACGAGGCGGGCACGGACCGCGCCGTGGGCACCATCGGCTGCGGCGCCCTGGACGTCGGCGACCGGGTCCGCGTGTACGCCGACCCGCTCGGCCGGGTGAAGCCGTCCCGGAATCCCGCCCGGGAGCTGGAGCTCACCCGCTGGGGCGCGGCGGGGACGGGGACGGTCCTCACCGCCTCGGCCGTGCTCGCCGTCGCGGGCGGTCACCGCAGGCGACGCGCACTGGGCCTGCTCGGCACTCCCCCCACGGACCCCCGACACCGCTGAGAAACACCGCTCAGGGCCGGTGGGAACCGGTGGCGTCGTCGGCGTGCGCGGACGTGGCGCCATGTCGGACGGCCGCCGCCAGGGCGGTCCGGGCGACGGCCTCGCGCAGCTCCGGCGGGTGGAGGACCTCGGCCTCCGCCCCGAGGCGCAGCAGGTCACCGACGGCGACGGCCCGCGTCTCGACGGGCAGGTCGACCTCGGTCCAGCCGTCGGCGTCCGGCGGGCCGGCGGTCGCCAGCGCCCGGGTGCCGGCGGTGCCGAACTGCACGGGGAGCAGCTTGCGGGCCCGGGGAGAGAGCCGTACCCGGGCGGTGCTCCGGTACTGCGCGGCCTCCAGGCGCGCCGTCGCCTCCCCCCAGTACACGGCCAGGTCGAATCCGGCCGGGCGCTCGAAGACGTCGTCGACGACGTGCACGGCCGCGAAGCGGGAGACCCGGTACGTCCGGGGAGCGTCGTCGTCCTCCGACAGCGCCACGACGTACCAGATGCCGCCCTTGAGGACGAGTCCGAGCGGCCGCAGCGTGCGGTGGCGGTCACCGCGCCAGGCCCGGTAGTGCGCGCGCAGCACCCGCCGCTCCCAGACGGCACCGGCGACGGCGGCGAGGAACGGCGTCGGGTCGGCGTCCCGGAACCAGGTCGGGGCGTCGAGGTGGAAGCGGTCCTGGACGCGTCGGCTGCGCTCGGCCAGACCGGGCGGGAGGGCCGCGCGGAGCTTCAACTCGGCCGTGGCCAGGACCGCACCGAGCCCCAGGTCGCGGGCGGGGCCCGGGGTGCCGACGAGGAAGAGGGCCTGCGCCTCGGCCTCGTTGAGCCCCGTCAGACGCGTGCGGTAGCCCTCCACGAGCCGGTAGCCGCCCTCGGGGCCGCGCTCCGCCACCACCGGGACGCCCGACGCCGCCAGCGCCTCGATGTCCCGGTAGACCGTGCGCACGGACACCTCCAGCTCGGCGGCCAGCTCCGGAGCCGTCATGCGGCCCCGGTTCTGGAGCAGCAGGAGGAGGGAGAGCAGGCGGTCGGCGCGCATGGCGTCATTGTCGCGGGCGCATCCGACAACCTGATGGCCGTACCTGACAGGAGGTGTCATGTACGGCTCCTAGCGTGGCCGTCACACCCCTGCGAGAGGACGCACGACGATGCAGAGCACCGGCCACTTCACCGCCGCCGACTGGACCGAGACCCCGCTCCGCCCGGTCTCCCCCGACGCCGGGCCCGGCGCACCCGGGCTCCACCACGCCACGGTCACCAACACGTTCACCGGCGGGATCGAGGCCGTCGGCACCCGCGCGTCCTACAGCATCGCCTACCTGACGGAGACCGCCGGGACGTTCACCGGTATCGAGGTGCTGTCGGGCAGCGTCGAGGGACGCGACGGGTCGTTCGCACTCGTGCAGCGCGGGTCGTTCGGGGCGGACGGCGTTCTGCGCTGCACCTTCGACGTCCTCGCGGGCTCGGGCACCGGGGCCCTCACCGGCCTGCGCGGCAGCGGCGGCTTCACCCACCGGCACGGCGAGACGTCGGTGGCCTACACCTTCGACCACGAGTGGGACTGAGGAGGACGCGGAGGCCGCCCGCGGGCCCACGGGAGACGCGCGTCGGGGCCGGGCCTGTGGCTCAGTGGTCGTCCCAGTGGTCCTCGTGGGCGGCGTGGCGGTGGCCGTCGTGGAGGTAGTCGACGTGGTCGCCGTGCGGGACGGCCTCGTGCCCGCACAGGTCCCCGTGCCGGTGCTCGTGGGCGGGGTGCCGCACGTGGGCCGTGGGCTCGCACTCGTCCCAGTGCCCGTCGTGCGCGCGGTGCAGGTGGCCGTCGTGCACGTAGTCGACGTGGTCGCCGTGCTCGACGCTCTGGTGACCGCAGGTGGCGCCGTGCCGGTGAGGATGCGCGTCGTGCGGCCGGTGGGTGGCTGTGCTCATCGCTGGACTCCCTGGGTCGTCCTCCCAGGCTAGCGAGATGTCCTGTTATGTCGCATCCGGGTGCGTCGGTCCGTAGAGCGCTTCGATCTCGCGGTGGAAGTCGCGCACGATCGCGTCGCGCCGGAGCTTGAGGCTGGGCGTCAGGTGCCCGTCGGCCTCGGTGAAGTCGCCGGGCAGGACCGTGAAGCGGCGGATGGCCTCGGCGTGCGACACGAGCTGGTTGGCCTCGTTGACGGCCTGCTGGATGTTGTGCCGCAGGTCGCCGTCGCGGACGAGTTCGCGCATGGGCAGGCCCTCCTTGCCGTGCATGCGCCGCCAGTGGGCGAGGCCCTCCCGTTCGAGGGTGACGAGCGCCGTGAGGTAGTTCCGGTTGTCGCCGATGACGAGGCACTGGCTGATCAGCGGGTGGGCGCGCAGCCAGTCCTCCAGCGGGGCGGGCGCGATGTTCTTGCCGCCCGAGGTGATGATGAGGTCCTTCTTGCGGCCGGTGATGGTGAGGTACCCCTCGTCGTCGAGGGCGCCGACGTCCCCGGTCGCCAGCCAGCCCTGCGCGTCCGTCTCGGGGATCACGGACTGCCGTTCGGCGTCCCAGTACCCGCCGAAGACGCTGCCGCCCTTGAGCAGGATCTCCCCGTCGGGGGCGATGCGCACGGCCGTGCCGGGCATCGGCCAGCCGACGGTGCCGAGCTTGGGCTTGAGCGGCGGTGTGCAGGTGACGGCCGCCGTCGTCTCGGTGAGCCCGTACCCCTCGTAGACCTCGATGCCGGCGCCGGCGAAGAAGGCGGTGAGCCGGCGGCCGAGGGGCGATCCGCCGGAGATGACGTAGCGCACGTGGCCGCCGAGCGCGGCCCGGATGCGGCGGTAGACCAGCGCGTCGTAGAGGCCCCGGGCGGCCCGCAGGCCGAGGCCGGGGCCGCGACCGGCGCCGGTGAGGGCTGCGGTGGCGGTCTCCCCGTAGCGGACGGCGACCTTCTCGGCCCGGTCGAAGGAGGAGCCCCGGCGCATCTCCTCGGCGGTGGCGCGGGCCCGGTTGTGGATCTTCTCCAGGACGTAGGGGATCGCGAGGAGGAACGTCGGCCGGAACGAGGCGAAGTCGGCGATCAGGGCGTCGGTGTCGGTGCTGGGCGCGTGGCCGAGGCGGACGCGGGCCCGCAGGCAGCCGATCGCGACCATGCGGCCGAAGACGTGCGCGAGAGGGAGGAAGAGGATCGTGGACGCCGGTTCGGAGCTGACCGACTGGAAGACGGGGTGCAGCAGCTCGACGGCGTTGTCCGTCTCGCTCATGAAGTTGCCGTGCGTGAGCACGCAGCCCTTGGGACGCCCGGTGGTGCCGGAGGTGTAGATGAGCGTGGCGACGTTGTCGGGGCCGAGGGCCGAGCGGCGCTCGGCGACCAGGGCGTCGGGGAGGGGCTGGCCGGCGGCGGCGAGCTGGTCGAGCGCGCCGTTGTTGAACTGCCACAGGTGCCGCAGCCACGGCAGCGCGCCCCGGATGCCGCTGACGAGCCGCGCCCCCTCGACGTCCTGGACGGCGATGCCCGTCACGCCGGCGTCCTGGAGGATCCAGCGGACCTGCGCGGCGGAGGACGTCGGGTAGACCGGGACGGTGATCAGGCCGACCGCCCAGGCGGCGAAGTCGAGCAGCGTCCACTCGTAGCAGGTGGGGGCCATGATGGCGAGCCGGTCGCCGGGCCGCATACCGGAGGCGATGAGGCCGCGCGCCACGGCCCGGACCTGGTCGGCGAACTCGGCGCACGTCACGTCGTCCCAGCCGCCGCCCGGACGGCGGCGGGCCAGCACGACGGCGTCGGGGTCCTCGGCCGCGTTGGTGAACGGGATGTCCGCGAGCGATCCCTGCCGGGGGAACGTCACGATCGGCGGCACCTCGGCCTGCCGGACGACGCCGTCCCGGGCCCGGCGCAGTAGCGGCGGGACGAGCACGGGCGGGCCCTGGGGGCGCTGCGGGGCCGACTCCGCCACCCCGGAGACCGCCGTGCGGGCGGCGGCCGACTGTGCGGCGGCGCTGTTCTGTGCGGACATGCGGCCCTCCGCCGACGCGTGCGTTGACAAGGATTCGATAAAAGTTACCCACCCGTAGGTTGCCGTACGGCGACCGCTTCCGGCCAGAGGGCGTACCGAGTCGGCACACCTTTCGACCGTGACCTTCACCGCACCACCGCTCCCCGGCTCCCGCCGCCCGCCCACCGGACGCCGCCGCGCGAGGGGGTCAGACCGGGCGCGTCAGGCCGGGCGCGCGGCGTAGCCGAGGAAGCGCTCGCCGCCCAACTCCTCGACGGCGTCCAGGAGGGCGTGCACCGCCGTGGTGATCTCCCCCGCCCCCTGCCCGGCGGCGACGCGCTCCCCGATCTCGGTGTGCACGAGGGAGTGGAAGGCGGCGATCTGCGTGGCGACCAGGCGGGGCATCGGGTCGTCCGGTGCCGCGCCGGCCCCGGCCCTCAACTCGGCGGCGAGGACGTCGGTCATCCGCCGCCGCAGCCTCTCCAGCCGGGCGGTCAGCGCGGGCGTGGAGCGCATCGCCCGGTACGTGCGGCCGAAGCCGTCGGTCAGGGCTCGCCTGCGGTCCGCGTCCCCGACCTCGTTCCGCAGGTGCGCCAGCACGGCGCGCGCCGCGGACTCCCCGGGCCCCCGCCGCCGCACGACGTCCGCGAGGTGCTGCGCCGTCGTCTCCTCCGGCGGGAGGACGAGGTCCTCCTTGGCCGCGAAGTGGTTGTAGACGGTGTTGACCGAGACCTCCGCCGCCTCGGCGATCTCGGCGATGGTGACGGCGTCGAATCCCCGGGCGGCGAAGAGCGACGCCGCCGCGTCGGCGATGCACTGGCGGGTCTGGCGCTTCTTGCGCTCGCGGAGGCCCTCGGTCATGCGTCCGCAGCGTAGTGCGGACGCATGACCGAGGAGTGACGGCCGGCGGTTACGGGAGGAGTTGGCGCGTGAGGGTGTCGGCGGCCCAGTGCTCCCAACGGGAGGGCGTCCAGCCCTGCGTGGTGACCAGCAGCCCGTAGGTCTCCGGGCCGAGGAGGGCCAGGGCGACGTCTGCGGCCGAGGCCGCGTTGTGACCGTCGCGCAGGCCGTCGCGCAGGCCGTCGCGCAGGGGGCCGCCGGCCTTGCGGACCAGGGCCTCGGCGAAGCGGAGTTGGACGGTGTGCCGCTGCCGCTGGTTGGTGCGCCACAGCTCGGCCATCTCGGCGTCGGCGGCCGCCGCGCCCCGGACGACGTCCAGCACGGGCGCGGCCCGCTCCAGCACGGCGCGCGCCCCGGCCGCCTGGCGCGCGAGCTGCTCCCGCGCGCCGGGGGCGTCGAGGACCGCCCGGGCCCAGGGCCGGTCGAGCGTGGCGACGGGGTCCGCGTCACCGGCGATCGCCGTGTCCAGCACCTCGGCGAGCAGGGCCCGTTTGGTGCCGAACGTGAAGTAGACGGTCTGCACGCCGACCCCGGCGGCCCGGGCGACGTCCTGCACCGTCGTGGCCGTCCAGCCGCGCTCGCAGAACAGTCCGGCGGCGGCGTCCAGCATGCGCCGACGCGTCTGCCGGGTCTTCTCGGCGCGGGTCGGGGCGGCGGTCACGGCGGCTCCCTCGGCGGTTCGGGCAGGGCTGCGGTCTTTGACTGTAGTCACACTACAGTGATACTCGTTGGAGTGTGACTACAGCGAATGGACGGGTACTCGTCGTGGGCGGCCGGGGAGCCGTCGGCTCGGTCGTGCGCGGCACGCTGGAACGCTGGTTCCCGGGCCGCGTGGTGACCGCCGGACGCAGCCCCGGCGGCCACGGCGCGCCCGGCGCGCCCCACGGCCCCGGCGTGCCCGGCGTCCGGGCGGACGTGACCGACGCCGAGGGATTCCGCCGGGCCCTGGACGGGCTCGGCGACCTCGCGGCCGTCGTGCTGTGCGTCCAGCCGCCGGACACCGGGCCCGCCACGGCGTGCCTGGAGCGCGGCATCCACCTCGTGGACGTGAACGCCGAGCCGGACCTGATGCGCCGGACCACCGGGCTGGACGGCCTCGCCGACGCCGCCGGAGCCACCGCCGTGCTCAGCGTGGGCCTGGCCCCGGGCCTGACGAACCTCCTCGCCGGTCGCGCGCACCACGCCCTCGGCGGAGCTGACCGGCTGGAGCTGACGGTGCTGCTCGGCTCGGGCGAGCGGCACGGCGCCGACGCGGTGCGGTGGACCGTCGAGGCGCTGACCGAACCGCCCGGCGACGCCCGTCCGCGCCGCGTCGCGCTCCCCGGCCACGGGCGGCGGACGGCCCGTCCGTTCCCCTTCTCCGACCAGCACACGCTGCCCGGGACGCTCGGCGTGCCGGAGGTCACCACCCGGCTGTGTCTGGACTCGCGCCTCAGCACCGGCCTCCTGTTCGCCCTGCGTCCGGCCGCCCGGCACCCCGCACTGCGCCGGGCCCTGACGTCGATGCTGCTGCGGACCCACCTCGGGGGCGACGCCTTCGCCGTCCGCGCCGACGCCTGGCGGGACGGACGCCACGCGGCCCTCGCCCTCACCGGCCGGGGCCAGGGCCGCGTCAGCGGACTGGTCGCGGCGCACACCACCCGGGAGGTGCTCGCCGGGCGGCTGCCCACCGGCGTCCGTCACCTCGAGCAGCTGCCCGCGCTGGCGGACCTGCCCGAACGCCTGGCCCCGGACGGCGTCGTCCTCCACCCCCTCCGCAGCACCGTGTCGCGGCGATCATGACGCAAGCGTGATGTGCGCGTGCCCGAACAGATGTGTGGCGTTGCTAGCGTCTCGCGGGTTCGTTGCAAGATCGTTCCAGGTGGGTTGTCAGAGTGGAGCAGGCGTCAGGGGCCGGGGAGCCGGAGAGAGAACCGTCGATATCGGACGCGGACTGGCTGCGGTTCCAGCAGGCGGGTGGAGACGTCGCGGACGTGCCCAAGGAGCCCTCGGCACGGGCCCGGATGGTGACGGCCCGGCTGCGGGAGTTGGACGCGGAGGCGGCTCGGCGACAGCCGAAGCGGTGGTGGGAACGGAGGCCGAAGGAGCCCGAGCCGTGGCAGCCGGACGGCTGGCGCACGGGCCCGGCCTGGCGGCCGAGGCGGAACCGCTCCGGCCGGTGGATCGCCGGATTCGTGGCGCTGTTCGCGGTGAGCGCCGGCCTGGTGACCTACCTGGACGACGCCGCCCCGAGCCTCGACCTCGGGCGCGGCGAGGAGGCCGCTCCCCTGCCCGCCGAGACGGCCGCGCCGAGCACCGCACCGGCGGACGAGGTGTTCCCCGACCGGCCGACGCTCAAGGAGCCGTTCAACGGATCGCCCGCGCAGCGCTGGGAGTCCGGGGCCGACGCCATCGAACTGCCCGAGGCCGAGGCGGTCAACGGCGTGTCGGCGGATCAGGTGGCGGACTCGGCGCGGTTGCTGAAGGAGTTCCTCGTCGCGGCCAATCTCGACCCGGGCGTGCTGGCGGGCGGCGAGCCGACGGAGGCCGTCGGGATGCTGGACCCGCTCGGCTGGGAACTGGTCGAGGAGACGCGGGAGGCACTGGCGTCACCCAGCAGGGAGTTGGACCCCCTGTGGCTGTTCTCCCGGTTCGACACCGACGAGGTGAATCTGCTTGAGGACGTCCGGGTGCGCGGCCGGATGGAGGTGACCGCAGGGGACGCGGACGGCAAGGCGGTCATCGAGAGTGACTACTCGTTCGTCTACGCGGTGGAGAACGCCGATGTGCCCGGCGAGGTGACGCGGACGCTGGTCCGCAGGGAGATCCACGCGGAGGTCGCTGATCCCGCGCACTGGGAGGGCACCGAAGGCACCCTCTGGCTCCTGGAATACAACATGGAGGTGGGCAACAGCTCCTGCTCGGTCTACGACGGACTGCTGCACCCCACGTTCGACTCCGAGCGCCTGGGCGACCCCGCGCCCACCGGCCCGACCGCGGACCCGTACGACCGGAGCGACTCCCTCGCCGAGGACGGCCTGGGCGAGGAGTGCGGAGTCGTCAGCCGCATCTGACCTTGGCCCCGGACACCCCGCCGAACGCCCCACCCCAGGCACTCCCCGGGCGGGGCGTCGGCGGGCAGCTTGCACCAAAGCAAGTTGCATCAATGCAAGTTTCACGGTTGCATCGCTGTGGAGGTGAGCCGCTGTGGATGGTTTCGTGGGACGCCGAGCCGAGCTCAAGGCCCTCGCCGACGTACTGACGCCGGTGCGAACCGGCGGGCGCGGCGGGAGGCGCGGTCGCGCTGTGCTGATCAGGGGACGCAGGCGGGTCGGCAAGTCACGGCTGGTCGAGGAGTTCCTGGAGCGGTCGGGCCTTCCGCATGTGTTCTTCACCGCCGTCGGCGGCTCGAAGCACGAGGACCTGGCGGGCTTCACCGCCGAGCTGGCCGCGTCCGCGCTTCCCGAGTCCTCCCGGGTCGCGGACGTCACCGCGCCACAGACCTGGGACGCGGCCCTGACCCTGCTGGCCTCGGTCCTCCCCACCGACACGCCGAGTGTCGTGGTTCTCGACGAGATGCCGTACCTCGTACGCGAGGACCCCACCTTCGAGGGCGCCCTCCAGAAGGCATTCGACCGGACCCTGTCCAAGCTGCCCGTGCTGTTGATTCTCGTCGGCTCCGACCTGGCCATGATGGAGCAACTCAACACGTACGGACGTCCGTTCTACCAGCGGGGGACGGAGATGGTCGTGCCGCCCCTCAACCCGGCCGAGGTCGGGACCATGCTCGACCTGCCGCCGGCAGAGGCCTTCGACGCGTACCTGGTCAGCGGCGGACTCCCGCTGATCCTGGAGGAGTGGCCCGTGGGCGCGGGCCTGTGGGGATACCTGGAGGAGGCCCTGCGCCGGCCGACGTCGGCCCTCCTCGTCAGTGGTGAGCGGACGCTGGCGGCGGAGTTCCCCACCGAGGCCCAGGCACGGACGGTGCTGGGAGCCATCGGACACGGGGAGCGCACGTTCAGTCTCATCGGACGCGCGGCCGGTGACCTGAACCCCGGCTCACTGACCCGGGCGCTGGAGCTGCTGGTCTCCCGCCGAATCGTCACCGCCGACCATCCGCTCTCGACCCGGCCCAGCCGCGAGACCCGCTACCGTGTCGCCGACCCCTACCTGCGCTTCTACCTGTCGTTCATCGGTCCCCGCATCCCCACGATCGAGCGGGGACGCGGGGACCGGGTCCTCAGCGCCCTGCGTGACAGCTGGACCTCCTGGCGGGGACGGGCGGTCGAGCCCGTCCTGCGAGAAGCGGTGTGGCTCCTCGCCGAGGATCACCTGCCCCACGGCACCGACGTCATCGGCGGCTACTGGACACGGACCAACGACCCCGAGATCGACATCGTCGGCGCGGACCGCTCGCCCATCGCCAGACGGATCACCGCCGTCGGCTCGATCAAGTGGCTGGAGAACAAGCCCTTCGACGATCGCGACCTCGCACGTCTCAGAACGCACCGCTCCCAGCTCCCCGGTGCCGACGACACCACGCCCCTGCTCGCCGTGGCACGCAGCGGCTGCACCGCCGACGGCGTCGTCCACCTCGGGCCGAGCGACCTCATCGCGGCCTGGGGCTGACCCGGCCCCTCGCATGGCTGGGCCCCCGCCGAGTGGACGGGGATGACGGCCTGGCCGGTGACGTTCGCGACCGGACCACAGGTAGGTATGGTGCGGTCAGGCGACCGTGTACTCCGCGTCGCCGAAATCCGCCACCACGCGCAGATGCCCGCCCAAAGCCTCTACATAGGAGCGCAGAGTCGCCAGCTCGGCGCGGTCGAGCATCCCATGCTCGATCGCCGACACGCGAGGAGCGGAGACCCCCATCGACGCCGCGACCGCGCGCTGGGTCAGCGACTGCTCCCGCCGGATCTCCGCGAGCTTGTACGCCCGCACCTCGGACACCAGCCGGCCCATCGCCGCCTGCTTCTCCGCAGGCGTGCGCACCGGCAGCCCGGCGGCCCTGCGTCGTTCATGGGCCGCCCGCTTCGCGTCCTCCCAGCTGACCGCGTCACTCATTCGTACTCCCTGGTCTCCAGATCATTGAGGTGTGCCCGATAGCGCTTCTCCGCGAGAGGGATATTGCTGTCGTACCAGCCACGCCAGTCGCCGGCCTTGTCCCCCGCGACCAGGAGCACCGCACGGCGAACAGGATCGAACGCGAACAGGATCCGGATCTCACTACCGCCGCCAGATCCCGGCCTGAGTTCCTTCAGATGATGCTGTTCCGCTCCCTTGATCCGGTCCACCAGCGGACGGCCGAGCGTCGGCCCCGTCGCCGCCAGCAGATCAACCGCGTCTTCCACCTGTTCAGCACTGGTCCAGTCAGCCTGAGCCAGTGCCTCGAACCACGCCGCGACCTCCGCGACGAGGATCACTTCCCATTGAGCCACGACCCGCATGTTAATGCAAGCATTAACCCTGTTCGCCACTCATCGCTCATGCCTCACCACGAATCAGTAACGCGGCTCCCGGCCCGTACCACTCCGCCGGGACGACCGAGCCCCGACGGCGCGGGACCGGCGGGGCTGCGGAGTCGTCCGGGGAGGCGGGGCGACTACGACACGGTGGCGACCACCGGGCGAGCGGCGTCCTCACCGTTGTCCCAGTCGTCCAGGTTGAACGACGTGGCCGCGTCGTACTTCTCCCGGTCCAGGAGCTTCTCGCGAGCGGCGACGATGACGGGGACGACGGCCTGGCCGGTGACGTTCGTGGCGGTCCGCATCATGTCCAGCACCGGGTCGATGGCCAGCAGCAGGCCGACGCCCTCCAGGGGCAGGCCGAGCGTGGAGAGGGTGAGCGTGGTCATGACCGTCGCGCCGGTGAGGCCCGCCGTCGCGGCGGAGCCGATGACCGAGACGAAGACGATCAGCAGGTAGTCCTGGAGGCCGAGGCTCACGCCGAAGATCTCGGCGATGAAGATCGCGGCCAGGGCCGGGTAGATCGCGGCGCACCCGTCCATCTTGGTCGTGGCCCCGAACGGGACGCTGAAGCTCGCGTACTCCTTCGGCACGCCGAGGCGCTCGACGACCTTCTGCGTCACCGGCATGGTGCCCACCGAGGAGCGGGAGACGAAGGCGAGCTGGATCGCGGGCCACGCGCCCCGGAAGAACTGCACGGGGCTGACGCGGGCGGCGAGGGCCAGCAGCAGCGGGTAGACGCCGAACATGACCAGCGCGCAGCCGATGTAGACGTCGGCGGTGAACGTGGCGTACTGGCCGATCAGGTCCCAGCCGTACTGGTTGATGGCGTTGCCGATGAGGCCGAGGGTGCCCAGCGGGGCGAGGCGGATGACCCACCACAGCGCCTTCTGGAGCAGGGCTAGCACCGACTCGCCGAAGGCCAGCAGCGGTTCGGCCTTCGCACCGAGCTTCAGGGCGGCGACGCCGGTGACGGCGGCCATGAACACGATCTGCAGGACGTTGAGTTCGGTGAACGGCGTGATGACGTCCGTGGGGACGATGCCGGTGAGGAAGTCCAGCCACGAGCCGGAGCTCTCCGGGCGCTCGCCGTCCTCGGGCGTGAAGCCGGTGCCGGCGCCTGGGTCGGTGAGCAGGCCGATGGCCAGCCCGATCGAGACGGCGATCAGCGACGTCGCGAGGAACCACAGCAGCGTACGGCCCGCCAGCCGGGCGGCGTTCGAGACGTTGCGCAGGTTGGTGATCGATATCGCGATCGCGAAGAAGACCAGCGGGGCGACGGCCAGCTTCAGCAGCTGGACGAAGAGGTCACCGACCTTCTCCAGGCCGGTGCCGAGCCAGTCGACGTCGGCGCTGCGGGCGAGCCAGCCCAGCAGCACGCCGAGGACGAGACCGGCGAGGATCTGCGCCCAGAAGGGCACCTTCGGCAGGCGGCGGAGGGGAGAGGCGGCGGACGGCCGGACCGGCGGGGTCGCCGACGGCTCGGCCGAGGACGGCGTGGGGGACACGGACACACTCCGGTAAGGGTCGTGGGAGCTACAGCACGAGAGACACGAAGGAGGGGCGTCCGGGATTGTCGTCCGGACGCGGGGATGTCGCCAGACCTGCGGTCAGGGGCGACAGGCCGTCGTCCGACAGCGGCAGAGGTCGACGTGCAGCCGGGCCACGAGGGCGGCGCTCCGCAGGGCGGGGCGCGTCGGGGCTGCGTTCGTCATGGACCTCACGCTAACACTGGGACTTATGGCCCCTCAAAGCCTTCCTTTGGGAGCCGGTGACGTGAGACGACAACACCCCTCCGGGCGTGGGTGATTCCCGAAGGGGTGCCGACCGTGCTGTGACGAGCGTTACGCGACGCCGTCCTCCTGGTCGCGGTTGGCCGCGAGCCGTGCCTTGACGTTGCCGGAGACCTTCTCGACGCGCGGCGCGATCTGCTCGGCCATCTCGTCCCGCTGACGCCGCAGGAGGACGAAGCTGAGCGGCGCGGAGACGACGATCGCCAGCGCCACCAGCCACAGCGGGTTCGACTTGCCGATCCCCTCCGGGATCACGCCGACGTAGGCGAGCACAGCCAACACGGCGAAGCTCGCGGCGAAGAGACCCAGCCGCAGCAGGGTGTAGCGGAGCGTCGCCCGGGGGGTCGTGGTCGGAGTGCTGGTCACGGTGGTCTCTTTCTCGTCCTGCGGGCCCGGGGCCCGGGGGCCTGCGGGTCCTGCCGGTTCTACGGGCTCTGCCGGTGCTGTCGGCTCTGCGGGCGTCGTCACGTCAGGGGGAGCCACATCGTGATGTCGTCGCGGTAGTCGTCGTCACCGACCCTGATCGCCTCCGGCACCCGCCCGACCTCCTTGTAGCCGCACGCCGCGTAGAAGTGCTCCAGGCCCATGCCGCCACGGCAGGTGAGCCGGATGCCCCGGACGCCGTCGATGGCGCGGGCGGCCTCCTCGGCCGACGCCATGAGCGCCCGGCCCGTGCCGGTGCCCTGGAGGTCCGGGTGCACCATCACGGAGTACAGCCACACCCAGTGTCGCATCAGACGGTGGGTGTTCAGCGTGAAGAAGGCGGTGGCCTTCACCTCACCCGCCGCGTCGAACCCGGCCAGGAGTCGGGTGCGCCCCTCGGACATGGCGGTGAGGTGCTTGAGAAGCTCCGGCCGGACGTCCTCGGCCGTCACCGGCGGGACGAAGCCGACCGCCCCACCGGCGTTGACGACGTCCGCCCACAGCCGGCAGGTGCCGTCGACCGTCGCCCGGTCCATGCCGGGGTCGAGCACGTAGCGCATGGTGTCCGCCGCCGTGTCTCAGAGCCGCATGGGCTGCGGCGTCTCCCGGCGGCCGGCCTCCGGGCCCGGGTACTCGCGGACGATCTCGTAGCGGGTGTTGCGCTCGACGGGACGGAAGCCGGCGTCCCGGATGAGCTCCAGCAGGTCCTCGCGGGTGAGCTTGTCCGGGGTGCCGAAGTCGTCGGCGTCGTGGGTGATCTTGTACTCGACCACCGAGCCGTCCATGTCGTCCGCGCCGTGCTGGAGGGCGAGCTGCGCCGTCTGCACGCCGTGCATGACCCAGAACACCTTCACGTGCGGCACGTTGTCGAACAGCAGCCGGGAGACGGCGAACGTCTTCAGCGCCTCGGCACCGGTGGCCATCGTGGTCCGGGCCTGGAGGCGGTTGCGGATCTTGCCGTCCTTCATGTCCACGAAGTCGTGCTGGTAGCGCAGCGGGATGAAGACCTGGAAACCGCCGGTCTCGTCCTGGAGCTCACGCAGCCGCAGCACGTGGTCGACGCGGTGGCGCGGCTCCTCGATGTGCCCGTAGAGCATCGTGCTGGGCGTCTTGAGGCCCTTGCTGTGCGCGAGGCGGTGGATGCGCGACCAGTCCTCCCAGTGGGTGGCGTGGTCCACGATGTGCTGCCGGACCTCCCAGTCGAAGATCTCCGCGCCACCGCCGGTCAGCGACTCCAGACCGGCGTCGATGAGCTCGTCCAGGATCTCGCTCGCGTCCATCCCGGAGATGGTCTCGAAGTGGTGGATCTCCGTCGCGGTGAACGCCTTGAGGGACACCGACTCCGGCAGCGCCTCCTTCAGCGCCCGCAGCGAACGCGGGTAGTAGCGCCACGGGAGCGTGGGGTGGAGGCCGTTGACGATGTGCAGCTCGGTGAGGTTGTCGCCCTCCATCTCCTTGGCGAGCTTGACGGCCTCCTCGATGCGCATCGTGTAGGCGTCCTTCTCCCCCGGCTTGCGCTGGAAGGAGCAGTACGCGCAGGACGCGGTGCACACGTTCGTCATGTTGAGGTGACGGTTGACGTTGAAGTGGACGACGTCACCGTTCTTGCGGGTGCGGACCTCGTGGGCCAGGCCGCCGAGCCAGGCCAGGTCGTCGGACGCGTAGAGGGCGATGCCGTCCTCACGGGTCAGCCGTTCGCCCGCGCGGACCTTCTCCTCCAGCTCGCGCTTGAGCCCAGCGTCCATGCGTCGCGCCTCCTCGGATCTGCGCGGGCCTCCGCTCGCGCCTTCAGCTCGCAGCATCCCGAGCGTACGCCACCCCCAACCGGGGCAAGCCGGGCGGGGTGGTGCCGCACGACGGCACGACGTGCCCCGACCCGGGGAACGTGCCGCGCCCGCCCTCAGGCCCCGAGGGCCTCGCCGCCCGGCAGCTCGCCGACGCGGTTCTCCCACTTCGTCGACAGCACGATCGTCGTGCGGGTGCGGGAGACGCCCTGGGTGCCCGACAGCCGGCGGATGGTCCGCTCCAGGCCGTCGACGTCCGTGGCCCGCACCTTCAGCATGAAGGAGTCGTCACCCGCGATGAACCAGCAGTCCTCGATCTCCTCCAGATCGCGCAGCCGGTGGGCGACGTCGTCGTGGTCGGTGGCGTCGGAGAGCTGGATGCCGATGAGGGCCGTGACGCCGAGGCCGAGGCTCGGGGCGTCGACGGTGGCGCGGTAGCCGGTGATCACCCCGGCCGCCTCCAGCCGGTTGATCCGGTCCGTCACGCTCGGTCCCGACAGGCCCACCAGCCGGCCCAGCTCGGCGTAGGAGGCCCTGCCGTTCTCCCGCAGCGCCTGGATGAGCTGTCTGTCCACGGCGTCCATGCGTCGCCTCGCCCTTCAGTTGTCCCGCACGAGCTCTCTTCGGTATCAGAATCTAAGCCATGGAGGGCGGTGTACCTGCGCTACCCAGCCCGCCCCGCCACCGCTGGTACAGCCGGTGCGGCACCCCCGCCGCGTCCAGCGCCCGCCCCGCCACGAAGTCCACGAGGTCCTGGATGTGCCGCGCACCGGCGTAGAAGGCGGGCGAGGCGGGCAGGACGACGGCCCCCGCCCGGTCCAGCGCGACGAGCTGCTGGAGCGTCGGCCCGTTCAGCGGCGTCTCGCGGACGGCGACGACCAGCGGGCGCCGCTCCTTCAGCGTCACGCTCGCCACCCGCTGGAGCAGGTCCTTGGACAGCCCGAGCGCCACCCCGGCGACGCACGCCGTCGAGGCCGGGATGATCAGCATGCCCCGGGCCGGGTAGGACCCGGAGGACGGTCCGGCGGCCAGGTCACCGGCGGGCCAGTGCCGCACGAGCCCCTCGGGGGCGTCGTCGGGCAGCGCGTCGGGGAAGGCGTCGGGTGCACCGTCCGCGCCCCGGGACAGCCAGCGCCGCAGGTCCTCGCGCCAGTGGGCGTCCCGGAACGGATGGCCCGTCTCGTCCAGCACGGTCAGCCGGGCGGCCCGGCTGACCACCAGGTCCACCGGCTCGCCGGCGGCGATCAGGGCCCGCAGGACGGCGGCGGCGTACGGCGTCCCCGAAGCACCGGAGACTCCGACGATCCAGGGGCGGCGTGGCTCGGCGTCGATCACACGTCGAGCCTACGGGCTGGGGCGCCGCGCCGTCGGGGCGCCCCGACGGGGTGCCCCGACGGGGCGACCGGGTGCCGACGGTCACAATGGGGCGAACCAGCCGACGCACCACGTGTTCGCCGAGCCGCCCGGGAGTCCGCCATCACCGCTCGCACCGGAACGCGCCCCCGCCCTCGCGGCCGGGCGCTCACCGCCCTCGTCGCCCTGTTCGTGTGCACGGGCCTGCTGGCCGGAGCCCTGGCGTGCACGGCCACCGAGAAGCTGACCACCGCCGTCCGCATGAAGGCCGCCGTCGACCGCCTCGGCGCCGACGAGGCCGTCTCCGTCACCGCGCGGCTGGAGGGCACCCCGGAGGAGGTCTTCGCCTACCTCCGGCAGCGGACCGGCGCCGGCACCGGCGAGCGACGGCTGCGCGAGCAGGCCCGCCTGCTCTCCGACCTGGAGGTGGCCCTCGCCGTCAAGGCGGACAAGCCGCTGCGCGACCTGGGCCGGTCGGACCGGGTGGACACGGCGGCGGCCGTGAGCTTCGGCGGCCGGGACGTCCTCGGCGTCAAGTCCGTCAACCACAAGCTCTACGTACGGGTGGGGCTCGCGGCCCTCGCGGCGGAGGTCGGTCACCGGGGGCCGGTCCTGCGGCACGTGCCCGAGCTGGAGCGGCTCACCGACGAACTGCCGTCCTCCCTGCACGTCGCGCAGTCCGCCCTGCGCGGCGACTGGGTGCAGGTCGACTCCGCCGCGTTCGGCGAGTTCGCCGAGGTACTCGGCGGCGGCGCCGACACACCCGCCGAACGGCTGGCCCGCTCCACGTCCGTCCTCACGACGGCGGAGCTCCAGCACCAGCTCGCGGACGCCGTGCGCGACACCCTCACCACCCACGGCTCGGTGCGGGCCGACGGTGAGCGGGACGGCGCCGAGCACGTCACCGTCACCCTCCCGGCACGCGCGGCCGGACGCACCCTGGCCACCGCGCTCGACCCGCTGCGCTACTACCTGGGCGAGCCGGACCTCACCCCGCTCACGGACGCCCCCGACCGCCCCGTCCGGCTCGACCTGGCGATCCGGCACGGCGCGCTGTCGTCGCTCACCGTCGACCTGGGCCGGCTCGACCGCCACAACCCCGGCGGCCCGGACGCGGCGACCCTGCCGCTGCGCCTGGACTTCGCCCCCGGCGAGGTCGCCTACGTCGCGGCGCCCTCCGTCGCGCAGCTCCACCCCCAGGACCTGCTCGCCGCGCTGACGTTCGTCACCCTCCGCGAGCCGGAGCTCTCCTCGCTGTTGCACACTTTGCGTACGCTGGATCTGTAAACCACGCCCGGGCGGATGGGGGTCTGCATGTCGTACGGACCGCGCGGGACGGGCACCTACCCGTCGCGCCGCTCGCGGGCGGTCACCGCGGGAACGTTCATGCTCTCCTGGGCCGCGCTGCTGTGGTTCCTGACCGCCCTGGACGGCTCCAGCGGGCTCATCGTGAGCGAGTACGGCATCCAGCCCCGGGAGACGGACGAACTCGCCGACATCTTCCCCGCCGCCTTCCTGCACTTCGGCTGGGACCACGTCGCCGCGAACACCCTGCCCCTGGTGATCTTCGGTTTCCTGGCCGCCGTGCGCGGCCTGGGCCGGTTCGTCGGCGTCGTCCTCGTCATCATCGTCACCAGCGGGCTCGGCGTGTGGCTGACGGCTCCCGACGGCACCAACACCGCCGGCGCCTCCGGCGTCGTCTTCGGCCTCTTCGGCTACCTCCTCGTGCGCGGCTTCGTCGAACGCGACGCGCTCGACATCACCGTCGGCATCACCGTGCTGCTGCTCTACGGCTCGATCCTGTGGGGCGTCCTCCCCACCTCGTCCGGCGTGTCCTGGCAGGGCCACCTCTTCGGCCTGATCGGTGGGGTGATCGCCGCCTTCTGGCTGCGCCGCACACCGCCCCGCCGCCGCCCGGCCCCCTACGGCGCCGGGCCGAGCCCCTGGAGTTGACGGCTCCGGCCCGACCCCTCGAAGAGCCCGGCCGGGGAGCCGAATCGGGTGCCTCGGCACGGTCCACCCCCTGGACACCTCGTGGAGCGGCGAAAGGGACGGCTGGCACAATCAGGGGCATGGCCCGCCCGCCGGCACCGCCCGCACTCCGCGCCGGGGTGTTCTCAGCGGTGTGCGTCCTTCCGGCGGCCATCGGCCACGTGCTGATGTCCCACACGCTGCCGTTATGGGCGCCGATCACGGCCTTCCTCATCACCGCCGCCCTCTGCCTCGCGCCGGCCCGCCGCGAGCACGGCCCGCTGGCCGTCATCGGCTCCTCGGTCCTCGTCCAGACGCTGCTGCACATGGCGTTCTCCCTCGTGCAGGCGCTCACCGGCCCGGCCACGGCGCACCCCGCGGGGCACGCGGGGTCCGGCGGGCACGCGGGATCCGGCGGGCACGCCGCCACGGCCGGGCACGCCGGTCCGGCCTGGCCCGGCGGGTTGCACGGCCATCCGGCCCTCGGCGGGCACGGCACCTGCGGTGACGGCATGGCCGGGGCGATGGCCCACGGCACCCCCGGGCACCCCGGCACGGCCGCCGGGCAGGACCTCCCCGGCCTCGACCCCTGGTCCCTGCTCACCCACGGCTCGGCCGGTATGACCGTGGCCCACCTCCTCGCCGCGACGATCACCGGGTGGTGGCTGTGGCGCGGCGAGACGGCGGCCTTCCGTATCGGCCGCGCGCTGATCGCGGCCCTCTTCGAGCCGCTGCTCAGCCCCCCGCGCCGGGCCCGCGTCCGCTTCCCCGACGTCCCCGCGATCCCCGGCGGCACCGACACCGCCCTCCCCCGCGAGGAGCGGCACCTGCGGCACACCCTCTCCCGGAGAGGCCCGCCACCCCGTCCCGCCGCCGTCGTCGACGTCGACGGGACGCCACCCGCACCCCTGAGGACCGGCCAGGTGCTCGCGGTCGGCTGACCACCGCCGCACCGCCCGGCCGTGCCTCGCCGTGCCCACGGCCAGGCCGCTCACCGCAGCCTTCGACGACGGACGCGCCCACGTCACCCCGGCCCCGGGAGGGGCCGGTCCACCGGGGCCGGGCTGCCCCAGCGCGGCCCCCCTTGGGAACGAAGGAACAGGGATGCACTCCGTGCACGAACCCGTTCCCGGACGCGCCGTGGCGCGTCCGGGAACCTCCCACGACGAGAAGGTGACCCGCTGGGCGCTCGCCGCGCAGCGGGGTGACCGGGTCGCGGCCGAACGTTTCGTCCGCGCGACCCACTGGGACGTCTGGCGCTTCGTCGCCCACCTGAGCGGGGACGTCCACGCCGCCGACGACCTGGCCCAGGAGACGTTCGTCCGCGCCCTGCAGAGCCTCCACGGCTTCGCGGGCCGCTCCTGCGCCCGGACCTGGCTGCTGACGATCGCCCGCCGGGTGGTCGTCGACCAGCGGCGCAGGGCCTCCTCCCGGCCGCGCATCGCCGACGTCGACGACTGGCAGGCGGCCGTCGAGCGGACGCAGGGCGAGGACGACAACGGCTTCGAGGAGCTGGTGGCCCTGCGGGACCTGATGGACGCGCTGGACCCGCCACGGCGGCAGGCGTTCGTCCTCACCCAGCTCGTCGGGCTGTCCTACGCGGACACGGCGGAGCTCGTGCGGTGCCCGGTGGGCACCGTCCGCTCCCGTGTGTCCCGCGCCCGGCGCGAGATGACCGCCTCGATCAAGGCCGCGTAGGAGGCGCGGCCCCCGGAAGGACGGCGTCCCGGGGGCGTGGCGCACACGCCACGCCCCCGGGACGCCCCCACCGAGCGCACACGAGAACCCACACGAGAACGCACAGCGAACCGGAAAGGTGAAGCACACATGACACCGGAGATCGAAGCCGCCTTCGCGGCCCTGACCCAGGAGTACGGCCCCGGCGCCCTGGACCGGGTCGAGCGCATGCTGGAGCCGGGCGGGACCGAGCGCCAGCCGCTCCAGGAGAAGGCCCGCTGGGTGCTGCCGGGCATATCGCCCCGGCCCTGGCACGACCCGTACGAACACCCGGAGATCAAGCCGCTGGTCGACGCGCTGGAGACGCACCACGGCGCGATCAGCGCGGAGTTGGCCACGGCGTGGGCCGACCGCCGCGCCATGTTCGGCGACTACGAGCACTACCTCCAGCGGCAGACCGACTGGCAGGCCCTCTACCTCTTCCGGGACGGCGCCACGGTGCCGTCCTCGGAGGACGCCGTGCCGACGACGGCGCGGATCCTGCGGGAGCACGCCATCGAGCCGGGGCTGCTCTCACCGCTGCTGGAGTGCCACTTCTCCACCCTGCTCCCGGGGGCGGCCATCGCCCCGCACTGCGACCTGTGGAACTTCACCATCAACCTCCACCTGGCCGTGGACATCCCGGAGGGCTGCGGCATCCGGGTCGCGGAGGAGACCCGCGCCTGGGAACAGGGCAGGTGCCTGTTGTTCGACTACTCCTTCGAGCACGAGGCGTGGAACCACGGCACCGCGCCCCGGACCTGCCTGCTGATGGACCTGTGGCACCCGGAGACCACCGTGTGCGAACGGCGCGCGCTGACCGTCCTGGTCACCGAGGTCCGCAAGCTCATGGGCGAGAGCTCATGAGCAGGGCTTCATAAGCGGGGCCTCATGAGCGGGAGTTGAACTCCGCGATCGTCACGGTCGTGGCCACGGCCTCCACCTCGCCGCTGACGGCGAACCGGAGGACGAACCGGACCGGCTGCCCGGGCTCCAGCCCGGGTGGCCGGTTCACCATGATGTTCCCCTCCCAGGGGTCCATGCGGACCTCCGCCCCCGCAGGCACGGGCATCGAGTCCAGCGGGCGCATCGAGCCGGCCCCGTCCCGGACGACGACGCGGCTGAGCATGACGCCGTCGGGGAGGTCGGGCGAGGACACGGACAGCAGCCGGTCGGCCCCCTCGCCGGTGTTGCGCAGCGTGAAGTAGGCCGAACCCTGGAGGTCGTTGGTGGGCTCCAGGACCATGCCGTCGACGACGGCGATCGCCGGGCGGCCCTCACCGGCGGCCCCGGTGGCGGTGTAGAGGGTGAGCAGGAGCAGGGTGACGGCGGCGGCGCCGAGGGCGGTCAGCGCGGTACGGACGGCGCTCATGCGAGACGGCTCCTCACGGGACGGCCGGACCCCGTCGGCGGCCCGGTGCGGGGTGCTGCCGTCGGCGCCGGCCGGAAACCGCGCAGCCGCAGGCTGTTGCCGACGACGAGCAGGGAGCTGGCCGACATGGCGAGTCCCGCGAACATCGGGGTCAACCAGCCGGTCGCGGCCAGTGGCACGGTGACGACGTTGTAGCCGAAGGCCCACAGCAGGTTGACCCGGATGGTGCCGAGCGTGCGCCGGGTGAGCCGCACGGCGTCGGTGATGCCGCGCAGCCCGCCCTGCACGAGGGTGAAGTCGGCGGCGCCGATGGCGGCGTCGGTGCCGCTGCCCATGGCGATGCCGAGGTCGGCCGCGGCGAGCGCGGCGGCGTCGTTGACCCCGTCGCCCACCATGGCCACCCGGCGGCCCTGGCCGCGCAGTTCGGCGACCTTGGCCGCCTTGCCCTCGGGGGTGACCTCGGCGTGGACGGTGCGGATGCCGGCCTCCCGGGCCGCCGCCCCGGCCGCCGCGCGGGAGTCGCCGGAGACGAGCACCGGCTCGATGCCCTGACGCCGGAGGGTGTCCAGGGTGCGGTAGACGTCGGGGCGCAGGGTGTCGCCGAGGGCCAGCACGGCCACGGGACGCGCGTCGAACTCCACGACGACGGCGGTGCGTCCGGCGGCGTCCGCGCGGCGCAGCGCGGCGGCGAGGGGTTCGGGCAGGGTGCCGTCCGCCCGGGGACGTCGCACGGCGACCGTCCGTCCGGCGACGCGGCCGGTGACGCCGACGCCCGCCTCGGCCCGGAAGTCCGTGGCGCGGGCGGGTGCTTCGGAGGGTTCGAGGCGCTCGGCGGCGGCCACGACGGCGCGTCCGACCGGGTGCTCGGAGCCCGCCTCGACCGCCGCGGCGGCCCGGAGCACCTCCGCCGCACCCGGACCCTCGGCGTCACCAGGGCCCTCGCCTCCGTCGGGCGCGCCCAGCACCGTCGTCTCGTGCAGGGTCATGCGGCCGGTGGTGAGGGTGCCGGTCTTGTCAAAGAGCATGACGTCCACCCGGCGCAGCCGTTCCAGCGCCTCCGGGCCACGCACCAGCACGCCGAGCTGGGCGCCGCGGCCGGTGGCGGCGAGGAACGCGGTGGGGATGGCGAGGCCGAGGGCGCAGGGGCAGGCGACGACGAGGACGGACGCGGCGGCCGTGGCGGCGGCCGAGGCGTCGGCTCCGGCCCCGAGCCAGAACCCGCAGGTGGCGACCGCGACGGCGAGGACGGCGGGCACGAAGACCATCGAGACGGCGTCGGCCAGCCGCTGCGCCCGCGCCTTGCGGGCCTGCGCGTCCGTGACCAGCCGGGTGATGCGGGCGAGTTGGGTGTCGGCGCCCACCGCCGTCGCCCGGACGACGAGCAGCCCCGAGGAGTTGACGGCGGCACCGACCACCCGGGTGCCGGGCCCGGCCTCGACGGGCGCGCTCTCCCCGGTGACCAGGGAGAGGTCGAGCGTGGAGCGGCCGGAGACCACCTCGCCGTCCGTGGCGACCTTCTCGCCGGGCCGGACGAGGAAGTGCTGCCCGACGCCGAGTGCGGCGACGGGGACCCGGACGCCCGTCCCGGTGCCGCCAGCCGTGTCGTACAACTCGACGTCGTGGGCGCCCAGTTCCGCCAGGGCCCGCAGGGCGGCCCCCGAGCCGGACCGGGCCCGGCCCTCCAGCCACCGCCCCGCCAGCACGAACAGCGTGACGGCGACGGCGGCCTCCAGATACACGTGCGGGGTGCCGGTGTCGACCCGGGGGAAGGGCGAGAAGTCCATGCGCATGCCGGGTTCTCCGGCGCCGCCGAGGAAGAGCGCGTAGCAGGACCAGGCGTAGGAGGCGGTCACCCCGAGGGAGACCAGGGTGTCCATGGTGGCCGTGCCGTGCCGCAGGCCGCGTACCGCGCGTCGGTGGAAGGGCAGGGCGCTCCACAGCACGACCGGGGTGGAGAGCGCGAAGCACAGCCACTGCCAGGCGTCGAACTGGGCGGCGGGCACCATCGACAGGAAGATCACCGGTACGGCCAGGTAGGCGGTCGTCAGGAGACGTCCCAGGTCGGCGGCGTCCTCGGAACCGTCCATGCCGGAGCCGTCCCTACCGGAGCCGTCCCTGCCGGGGCCGTCCGCGCCGGGGGCGTCGGGCTGTGGCGCTCCGGCGGGCCCGCCACCGGGCGGGGCGACGCGGCGGGCGGTGTAGCCGGCCTGCTCCACGGTCTCGACGAGGCGGTCCACCGTGATCCCGGGGGCGTGGCCGACGTGCGCCCGGCCGGTCGCGAGGTTGACGGCGGCCGAGGCGACCCCGTCCAGCCGGGTGAGCTTGCGCTCGACGCGGCCGACGCAGGCGGCGCAGGTCATGCCGCCGACGGCCAGCTCGGTGACGAGGGGCCGGTCCGGTTCCTCCTCAACGGGCGAAAGCGTGCTCATCCGTGCCCGCCTCCCCCGTGCCCGGTGCCGTCCTGGCCCGGGGCGTCGGGGCTGTGCAGCCCGGGGGCGACGGGCCCGGCCGCGGTGCCCACCGCGTAGGAGGCGGCGAAGACGGCGGCGAGCAGCAGCAGGAACGCGGCCGTCCCGTACCAGGCGGAACGGGCGGCCGGGGCGGGGCGGACGGTCGCGGGGGCGCTCCCCGGGCGCTCCCCGGTGGGGCCGGGCGGTGGGGGCATGACGACGGCTCCCTCGGTGCGGGCCGTGGACGGCGCTGACGACGGTTCAGGGGCTGCGCCAGGCTAATACGCGGGGCGCCCCGAACCGTTCCGAAACCTTCCTGGATAAACCCGGGAGGGAACGGCTTACCGCCATTCGCGTACTCTTCACCGAGAGCCCGGGAACTTTTCCGCTCCGCCATCCGACCTCCTCTCAATACCCCGCGAGGACGCCACCCGGGTTTCGGCCATTCCCGACGACCGCGGAGGGCTCCACCCCAGTTCCCGGCGGTGGCACATGCGGCCGGAAATCGCCGAACGCACATCTGCGAATACCCTTGGGGCACCTCTGCGCGCAAGATGAATTCCACCCTGTCCGAAAGTGTGTGACCTGTTTGCCCTCGAACAGACGTCGGGTGAAAGTGGAGCCACCGGAGCGAGAGCTTCAACGGAGATGCGGCGACACCGTCAGCGTGATTCATGTCACCGCATTTCCGCGGCATTGTGTGTTCAGGGGGAGAGCACGATGGAACGAGGGGAAGGCACGCGTCCCGTGCCGTCCGGCGCGGACCGGCCGGCCGGGCGGGCGACCGGCGGACGGGGACCGGCACAACTGGCGGTGCTCGCCGCCGCGCAGTTCGTCATCGCCGTCGACTTCAACATCGTGCACGTCGCCCTGCCGAGCATCGGCACGGCGGCCGGCTTCTCCGAGCACGACCTCCAGTGGGTCGTGAGCGCCTACGTCGTCGTCACCGGCGGCTTCCTGCTGTTCGGCGGACGCGCCGCCGATCTGCTGGGCAGGCGCCGCATGTTCGTGACGGCGGCACTGCTGTACGCGGTGTCCTCACTGGCCGGCGGAGCCACCGACGAGCCGGGCGTCATCGTCGCCGCCCGCGCGGCCCAGGGGCTGGGCGGCGCCCTCCTCTTCCCCGCCACGCTCTCGCTCATCAGCACGCTGTTCGCCGAGGGCCCCGCGCGCAACCGGGCGCTCGCCGTGTGGGGCGCCATGGGCGCCTTCGGGCTGTGCGCCGGCTCGCTGGCCGGCGGGGTGCTCGTGGACGCCTTCGGCTGGGCCGCCGTCTTCTACGCCAACATCCCGCCCGCCCTGGCCATCGCGGCGGGCGCGCTGCTGCTCTTCCCGGCCGACCCCGCGCGGGAGCCCGGCCGACGGTTCGACGCCCCCGGCGCCGTGGCCGTGACGGGCGGCGCCACGCTCCTCGTCTACACCGTCGTGCGCGGGCCGCAGGCGGGGTGGGGCAGCGTGGAGGTGCTCACGGCCGGTGCGCTGGCCCTGCTGCTGCTGGCGGCCTACGTCCGGCGGGAGCGGAGCTGCCGGGACCCGCTCACCCCGCCACGGCTGCTGCGCGCCCCCGGCGTCCGGACGGCCGTGCCCACGGCGCTGGTCTTCGGCGCGACGTTCAGCGCGCTGCCCTACTTCCTCACGCTCTACCTCCAACGCGTCGCCGGATTGGACCCGTTGGCCACCGGCGCGGCCTTCCTGTGGCCCGCCCTGGTGGTGGCCGTCGGGGCCCGGGGCGGCGAGTGGGCGGTGGGACGGCTGGGGGCCGCCGCCACGCTGCGGCACGGGCTGGCCGCGGGCGCGCTCGGCACGGCGCTGCTCGCCGTCGCCATGAGCGAGGACGGCGGCTATCCCGTTCTGCTCCCCGGCCTCACCCTGCTCAGTCTGGCCCAGGGCGCGGTGTGGACGGCGCTGTGGATCGTCGCGGCCGACGGGATCGAGCCGGGCGACCAGGGCGTGGCCTCCGGGACGGCGTCCACCGCGCTCCAGCTCGGCGGTGCGCTGGGCCTGGCCGTCCTCGTCGCCGTCGCCAACGCCGGGACGTCGGGGGCCGTCGGCGACGCCTCGACGGCGGCCGGCGCCGACGGGCTGCGCACGACCGTGTTCGTCATCGCCGGGACGCTGCTGGCCGCCGCCCTGGCCTACGCCGCCCGTGGCAGGGGGCTGCGGAAGACGGCCCCGACCCTGCGGAGCTGAGCGCGCGGACCCTCGCTCCCCCGGCCTTCACCCCTCGATCACCTCCCGATTCCCCCCCCGAAGCCGATTCCGCCGTGGCGGCCCTGACCCGCGCCGCACGGTTTCCCTCTCAGGCGAGAAGGAGTTGCCCTTCCATGGCCAGAACCTCCCCGTCGGCCCCCTCCGCCGCGGTGCTCTGCGGCCTGGGCGGCTGGGTGCCCCCCAGGATCGTCGACAACGCGGAGCTGTCCGCACGTCTCGACACGACGGACGCCTGGATCACCGAACGCACCGGCATCCGCCACCGGCGGCACATCGAACCCGGGCAGGCCACCTCCGACCTGGCCGTCGAGGCGGGACGGCGGGCCATGCGCTCGGCCGGGGGCGCGCCGCCCGACGCCGTCCTGGTGGCGACGACGACGCCGGACCGGCCCTGCCCGGCGACGGCGCCCGTGGTGGCGGCCCGGCTCGGCCTGGCCGGGGTGCCCGCGTTCGACGTGGCGGCCGTGTGCACCGGCTTCCTCTACGGGCTCGCCACGGCCTCCGGGCTGCTGGCGACCGGAGCCGCCCGCCGGGTGCTGGTGATCGGCGCCGACGCCTACTCGACCATCGTCGATCCCGAGGACCGCACGAACGCCGTCATCTTCGGCGACGGCGCCGGGGCCGTGCTGCTGCGCTCCGGTTCCCCCGAGGAGCTCGGCGCCCTCGGGCCGTTCGACCTGGGCAGCGACGGCACCGGGGAGGACCTCATCACCGTCCGGGCGGGCGGCTCCCGGCAGCGCTCGGCCGGGGACGACGGTGCGCCGGTCAGGACGGAACGTTTCTTCGAGATGCACGGCCGGGCCGTCTACCGGCACGCCGTCGTCCGCATGAGCGGCTCGGCCCGGGCCGTGCTCGACGCGGCGGACTGGAAGCCCGACGCCGTCGACCACGTCGTCCCGCACCAGGCCAACCTGCGCATCCTGCGGTCCGTCGTCGAGCACCTCGGACTGCCCGAGGAGCGCCTGGTGACCAACATCGGGCACCTCGGCAACACCGGCGCCGCCTCCGTCCCGCTGGCCCTGTGCGACGCGGCGGCCGACGGCCGGCTCACGCCGGGCGACGGCGTCCTGCTCACCGCCTTCGGCGGCGGGCTGACCTGGGGCTCGTGCGTCCTGCGCTGGCCCACCCTGCCCCCGGCCGTCCGCCCCGCGGACCCTGCCGACCCCGCGGACCCCCAGACCCCCCACCCCGGCACACCGGGGACCTCCACCCCGAAGGAGCAGCACCCGTGAACGACACGACGACCACGCTCGACCGGCTGATCGCCGTCGTGCAGGCCCTCGACCCGGAGCTGGCCGACGCCGACCCCGACGCCACCTACCGGGCGCTCGGTCTCGACTCCCTGACGCTGACCGAGATCAGCATGCGCATCGAGAGCGACTTCGAGGTCCCGGTGGACGACACCGAGATCACCGAGGAGTTCAGCCTGCGCAGCACCGCCCGGCTCGTCGACGACAAACTCGCCCACCGCACGAAGGAGCAGTGACCACCATGGAGATCACCGTCCACACCGACGCCCTGCTCGGCGCCCGGGCCGACGACTTCGACCACCGCACCGCGAGCGAGGACGACGTCGCGCGGCTCAAGGAGGCCGTCTACCGGCACAAGATCGTCGTGCTCAAGCAGCAGGACCTCTCCCCTCGCGACTTCCTGGACCTCGGCCGCCGCCTCGGCCGCCCGGAGACGTACTACGAGGAGATGTACCAGCACCCCGAGGTGCCCGAGGTGTTCGTCTCCTCCAACGTGCCGGAGGACGGCAAGCAGGTCGGCGTCCCCAAGACCGGAAAGTTCTGGCACGCCGACTACATGTTCATGCCGGACCCGTTCGGGCTCACGCTCATCTACCCGCAGGTCATACCGCAGCGCAACCGCGGCACGTACTTCATCGACATGGGCCGCGCCTACGAGCGGCTGCCCGAGGACCTGCGGCAGGAGATCGCCGGGACCCGCTGCGTCCACAGTGTGCGCAAGTACTTCAAGATCCGCCCGCACGACGTGTACCGGCCGCTGTCCGAGATCATCGACGAGGTCGAGCGCAAGTCGCCCCCGGTGACGCACCCGACCACCTTCACCCACCCCATGACCGGCGAGACGGTGCTCTACCTCAGCGAGGGCTTCACCGTCGGCATCGAGGACGAGGACGGCAAGCCGCTCGACGACCTGCTGCTGGACCGCCTCTACGAGGCCACCGGGCAGCGGGACGACACGTACCGGCACGAGAACATCCACCTGCAGAGCTTCGAGAAGGGCGACCTGCTCGTCTGGGACAACCGCAGCCTCATCCACCGCGCCCTGCACACCAGCACCCCCGAGCCCACCGCCTCCTACCGCGTCACCGTGCACGACGAGAAGCCGCTCTACGAGGGGCTGCGCGTCCCCGAGGAGCAGGCCGGGCCGGAGGTGGGCCCGCGATGACCGGCGTCCGCGTCCAGGACCCCACCCCCGGCACGGTCACGTCCCACGCCACCGACGGCCCGCTGCTCACCCGCGTGCTGCGGCCGTACAAGCCGGGCTGCGCCTACCTGAGGACGGCCGAGGTCACCCGCTCCGTCGACGGCCGGGTCGCCGTCCACGGCACCTTCACCATCCCGGAGTCCTGCTACATCGACGACACCGGGCACCTCAACGCCGTCGAGGTCAACATCGCCTACAACCAGATGATGTACTACGCGGTCGCCAAGTCGGTGAAGGAGCGGCTGCTGCCCGAGCTCGCCGACTGGACGCTGGAGGACTACTGGCGCCACCAGCTCCCCGACATCCTCATCGTGCGCTTCCGCAGCAACTTCCGACGCCCGGTCGACCCGCGCGACTTCACCGGCTCCATGGAGTTCACCGGATTCACCCGCCCCCGGCGGGCCGCCGACGCCCCGCCGCTGCTGCTGGCCGACACCACGTTCCGCTACGCCGACGCGGCGGGGGGACGCTGCGACGGCGGCGTCCAGCTCGCCCTCGTCGGCCTCGCCGGGGCGGAGGGCGCATGACGCTCCCCACGCTGGTCGAGTCGCTGCGCGCCCAGGCCGAGCAGCGCCCCGGGCACCCGGCCGTCCGCTGCGGCCCGCACACCCTCACCTACGCCGAACTCCTCGCCGCCGGGGACCGGGTGGCCCGACGGCTGCGGGCGGCGGGCCTGCGCCCCGGGGACCGGGTGGCCTACCTGGGCAAGGAGTCCGAGCGCTACTACGAGATCCTCTACGGCTGCGCCCTGAGCGGCACCGTCCTGGTGCCGCTCAACTGGCGGCTCACCGCCACCGAGGTCACCCACATCCTCGCCGACTCGGGCTCGGCGCTGGTGTTCCTGGAGACCGCCTTCGAGGACCTGCTGCGGCAGGTGGACGACGCCGCCCGGCCGCCCCGGCACGTGCTGCTCGGCGACGACCGGCAGGACGCGTACGCCCGCTGGAAGTCGGCCGACGAACCGGCGGACGCGTCGGCGGCGGAGACGGCGGGTCCCGAGGGCACGGCCGAGGGGGCGGGCCTCGTCGAGCCCACGGCGGACACCCCCGTCGTCCAGCTCTACACCAGCGGCACCACCGGGCTGCCCAAGGGCGTCGTCCTGGCCCACCGCTCCTTCGCCGCCGTCCGCACCGCCATGGCGGAGGCGGACGTCGACTGGATCGACTGGCGGCCGGAGGACGTGAGCCTCGTCGGCATCCCCGGCTTCCACGTCGGCGGGTTGTGGTGGGCCACCCAGAACCTGGCCAGCGGCGCCACCGTCGTCGCCCTGCCCACGTTCACCGCCCGGGACGCCGCGCACACCCTGCGCGAGCACGGGGTGACGACGGCCTGCGTCGTCCCGTCCATGCTGCGACTGCTGCTCACCGAATCCCGCGTCGACCCCGCGGACTTCACCGGCCTGCGGAAGATCGTCTACGGCGGCTCACCGATCACCGAGGACCTGCTCGAACGCAGCCTCGCCGTGTTCGGCGCCGAGTTCGCCCAGATCTACGGCCTGACCGAGACCGGCAACACGGCCGTGTGCCTGCCGCCGGCCGACCACCGCCCCGGGCAGCCCCGGATGCGGGCGGCCGGCCGCCCCTACCCGGGCGTGCGGGTCAAGGTCGTCGACGAGAAGGGGGCCGAACTCCCGGCCGGGCGGGTCGGGGAGGTCTGCCTGGCCACCCCGGCCCGGATGGTCGAGTACTTCGGCCTGCCCGAGCGCACGGCCGAGACCCTCGTCGACGGCTGGGTCCACACCGGGGACGCGGGCTACGTGGACGACGCGGGCTACGTCTTCATCCAGGACCGCATCAAGGACACGATCATCGTCGCCGGGGAGAACGTCTACCCGGCCGAGATCGAGGACGCCCTGGAGAAGCACCCGGGCGTGGCCGACGCCGTCGTCGTCGGCGCGCCGGACGAGCACTGGGGCGAGCGCGTGCACGCGTGCTGGGTCCCGGCGCCCGGCACCCCGCCGACGCGCCGCGAGCTGCACCGCTTCCTGAGCGAACGGCTCGCCGCCTTCAAACTCCCCGCCGCCTACGAGGAGATCGCGCACGTGCCGCGCAACCCCAGCGGAAAGATCCTCCGCCGCGAGCTGCGCGACCGGCTGTGGGCGGGCCGCGACCGCAAGGTCAACTGACCCCGCACCCCGTGCCGGGCCCGGCCGGGCGGGCGGCGTGCCGCGTGCCGCGCGGCCGTCCGCCCGCCCCCGAAACGCACCCCAGGAGAGGACGATGAACGAACGAGTCGAGGCCGTCACCGAGGCCTCCTTCCGGGCCGATCTGGCGGAGTTCCTCCACCAGAGCCCCGCCGAGGTCGACCTCGGCGAGGGACCGGTCGACGCGGGGCTGGACTCGCTGCGCGTCAGCACCCTCGCCGAGCGCTGGCGGGCCGCGGGCGTCGAGGTCGGCTACATCGACCTGGCCGAGCGCGGCTCGTTCCAGGAGTGGTGGGAGCTGCTGGTGCAGCGGATGACGCGGACGGTGCCCGATGGCCGCTGACCCCGCCGCCGCCACGACGCCCGGGCTGCCCCTGCTGGCCGCCCAGTGGGGCATCTGGGCCGCCCAGCAGCTCGACCCCGACAGCGCCGCCTTCAACACCGCCGAGTACCTCGTCATCGACGGCCCCCTCGACCCGGCCCGCTTCGAGGCGGCGGTCCGCCGCACCGTGGCGGAGAGCGACGCCCTGCGGGTCCGGTTCAGCGTCACGGACGGCGTCCCGCGCCAGCACCTGCTGGACGACGGGCCCGCGACGGTGGAGTACGCGGACCTCACCGGCACGCCCGACCCGCACGCCGCCGCGCACACCCGGATGGCCGCCGACCTCGACCGCCGCGTCGACCTGAGCGCCGAACCCGTCTTCGCCCACGCCCTGTTCCGCACCGGTCCCGAGCAGCACCTCTGGTACCACCGGGTGCACCACATCGCCCTGGACGGCTACGGGCTCTCGCTCGTCGCCCGCCGCGTCGCCGAGGTCTACACGGCGCTCGACGCGGGGACGGAACCGGCCGAACGCACCTTCGGCACCCTGGAGTCGGTGCTGGCCGAGGAACGCGCCTACCTCACCTCGGAGCGGCACACCCGCGACCGCCGGTACTGGACGGAACGGTTCGCCGACCGGCCGTCCGTGCCCACCTTCGCGGCGGGCGGCCGGACCGCCCTGCCCGCCCGCGGCTTCCGCCGCCACGTCGCCGACCTCGGCCCCGGGGACTCCGCCCGGTTGCGCGCGCTCGCCGGAGAACTCGGCGTCACCTGGCCCGACCTCGTCCTGGCCGGCACGGCGGCGGCGCTGCACCGGCACACCGGTGCGCCGGAGGTCGTGCTCAGCGTCCCGGCCGCCGCCCGGCTCGGCTCCGTCAGCCTGCGGGTGCCCTGCATGGTCCGCAACATCCTCCCGCTGCGGCTGCCCGTCGGACCCGGCGACACGCTTCGCGAGCTCGCGGAGCGTGCCGCGGCCGAACTGCGCGCCGCCACCCGGCACCAGCGCTACCGCTACGAGCAACTGCGCCGGGACACCCGACTGATCGGCGCCCAGCGGCGGCTGTCCGGGCCGGGCGTCAACCTCATGCCCTTCGACTACGCGCTGACCTTCGGGAAGGCGACCAGCACCGCGCACAACCTCACCGCCGGGCCGGTGGACGACTTCTCCGTCAACGTCTACGACCGGGGCGAGGGCGGTCTGCGCCTCGCGTTCGACGCCCACCCCGAGCTGTACGCGGAGACCGAACTCGCCGACCGGGCGGGGGAGCTGCTCGACCTGCTGCGCAACGGCACGGCCGATGACCTCGTCGGCCCCGGCCCCGGCAGCGTCGCCGGGCGGGCGCCGCGCCCCGCCCCCGGCCGCCGGGTCACCGTCCTGCGCGGCGGCCCGCTGCCCGACGCCGTCCGCAGCGTGCCGGAGCTGTTCGCCGCCCGGGTCGCCGAGGACGGCCCCCGGCCCGCGCTGGTGGACGGCGACCGCGTCCTCAGCTACGCCGAACTGGACCGGGACGCCCAGGCCCTGGCCGGACGCATGGCCCGGCACGGCGTGCGGACCGGGGCGCTCGTGGCGGTGCTGCTGCCACGCGGGGCCGCGGCGGTCACCGCCGTCCTCGCCGCGTTCGCCGCCGGGGCCGCCTACTGCCCGCTGGACGTCGCGGCCCCGGCGGCCCGCACCACGGCCCTGCTCGACGACGCCGAACCGGCCCTCGTCGTCACCCTCCGCGCCCACGCCGACCGGGTGCCGCCGGGCGTCCGGCTCCTGCTGCTCGACGAGCCCGAGCCCCGTGCCGAGCCGGGCGCCGATCCGCAGCCCGGTGCCGAGCCGGAGCCGGAGCACGGGGAGGCGGCCTACGTCATCTTCACCTCCGGCTCCACCGGCACCCCCAAGGGCGTGCGCGTCGGCCACCGTTCGCTGGCCCGGTTCGTCGCGGCGGCGACGGAGCGCTACGGCATCACCACCGAGGACCGGGTGCTCCAGTTCGCCCCGCTGCACTTCGACGCGAGCGTCGAGGAGCTGTTCGTCACCCTGTGCGCGGGGGCGACGCTCGTCCTGCGCACCGCGGAGATGACCGAGTCCGTCGACGCCCTGCTGCGGGCCTGTGCCGCACACCGGGTCACCGTCCTCGACCTGCCGACCGCCTACTGGAACGAACTCGCCTACGCCGTCGCGGGCCGTGCCGTCACGCTGCCCGCGAGTCTGCACACCGTCGTCATCGGGGGCGAGAGCGCGTACCCGGAGCGGGTGGACCGCTGGCGGGACACGGTCGGCGACTCGGTCCGGCTGCTCAACACCTACGGGCCCACCGAGGCCACCGTGGTGGCCACCGTGGCCGACCTCGGTGACCCGGAACTCCCGCGCGGCGAGGTGCCGATCGGCCTGCCCCTGCCGGGAACCACCGTGGCCGTCGTGACCCCGGGCGACTCCGGCCCCGAGGCGGGCGGCGAACTGTACCTGCTGGGCGACTCGCTGGCCCTCGGCTACCTCGGCCGCCCCGAACAGCAGGCCGCCGCCTTCGCCCCGCTGACCGAACTGCCGGGCGGCCCGCGCGCCTACCGCACCGGGGACCTCGTCGCGTTCGGCGCGGACGGCCTGCTGCGCTTCCTGGGCCGGGCGGACGACGAGTTCAAGCTCAGCGGCCACCGGGTGCAGCCCGCCGAGGTGGAGTCGGCCCTGCTCGGCCACCCCCGGGTGCGGGAGGCCGCCGTCGTGGGGCAGGAGCTGCCCGACGGCACCAAGCGGCTGGTCGCCCACGTCGTCACCGAGGCCCCGGCCCCGGACGAGGCGGAGCTGCGGGCCCACGCCCGGGCGGTGCTGCCCGCCACCCTGGTGCCCGCGCTGTTCGTCCCGGCCGCACGGCTGCCCCGCACCGGCACCGGGAAGATCGACCGCCGGGCCCTCACCCCGCCCGACGCGTCCGGCCCGTCCGGCCCGTCCGACCCGGAGCCGTCGGCCGACCCGGAGCCGTCGGCGGAGCCGGAGCCCCTCGGCGAGACCGTCGGCGGCATCCTGGAGGTGTGGCAACAGGCCCTCGGCGGACGGCGGCTGACCGCGCACGACGACTTCTTCGACGCGGGCGGCCAGTCGCTCCAGGCCATCCAGGCCGCGAACCGGCTGACGGTACGGCTGGGCCGGGACGTGCGGGTGGCGACGCTCTTCCAGCACCCCACCGCCGCCGGGCTCGCCGCCGCCCTCGACGCCCTCGACGCCGCCGACACCGCCGGCACCGGCCCGGACGCGGGAGCGGACGCCGCCGCCCCGAACCCCGGCGGGGCGGGGACGACGGCTGCCGGGCCGCCCGCTCAGGCGCTCGAGGACGCCGTCCTGCGCCTGCCCGGCCCGGTGCCGTCCCGCCCGGACACGGGTGCGGAGGGCCCCGGGCGGGTCCTGCTCACCGGCGCCACCGGCTTCGTCGGCGCCCAGCTCCTGGCCGAACTCCTGCGCCGCACCACGGCGGAGGTCGTCTGCCCGGTGCGTGCCCCGGACGCCGAGGCGGCCGGACGGCGGCTGGAGGAGGCGCTGGCGGCCCAGCGCCTGACGCCCGAGCCGGAGGCGGCGAAGCGCATCGTGCCGCTCCCGGCCGACCTCGCCCGGCCCCGGCTCGGGCTGGACGAGGCCGCCTGGGCCGACCTCGCCGCGGGCGTCGACCTGGTCTGCCACAACGGGGCCATGGTCAGCGTCATGCGCGAGTACGCCTCCCTGCGCTCCCCCAACGTGGTGGCCACCCGCGACCTGCTCACGCTGGCCGCCACCCGGGGCGTCCCGTTCCACCTGGTCTCGACGCTGTCCGTCGCCCCGCCCCGGGCGGCGGCCGCCGAGGTGCCCGAGGACCACCTTCCCTCGCACCCGGGCCTGGTCACGGGCTACCAGCAGTCCAAGTGGGTCGCCGAGCAGCTCGCCCGGGGGGCCGCCGAGCAGGGGCTGCCGGTGACCGTGCACCGGCTCGGGCGGGTCACGGGCGAAGCCCGCAGCGGGTACGTCAACCCGCAGGACGTGCTGTGGGCGGTGCTGCGCACCGGCGTGCCGCACGGCGTCCTGCCCGAGCTGTTCGAGCGGGAGGTGTGGACACCCGTGGACTACGTCGCCCGGGCCCTGGTCCGGGTGATGCTCGCGCCCGAGCCGCCCGGCGGCGTCCTCAACCACGCCCCCGCGCCGCCCGTCCGGCTCAGCGAGCTGTACGCGTCGCTGCGCGCCTACGGCTACCCCGTGCGCTCGGTGCCGATCGCCCGCTGGCACGCCGAGCTGACCGCCCGTTCGGCCACACGGGAGGGCGTGGCCGCCACCACGCTGTCCTTCTTCGACTCCTGGGAGGCCCCGGACACCGGCGGCGGCGCGGGCCCCGAGACGCTCGACATCGGCACCGTGCGCGCCGAGCGGGCCGCGGCGGCGCTGGCCGGCAGCGGGCTGACGTGCCCGGCCCCGGACCGCGAACTGGTCTTCCGCTACCTCGACCACTGCGTGGCCACCGGTGCGCTGCCCGCACCGGCCGAGCGCGGGTGACGTGACGGACGGCGGGCGTTCACCGGGAACCCGGGGCGCCCGCCGTCCGACTACTGCACGGAAGGACGTCGTCCCCCGCCGTGCGTTGGAGTCGCCATGCCCTCGTTCCGCACCGCCCTCGCCCTGGGCACGGTGCTCGCCACCGCCTGCCTCGGCGCGGTGGCCTGCGCCCCGGCCGACAGCACCACGACCGGTTCGGCCGGGCCGGCCGCCGTCGGCGACCGGGACGCGTGGGAGGGCGAGGGCTACCCGGTGACCCTGGACGTCTGCGGCGTCGAGCAGACCTTCACCGAGGCCCCCGAACGCGTGGTGGTGATGAACGGTGCCTCGGTGGCCGAGGTCTCGACGCTGCTCGACCTCGGCCTGGAGGACCGCATCGTCGCCAACGCCCAGAGCTACGGCCGCTCGGAGGTGGAGGGCCGGGCCGAGGCCATCGACGGGCTGCCGACCGGCGACGTCCGCCGCAACGAACTGCACGACTTCCCCCGGGAGTCGATGCTCGACCTCGCGCCGGATCTGGTGCTCTCCACCACCGGCTTCGGCTTCCGCTCGGAGAACGGTTTCGCCACCCGCGAGGAGCTGGCCGAGGCCGGGGCGAACACCTACGTTCCGCGCACGGGTTGCGACGAACGCGCGGCCGTGAAGGACCCGCCGACCATCGAGGACAGCTACGCCCTCCTCCGCGACCTCGGCGCCGTCTTCGACGTCCGCGACCGGGCCGAACAGCGCATCGAAGCCTCCGAACGGCACATCCGGAAGACCGCCCGGGCCGTGCGCGAGGCCGGGGGGAAGCAGGGCGGGAGCGCGGCGGACACGCCCGACGTTTTGGTCATCTTCGCCAACATGAGCATGGGCGCCAACCAGTACAGCTCCGTCGCCGCGCGCGGCATCTGGAACGACGTCCTCGCCAAGGCCGGGGGCCGCAACGCCTTCGCCGACGCCTCCGCCACGATGTTCGCCGACCTCAGCCCCGAGCAGCTCGCCGCGAAGCCGGTGG
Organism: Streptomyces sp. GSL17-111; assembly: GCF_037911585.1. Lineage (NCBI taxonomy): Bacteria > Bacillati > Actinomycetota > Actinomycetes > Kitasatosporales > Streptomycetaceae > Streptomyces > Streptomyces sp. GSL17-111. The sequence goes on from NZ_JBAJNS010000001.1 coordinate 2,498,690, forward strand.
ACGCCGTCGTCGTCGTCGCCTGGCAGCCCGGTGACGACGCCGACGCCTACGCCCGCGAGCTGCTCGACACCTTCCCGCAGTGGCCGGCGGCCCGCGACGACCGGTACACCGTCCTGTCCGACTCCCTCTACCTCGGGCCCTCCAACCACCTCGCCGTCGAACGCGTCGCGGCCCTGCTGCACCCCGAAGCCGTCCGATGACCAGGGCCACCGCCCCGACGGCCCGCCGCCCGCCCACGGCCCCCGCCACCCCGAGGGCCCGACCCACCCCGCCCCTGCCCGTCCTCCTGCTCGGGCTCACCCTCGCCCTGCTCGCCCTCATGCTGATCGCCGTGGGCGTCGGCTCCGTCTCCGTGCCGCCGGACGAGACCTGGCGCATCGTCCTCGCCCAGCTCACCGGCGGCACCGGCACCGACCCCACCCACACCCAGATCATCTGGGACTTCCGGGTCCCCCGCGTCCTGCTCGCCGCCCTCGCGGGCACCGGGCTCGCCGTCGCCGGGGTGGTGCTCCAGGCCGTCGTGGCCAACCCCATCGCCGACCCGTACGTCCTCGGCGTCTCCTCCGGCGCCGCTTTCGGGGCCGTCCTGGCCCTGTCCTTCCTGCCCCTCACCGTCGGCTGGATCGGCGTCTCCTCGGCCGCCTTCCTGGGCGCCGTGCTCTCCGCCGCCCTCGCCTTCCTCCTCGGCCGCCGCGCCGGACGGCTCGCCCCCACCCGACTCGTGCTCTCCGGGGTGGCGATCGGCTACCTCTTCCTCGCCGCCACCAGCTACCTCCAGCTCCGGGCCACCCCGGGCGAGCTGCGGTCCGTCATGTTCTGGATGCTCGGCAGCGTCTCCGGGGCGAGCTGGCAGCAACTCCCCGTCGCCGCCACCGTGATCCTCACGACGACGGCCGTGCTCGTGCTCCTGGCCCGGCGGCTCAACGCCCTGCTCATGGGCGACGAGTCGGCCACGGCGCTCGGCGTCGACGTCCACCGGCTGCGCGCCGTGCTGCTGGTCCTCGCCGCGCTGCTCACCGGCACCGTGATCGCGGTGGCCGGCGGCATCGGCTTCGTCGGGCTCGTCGTCCCGCACCTCGTCCGGCTGAGCTGCGGCGGGGACCACCGCAGGCTGCTGCCCCTCGCCGCCGTCACCGGCGCGGGCTACCTCGTCGCCGTCGACCTCCTCTCGCGCACCGTGGACCGGCCCAACGAACTGCCCATCGGCATCTTCACCGCGTTCTTCGGCGCCCCCTTCTTCCTGTGGCTGCTGCGCCGCAACACCTCCCTGGACGCCGCGTGAAACTGACGGTGGAGGACCTGTGCGTCGCCCTCGGCGGCCGACCCGTGCTGCACGACGTGACCCTCGACGCGGCGGACCGCGAGGTCGTCGGACTCGTCGGCCCCAACGGCAGCGGCAAGTCCACCGTGCTGCGCGCCGTGTACCGCTCGCTGCGCCCCGAGCGCGGCGCCGTCCGCGTCTGCGGCGACGACGTGTGGCGGCTCAGCGCCCGCCAGGCCGCCTGCCGCACGGCGGCCGTCCTCCAGGACGGCACCGGCAACCCCGTCGGGCTCAGCGTGAGCGAGGTCGTCGCCATGGGCCGCACCCCGCACCACGGGCTGTTCGGCCGGGACGACGCGGGCGACCACCGCGCCGTCCGCGAAGCCCTCGCCGCCTGCACCGCCGGACACCTCGCCGAGCGCGAGTTCGCCTCGCTCTCCGGGGGAGAACGGCAACGCGTGCTGCTCGCCCGCGCCCTCGTCCAGCGCCCCCGGCTGCTCGTCCTGGACGAGCTGACCAACCACCTCGACATCCGCGCCCGCTTCGAGCTGCTGGAGCTGGTCCGCTCGACGGGCGTCACCACCCTCGCCGTCCTGCACGACCTCGACCTCGCCGTGCGGCTGTGCGACCGGGTCGTCGTCCTGCACGAGGGCACCGTGGTCGCCTCCGGGCCGGTGCTGGAGACCCTCACCACCGCGCTGCTGGCCGACGTGTTCGGCGTCGCGGCGACCGTCCGCCGGCACGACGACGGCGTCATCCGCGTCACCTACGCCGCCGACCCCCTCGGCGCCCCGGCCCCCGCACCCGTCCGGGACGGACTCAGCGCCTGAGCGCGGTCCCCGCCGCGTGCGCCTCCCGCTACCGGCCGGCGGTGCCCCGGTCGACGGGGAGGGCCGCCGTGTCGAAGCTCAGCTTGCCGACCGGCGTCTCCACCGACACCGTCCCGCCGTAGGGGAACGTGTCCCGTCCCCGGTATCCGTCCGACCCGGGGTTCCACATGGTGACGCAGTGCGCCTGGTACGGGTCGAAGATCAGTTGACATCCTCTCCGCCCTGAAGGACGGAGATTCCCGCCTGGCTGCCGGATGCCCGGCTCGTCTTCGGGTGGGTTCCTGTTTCTTCGCGCTGTGCCGGGACGAGTCCCGGTCTTACCCGCGCTCCGCAGGCTGACACGGCCAGTCCGGCCGCCTTCGCGACGTTGACCGCCGCGTTGATGTCCCGGTCAAGGTGTGTCCCGCAAGCCCCGCATGTCCACGTTCGGATGTGCAGGGGCTTGGGGCCGTCCTTGACGCCGCACTGCGAGCACACCTGAGACGTGGGCTCGAAGCGGCCGATGCGGTGGAAGGTGCGCCCATACAGGGCGGCCTTGTACTCCAGCATCGTGGTGAACGCCGACCATCCGGCGTCATGTACGGACTTGGCCATGCGGGTGCGGGCGAGGCCCTTGACCGCCAGGTCTTCCACTGCAACCGCTTGGTTCTCGCGGATGATCTTCGTGGAGAGCTGGTGGTGGAACTCGCGCCGCGCATCGGCGGTCCGCGCGTGGGCACGTGCAGCCTTGATCCGGGCCTTCGCCCGGTTCTTCGACCCCTTCGCCTTGCGGCTGAGATCCTGCTGCGCCTTCTTGAGCTTCTTCTCGGCCCGGCGCAGGAAGCGGGGACTGTCGATCTTCGTGCCGTCCGACAGAATCGCGAAGTGGGTCAGCCCCAGGTCGATGCCGGCCACGCTATCCGTGGCGAGCAGCGTCTCGGTCTCGGTCCCGACCACGAACGAGGCGAAGTACCGGCCGGCACTGTCCTTGACCACGGTCACCGTGGACGGCACGGACGGCACGGAGCGTGACCACCTGACCGGCACGTCGCCGACCTTGGGGAGCCGGAGCTTCCCGCCGGTCGTGATCTTCCACCCGGCGTTCGCGGTGAACCGGACCGACTGTCGGGTGTCCTTGCGGGACTTGAACCGGGGCGGCCCCATCTTCGGCCGCTTGCCCTTGAGGCCGTCGAAGAAGTTCTTGTAGGCGGTGTCCAGGTCCCGCAGGGACTGCTGCAACACGACCGACGACACCTCGGCGAGCCATGCCCGCTCGGGAGTCTTCTTCGAGGCGGTGAGCTGCTTGGACAACTCGCCGGAGGGGACGAACGGCAACCCGGCGGCGCGGGCGGTCTCACGAGCCCGAAGGGCGTCGTTGAAAACCACCCGAGCACACCCGAACGCCCTCGCCAACGCCGTACGCTGACCGGCGCTCGGGTACACGCGGAAGCTGTACCGAAGCTGCACGCCGATCACTATACCCTTTGGTTTATGTCACCACGATGGAACCCCGATCCCGATGTGCGCACGGGTCGTCACGTCGTCTACAACCTTCATGTGCATTTGGTTTTTGTCACGAAGTACCGGCGCAAGGCCATGACTGGCGCCATGCTGACGCGGTGCGAGGAGATCATGCGCGAGGTGTGCGCGGACTTCGAGGCCGAGCTGAAGCAGTTCTACGGCGAGGACGACCACGTGCACCTCCTGGTGCATTACCCGCCCAAGGTCCAGCTCTCCAAGCTGGTCAACTCCCTCAAGGGGGTATCCGCCCGGATGCTGCGCAAGGAGTACGACAGCCACGTCCGGCGGTACCTGTGGGGCGGACACTTCTGGTCCGGCTCCTACTTCGCCGGAAGCTGCGGCGGCGCACCGCTGACCGTGGTCAAGCAGTACATCGAGAACCAGAAGCGGCCTGTCTGACCGTCATGGCAAAGGCGCAGCGAACTCCGGCGCTTCGCGCCTGCGCGTCAAAGATGGCCTTCACCCCCGCCCTGAAGGGCGGAGCACTGGCCAAGATCAGAGGTAGACCGGGATGCCCGCTCGGGCGTACTGCACGTTCTTGATCTCGTAGTCGTTGCGCACGCTCGACGGCGACACGACCTCGGCGGCGAACTCCACGAGATCGGGCCCGTAGGCGCTGCGGTTCTCGTCACGGGCGGGCGTGGGCACGACCGCGAGATCCGGGCAGAACTCGAACTCGGCGTTGATCGGCACGGTGACGTCGCTGATGACGGCCCATTCGGCCGGGAGCCGGAGCTCCAGGTCGTTCCACAACGGCATGATCGGCTGATTGTGGAACGGACGCAGCGGGCTCATCATGATGTTGCCCTCGACAATCTCGGTCTTGTAGCCCGGGAACATGTCCTCCAGGCGGCTGAGCTGCGAGCGCAGGCGTTCCGAATCCGAGATCGTCACGGAGGTCTCCCTTCCCTGCCCTCATGGTACGAGCCGAGGCTACGAAGGTCCCCGTACCGCAGCGGCCGGGACCGGGGATGCCACACCCGAACGGGTGACGTGCGGCGGCGCCCCTCCGTCAGAGAGAGGGTTCAGAGAGTTCAGAGGGGTCAGAGGGTGAGGCCCCGGAGCGCCAGGTCGGTGAGGGCGCAGACGAAGAGCGCGATGCCGATGAAACCGTTCACCGTGAAGAAGGCGCGGTTGAGGCGGGAGAGGTCGCCGGGGCGCACAATGCTGTGCTCGTAGACGAAGGCGACCGCGACGATCAGGAGGCCCGCCCAGAAGAACCCGCCCGCGTCCGTGGCCAGCGCGTACCAGACAAGCAGGGCCAGGGTGACGACGTGGCTGGCGCGGGAGGCGTACAGGGCGGCGGCGATGCCGAAGCGGGCGGGCACGGAGCGGACGCCCTCCGCCCGGTCGGCGGCGACGTCCTGGCAGCCGAAGATCAGGTCGAAACCGCCGATCCAGACTCCGACGGCGAGGCCGAGGAGCACCGCGTCCCAGGACCAGGCGCCGGTGACGGCGAGCCAGGCGCCGATGGGGCCGATCGCCTGGGCGAGCCCCAGGATGGCGTGCGGGTAGGTGGTGAAGCGTTTGCCGTACGGGTAGACGACCATCGGGACGACGGCCAGCGGGGCGAGCGCGAGGCAGAGCGGGTTGAGCAGCGCCGCCGCGCCGAGGAAGAGGGCGAGCGCGATGAGGGCGCCCGTCCAGGCGGTGCGCACGGAGACGGCGCCCGTCACCAGTTCGCGGGAGGCGGTGCGCGGGTTCCGGGCGTCGATCTCACGGTCGATGATGCGGTTGGCCGCCATGGCGAAGGTCCGCAGGGTCACCATGGCGACGGTGACCAGCAGCAGCGTCCACCACTGCACCGAGCCGCCGTTCCGGTACATCGCGGTGAGTGCGGCGATGTAGGCGAACGGCAGCGCGAAGATCGAGTGCTCGACCATCACCAGGCGCAGGAACGCCCGGACGCGGCCGGACGGTGCCGGGGTGGGCGGCGGCCCCGTCACGGCCCCCGCGGCGCTCACAGCCCGTACTCCCGCCAGCGCCGGTCGACCTTCGCGGCGGTCTCCGGGTCGGAGGTGACCATCTCGGGCCAGCCGCGCGTGTAACCCTCCTCCGGCCACTTCGCGGTGGCGTCGATGCCCGCCTTGCCACCCCAGAACTGCTGGTAGGAGGCGTGGTCCAGGTGGTCGACCGGGCCCTCGACGACGCTGAGGTCGCGGGCGTAGTCGGTGTTGCCGAGGGCGCGCCAGGCGACCTCGTGCAGGTCGTGGACGTCGCAGTCGGAGTCGACGACGATGATCAGCTTGGTCAGCGACATCATGTGCGCGCCCCAGACGGCGTGCATGACCTTCTGCGCGTGCTTGGGGTACTTCTTGTCGATCGAGACGATGGCGCAGTTGTGGAAGCCGCCCGCCTCGGGCAGGTGGTAGTCGACGATGTCCGGGATGATCACCTTGAGCAGCGGGAGGAAGAAGCGCTCGGTGGCCCGGCCGAGGGGGCCGTCCTCCGTCGGGGGGCGGCCGACGACGATCGACTGGAGCAGCGGGCGCTTGCGCGAGGTGACGCAGTCGATCGTCAGCGCCGGGAAGTCCTCCTGCGGCGTGTAGAAGCCGGTGTGGTCCCCGAAGGGGCCCTCGGGGAGCATCTTCCCCGGCTCCAGCCAGCCCTCCAGGACGACCTCGGCCTGGGCGGGGACCTGGAGCGGCACGGTCTTGCAGTCCACCATCTCGACGCGCTTGCCCGACACGAAACCGGCGAAGAGGTACTCGTCGATGTCACCGGGCAGCGGCGCGGTGGAGGCGTAGGTGACGGCGGGCGGGCAGCCGAAGGCGATGGCGACGGGAAGCCGCTCGCCGCGCCGGGCGGCCACCTGATAGTGGTTGCGGCTGTCCTTGTGGATCTGCCAGTGCATGCCGATGGTGCGGCGGTCGTGGCGCTGGAGCCGGTAGAGGCCGAGGTTGCGCACCCCGCTGACGGGGTCCTTCGTGTGGGTCAGGCCCAGGTTGAAGAAGGAGCCGCCGTCCTCGGGCCAGGTGAACAGCGCGGGCAGTTCGTCCAGGTTGACGTCGTCACCCATGCGGACGACGTCCTGCACCGGCGCGTCCTTGACCTTGCGCGGCGGGACGTGCGTCATCCCGGCGAGCTTCCCGAACGCCTCCCGGAAGCCGACGAAGCCCTGCGGGAGCTCCGGCTTCAGCAGTCCGCCGATCCGCTCGCCGATCTCCTGGTACGAGCCGAGGCCGAGCGCCTTGAGCAGCCGCCGGTCGGTGCCGAAGACGTTCATGGCCAGCGGCATCGTCGAGCCCTTGACGTTCTCGAACAGCAGCGCCGGACCGCCCGCCTTGTTGACGCGGTCGGTGATCTCGCCCACTTCCAGGTGAGGATCGACTTCCGCCTTGACGCGCTTGAGGTCACCGTCACGTTCCAGCGCCCGCAGCAGCGAACGGAGATCGTCGAAAGCCATACGTCCCAGTATCCGGCATGCCGGATACTCGTCGACGCCGGGGCGCGTACGGCGGCGGCCCGGGCGCCGTAGGCTGGTGCCGTACGCCGCGCTCGCCCGCGCGGAACTCGCGCGGGGTCACCTGCTCTGGGGGCTGTCCACATGCTGAAGGTTCTGCCGGTCCTGCTGCTTCTCGCGGTGTGGATCTACGCCTTCGTGGAGTGCCTCAACACTCCCGAACGGGACGTGCGGAAGCTGCCGAAGGTGGCGTGGATCCTCATCATCCTGCTGTTCACGCCGCTGGGCCCGATCGCGTGGTTCATCGCCGGGCGCCCGCGCCGCAACGCGCCCTACGGCGCGGTCCGCTCCGAGGAGCGCCGCTGGGTGGCGCCCGACGACAACCCGCACTTCCTGAAGTCGCTCGACGAGCGCGACGGCAAGCCCGGCCCGGACGAGGGTCCGGCGCCGAAGGACGCCGGGCCGGAGGACCCACCGCCCGCGCGCTGACCCGCACCGCGCACCCTCGGTGACGCCCCGCACCACCCCGGGTGACGCCCGCCCGCCTGCCCGGCGGAAGCACGCAAAATACTGGGCAAATCCCTGGCCGGAAGGAACCGGCCGGACGCAGACTCCCTCCTTGGCGATAACGCATCCGCACCCGAGGAGAGGCATGGCAGGCATGGAGCGACGGACGCTGCTGGGGCTGGGAGCCGCCGCGACGGCGTCCCTCGCGACGGGGCTGGCCGGTTGCGCCGGACCGTTCCAGCGGGACGACCCCGGCCCGACGTCCACGGCCGACGGCGAGGGGCCGGGCAAGAGCACCGACACCCCGGAGCCGAAGCCGATCGGTGACGGCTCCACCGCCGACACCGGGCCCCAGCCGAACCAGCCGCCCGCCCCCACCCCGCTGGAGCCCGGCGAGAAGCCGCCGCAGTTCGTCGTCTTCTCGTGGGACGGCGCCGGGGAGGTCGGCAACGGGCTGTTCCCCCGGTTCCGGAAGCTGGCCCGGGAGCACGAGGCGGCGATGACGTTCTTCCTCTCCGGCCTCTACCTCCTCCCCGAGTCCAAGCAGGCCAGGTACCGCCCGCCGAACAACCCGGTCGGCGCCTCCGACATCGGCTACCTCAAGGACGCCAACATCCGGCGGACGCTTGAGAACCTGCGGGAAGCCTGGCTGGAGGGCCACGAGATCGGCACGCACTTCAACGGGCACTTCTGCGGCGGCGAGGGCTCCGTCGAGCACTGGACGCCGCAGGAGTGGCGTTCGGAGATCGAGCAGGCCCACGCGTTCGTCGCGCAGTGGCGGACGAACACCGGGTTCACGGACCTGGAGCCGCTGCCGTTCGACTACGGCAAGGAGCTGATCGGGGCGCGGACGCCCTGCCTGCTGGGCCAGGAGAACCTGCTCCCGGCGGCGGCCGAGCTGGGCTGGCGCTATGACTCCAGCTCCCCCGGCGGGCTGCAGCAGTGGCCGCAGAAGCGGCAGGGCGTGTGGGACCTGCCGTTGCAGTCGCTGCCCTTCCCCGGGCGCGACTTCGAGGTGCTGTCCATGGACTACAACATCCTCGTCAACCAGTCGGGCGGGACGACGAAGGGCCCGCCCGCCGAGTACCCGGCCTGGCGCGAGCAGGCGACGGAGACCTACGTCCAGGGCTTCCTGCGCGCCTACGAGACGAACCGGGCCCCGCTCTTCATAGGCAACCACTTCGAGGAGTGGAACGGCGGCATCTACATGGACGCCGTCGAGGAGTCGCTCAAGCGGATGACGGACGGCAGCTACCCGGACGCGCGGCTGGTGTCGTTCCGCCAGCTCGTGGACTGGCTGGACGCCCAGGACCCCGCCGTCCTGGCCAAGCTCCGCGCCCTGCCCGTCGGCCGGGCCCCGGCCGACGGGTGGCGCGCCTACCTGGCCTGACGCCGGCCGGCTCAGTCGACGCCGGCGTAGGAGTGCTGGCCGCTGAAGAGGAAGTTCACGCCGTAGTAGTTGAACAGGTAGCAGGAGAAGGCGGCCAGGGCGAGGTAGGCGGCCTTGCGCCCCTTCCAGCCCGCCGTCGCCCGCGCGTGCAGGTAGCAGGCGTAGGCGGCCCAGGTGATGAAGGACCAGACCTCCTTCGGGTCCCAGCCCCAGTACCGGCCCCAGGCGCTCTCGGCCCAGATGGCGCCGGCCACGATCGTGAACGTCCAGAAGGGGAAGACGGCCGCGTTGATGCGGTACGCGAACTTGTCCAGCGAGGCAGCCGAGGGCAGCCGCTCCAGGACGGAGGTGGCGAACGCGCCGGGCTGCCGGCCGGCCTCCAGCTTGACCTCGTAGCGGTCGCGGAAGAGGTACAGGACGGTGCCGACCGTGCCCAGGTAGAGGAGCGCGCCGCAGAGGATGGCGAGCGAGACGTGGATGACCAGCCAGTACGAGTCCAGCGCGGGCGGCAGCTGGTCGCTCTCGGCGTACAGGACGGTGGTGGCCAGACCGAGGTCGAGCAGGACGGTGGTGACCAGCGGGAGCCCGATCCAGCGCACGTTCTTCTTGGCGACCACGAGGCCCAGGTAGGCGGCGACGGCGACCATGGAGAACGTCGTGGAGAACTCGTACATGTTCGCCCACGGCACACGCTGCACGGACAGCCCGCGCGTGACGACGCCGGCGGCGTGGACGAGGAACGCCAGGATGGTGAGGGCGAGGGCGATCGTCCCGTACAGGTCGCCCTGGGTGTCGCCGGCCGCCGCGCCGGGCCCGTCGGGCACGTCGGCACGGGTACTGGCCGAGCGGGTGACGACCTTGGGCCGGTCCAGGACGGCGGTGCCACCGGCCTGCTCCGCCCCGGCGGCGCCCGTGGCCCCGGCGGCGCCCGCCGCCGCCTTCGCCCGGACCTCCGGGGCGACGACGGACCGGCGGCGCGGGCTCAGCGCGGAGGCCGTGCGGGCCACCTTGCTGCGCGACCCGAAGGTCCACTCGGCGATGTGGCCGAGGAAGGCGAGGACGTAGACCGCCATCGCCGAGTAGATGAGCACGGTGCTGAAGTCGGCCAGTGACTGGTTGTTCGCCGCGGCGAGGTTCACGTCGGTCAGCTCCTTCGGCGGGGGTCGGCGCCGACGGCGGAGCCGCCGTCCGGCGAGGGGTCGTTGCCGTCGGCGCCGGACGCGGCGCGGTCGGCGGGATCGGGGGCGGCGTCAGCGGCGGGGGCGGCGTCGGCCGTCAGGGTGGCCACGAACCGGTCCAGCTCCTCGGGCAGCCGCGCGGACTCGCTGCGGCCCAGCCCGGCCAGCTCGACGACGGTGTGCCCGTCGCCGTCCCGCCGGGCCCGGACCCACACGCGGCGGCGCTGGATGAACAGCGAGCCCGCGAGCCCGGCGATGGCGGCGAGCGATCCGGCAAGCGCCCAGCCGCTCGCGGGCTTCTGGGCGATGTTGAACGAGGCCCAGCGCTCGACGCGCTCGAACGTCAGCGTCCCGGCGCCGTCCGGCAGCTCCCAGGACTCACCGGGGCGCAGCGACTTGCGCAGGATGTCGCCGTCCGCGCCGGTGAACGGCTCCATCTTGCGCTGGTCGAGCTTGTAGACGTTCTGCGGCAGGCCGGCGTCCACGCCCAGGTCACCGTGGTAGGCGGACAGGGCCAGCACCGGGTAGTTCAGCGCCGGGAACGTGGAGTGCGGGCCGAGCTCGGCGTTCAGCCCGTAGGTGGGGGTGAACCGGCCGACGAATCCGAGCTGCTCCGGCTCGCCCTCCCCGTCCCGGTAGTCGGGGATCTTGATGACGCCGGTCGCCGTGCCGTTGATGTCCTGCGGCAGGAACGGCACGGGTCCCCGGTAGGCGAGGTCCCCCTGGCCGTCGGTGAGCGTGACGACGGGCGCGTAGCCGTGACCGATGAGGTAGACCTTGGAGTCGCCGATCTCCAGCGGGTCGTTGACCTCGATGGAGTCCTCGCGCTCCGCCCCCTCGGCGCCGTCCCAGTAGGTGACGTCCGCCCGGAAGTCGCGGGGGGTGCCCTTCTGCGGGCCGGACGGCTCGAACGTCGCGTGGAAGTCGTCGAGGGTGAAGCCGAAGTCGTCGAGGTCCTCGAAGTCGTAGAGACCGCCGGCGGAGATGTCGTCGTACTGGGTGAGGGTGTTGGCGAAGCCGTCGCCCTTGACGATCAGCTTGCCGCCCTCGACGCTCCACAGCTGTCCGACGGCGAAGGCCACCAGCATGACGATGAGCGCCAGGTGGAAGAGGAGGTTGCCCGCCTCCCGCAGGTAGCCCTTCTCGGCGGAGACGGCGCCGTCCCCCTCGGCGACGCGGAAGCGGCCACTCCGCAGCGTCCGGTGCGCGGCGGCCAGGACGTCGTCCGGCGCGGCGTCGGTCCGCCAGGTCGCGTACGCGGGCATCCGGTCCAGCCGGTGCGGCGCCCGCGGCGGACGCGCCCGCAGCTGGCCGACGAACTGCCAGCTGCGCGGGACGATGCAGCCGATCAGCGAGACGAACAGCAGCAGGTAGATCGCCGAGAACCACACCGAGCTGAAGACGTCGAAGAGCTGAAGCTTCTCGTAGACGGCCGACAGCCCGGGGTTGTCCTCCTTGAACAGGTCGACCTGCAGCTGGTCCACACCGTTCTGCGGGATCACCGAGCCCGGCACGGCGGCCAGGGCCAGCAGCAGGAGCAGCAGCAGCGCGACCCGCATCGAAGTGAGCTGGCGCCAGAACCAGCGCAGCCAGCCGAGCACGCCGATGCCGGCGGCCGCGGGCGCGTCCTCGCTCGGCGTGGTGGACAGCTGCGCCCCGGCGGCCCGCTCGTCGGCGTCCCGGTCGGCCTCGCCCACGTCGGGCCCGGTGCCGGTGGCGGTCTCGGCGCGGGAGGTGTCGATATCGCTCATGCCCTCAGATCCCCACGGTGAAGCCGGACGACCACACCTGCAGCTCGTAGACGATCTCGTTCCAGATCCCCGTGACCAGCAGCAGTCCGACGGCGACCAGCATGCCACCGCCGATCCGCATGACCAGCGCGTAGTGCCGCTTGACCCAGGCGAACGCCCCGAGCGCCTTGCGGAAGGCGACGGCGGCCAGGATGAACGGCAGCCCCAGCCCCAGGCAGAACGCCACCATCAGCACCGCCCCCCGCAGGGCACTGGCCTCCTGCATCGCGAGGGCGTTGACGGCGGTGAGCGTCGGGCCGATGCACGGCGTCCAGCCCAGCCCGAACAGCACGCCCAGGACGGGTGCGCCGACCAGCCCGACGGCGGGTCTGCGGTGGAGGCGGAACTCCCGCTGGCTGAACCAGGGCAGCACACCCATGAAGGACAGCCCCAGCACGATCACCAGGGCGCCCAGCACCTTCGTGATCACGTCCTGGTGCGCCATGAGCGTGTCGCCGAAGTAGCCGAACAGCGCGCCCGTGGAGACGAAGACGGCGGTGAAGCCGAGGACGAAGAGCGCCGAGCCGCCCAGCATCCGCCCGCGCCGGGCGTCGGCCAGGTCGCTGCCGCCGATGCCGGTGACGTAGGAGAGGTAGCCGGGCACGAGCGGCAGCACGCACGGCGAGAAGAACGACACCAGCCCGCCGAACAGCGCGATGGGCAGGGCGAGGAGCAGCGCTCCGGAGACGACCGTCTGGTTCGGGTCGGTGGCGGCGGCGAGAACGTGCATGGGGCCGGCGTCCCCCGGCTACTTCTCGGCCATGACGGGCTCGATGATCTCCCGCAGCTCCTCCTCGGTGAGCGCCTTGAGCGCGCGCACCGCGATCCTGCCCTCCCGGTCGAGGACGAGCGTGGAGGGGATGGCCTTGGGGTTGAGGTTGCCCTTGGGGAACTTCAGGATCAGCTTGCCGCTCGGGTCGTAGAAGCTGGGGTACTCGATCCCGTAGGTGCGGTCGAACGCCTGCGCGTTGGCGACGTCCAGGTCCCGGGTGTTGATGCCGAGGAACTGCACGTCCTCGTCCGCCAGGTCCTCGGAGACCTTGGCGAAGTTCGGCGCCTCGCCCCGGCAGGGCGGGCACCACGAGCCCCACACGTTGAGCACGACGACCTCGCCGCGGTGGTCGGAGAGCTTCAGCTCCTTGCCGTCCACGCCCTCCCCCGCCAGGTCGGGCGCCGCCACCCGCTGCCCCTCGGGCACCTCGGTGATCTGCCCGGTACCCGCGACGTAACCGGCGGCGTCACCGGAGCTCACCCCGTCCCCGGAGCCACAGGCGGCCAGGGACACCAGGGACGCCACGACGGCCGCTGCGACGGCCGTGGCACGGCGGTGCGGAGGGCGCCAGGAGGCGCGGCGGAGACTCATGTGAAAAGTTTCGCATGCGCATCCGAACGCCTGCCCGCGCCCCCCTTGTCCCGAACGTCCGCCCTGTTCAGCCACGGTTCGTGAGGTTTCGCCGGGCTCAGGCGCCGAACCCCTTGGCGCGCCCGGAACCGTCCGCGCGCGGCGCCCTGCGCTTCGCCGGACGGGCCCCGGCGAGCAGGTGCGGCGGCACGAGGTCGCGGGCCGGTTCGCTGTAGGCGACGGCGACGATCGTGTCGCCGACGTAGGTGAAGCTCGTCAGCGACGCGAGCGTGCACTCCCGGCTGCGCGGGTCGTGCCAGAGCCTGCGGCGCTCGACGAAGCTGCGCACCGTCCAGATCGGCAGCTGGTGGCTGACGCACACCGCCTCCCGGCCCCGGGCCGCGTCCTTCGCCGCGTCCAGGGCGGCCGACATCCGCACCACCTGCTCGATGTACGGCTCCCCCCAGGACGGCTTGAAGGGGTTGCGCAGGTGCCGCCAGTTCCCGGGCCGGCGCAGAGCGCCGTCGCCGACGCCGAACGTCTTGCCCTGGAAGAAGTTGCCCGCCTCGATCAGCCGCTCGTCCGCCCCGACGTCCACACCGTGCGACTTCGCGATCGGCTCGGCCGTCTCCTGCGCCCGCTCCAGCGGGGAGGCGACGACGTGCGCGATGTCGTGGCCCGCCAGCGACTCGGCGACCCGGTCGGCCATCCAGCGGCCCAGGTCGGAGAGGTGGTAGCCGGGGAGGCGGCCGTAGAGGATGCCCTTCGGGTTCTCCACCTCACCGTGCCGCACGAGGTGCACGACCGTGACCGTCTTGTCCCGGTCGGGCGAGAGGGGCCCGTCGCCCCGGCGCGGCGCCGTCATGCCGGCACCGCCTCGGCGGCGGCCCGCGCGGCGGCGGGAAGCGCGGCGGCGACCCGCTCGACGGCCGCGTCGTCGTGCGCCGTCGAGACGAACCACGACTCGAACGCGGACGGCGGCAGGTACACCCCGGCGGCCAGCATGGCGTGGAAGAACGCGGTGAAGCGGAACGCGTCCTGCGTGCGGGCCCCGGCGTAGTCGGTGACCGGCCGGTCGGTGAAGAACACGGAGAACATGCTGCCCGCGCGCTGGACGGTGTGGGCGACGCCCTCCTTCGTCAGCGCTTCGGTGACCAGGCCGCGCAGCGTGGCGGCCGTCGCGTCCAGCCGCGCGTACGCCGCGTCGTCGAGCTGCCGCAACTGCGCCACGCCCGCCGCCGTCGCCACCGGGTTACCGGAGAGCGTGCCCGCCTGGTAGACGGGGCCGGCCGGGGCGAGGGCCGCCATGACGTCGGCCCGGCCGCCGAAGGCCGCGGCGGGGAAGCCGCCGCCCATGACCTTGCCGAACGTCATCAGGTCCGGCACGACGCCGTCGAGCCCGAACCAGCCCGCCTTCGAGACCCGGAAACCCGTCATGACCTCGTCGGAGACGTAGAGGGCACCGTGCTCCTCGCACAGCGCCTTCAGCCCCGCGTTGAAGCCCTCGCGCGGCGGGACGACGCCCATGTTGCCCGGCGACGCCTCGGTGATCACGCACGCGATCTGGCCCGGGTGCGCGACGAACGCCTCCCGCACGGCGTCCAGGTCGTTGTAGGGCAGCACCAGCGTCTCGCCCGCCTGCGCGCCCGTCACGCCCGGGGTGTCCGGCAGCGCGAACGTCGCCACGCCGGAGCCGGCGGCGGCCAGCAGGGCGTCGACGTGGCCGTGGTAGCAGCCGGCGAACTTGACCACCTTCGCCCGGCCGGTGAAGCCGCGCGCCAGCCGGATCGCGGACATCGTCGCCTCCGTGCCGGAGGACACCAGCCGCACCTGCTCCACCGGCGCGATGCGGGCGACGATCTCCTCGGCGAGCTCGACCTCGCCCTCACCGGGCGTGCCGAAGGACGTACCCCGGGCGACGGCGGCCTCCACGGCCTCCTGCACCGCCGGGTTCCGGTGCCCGAGGATCATGGGCCCCCAGGAGCAGACGAGGTCGACGTACTCCCGCCCGTCGGCGTCCGTGAGGTACGGCCCGGAACCGGAGACCATGAACCGGGGCGTACCGCCCACGGCCCCGAAGGCGCGCACCGGAGAGTTCACGCCTCCCGGTGTCACGACGGCCGCACGGTCGAAGAGGGACTGCGATACTGGTGCTTGGTACGGATAGCTCACAGAGGCCATGGTGACAGAGCCTCGTGCGCGTGTGCGGCCGGGCGTTTCGGCGGCCGTGGGCGGGGGAGGTCTCTGAGACGATGATCGGGTCGCGCGGCGCACGCCGCGAGCGGCTGGGGGGTGCCCCTGGACGGTGTCCGGGGGATGATGCGGCGAACAGTCGGGTGGTGACATGCAGCGCGGAGGCGGACCGGGCGATGGCGCCGGAGACCTCGAGCCGGAACGCGTTCCCCGGGGCCGGCACCGGGGGGAGGCGGCGGAGAGCGAGGACTTCGGCAGTGGCGGGGGCCGCATGGAGGTGACCTACAAGTACTTCGGCGCGCCCGACGGCGCCACGGCCGCCCGGGTGCCGCTGTCCATGCGCCCCGAGGAGCTCGGCGGTGACGAGCTCGGCCACGGCATGTTCACCCGGATCAAGCCGGAGACGATGGCCGCGATGGTGCTCACCGGCATCGAGGGCATACCCCTGCACCGCGTCCCGCCCCTGGAGCTCGTCGTCCTGCACCCCGACTACGCGGTCGTCAAACTGCCGATGACGGTCGTCGACCCGCTGCGCGGCGTCGGCGAGGAGTCCGTCGGCGCGGCCGCGTTCATCTGGTCGACCGTCCCCGACCGAGGCGGTCCCAGCGACGCGTACAACGTCTACCAACTCCTGCACCAGTGGCAGGACTTCAGCCACCGCCTGCACGAAGCCGGCCACGAGGCCTACTGCCTCGTCTGGCCCTGAAGCCCCACGCACCAGGCCCCGCCCGGCCGACGACGTCGGCCGGGCGGGGCGGGCAGGACGCGACTGACCAGCGCGTTCCCATCCTTGCGAGCAACACCATCTCGACTGGAGTCGTGGAGCCCCGCGCCCACCCGACGCGACACCCGGGCCATCAACGTGCCCATCACGACCCGAGCAACCGAAACGGCCGGTTCCTGGGCTTCGCCGGGCTCAGTCGGGATCCGCAGATGCTTGATGTCGACCCACCTGTAGCCGTGTGACCTCCGATCCTGGAACTTGTAGTTCCGGAAAGTGATGAAGGCACTGGCCTCATGGGTGAGCTGGTTCTTCATAGCGCCACAGCCTAGGAGCCTGCCAAGGTCACTCTGCAGACCCGTCGGACACTCCCTAAAACGCGGCAAGATCATCGCACCCGTGACAGCAGCTACGGGACGGCCTTGATCTCACACCGATCCAAACCATCTACGGGCTCCACCTTGGTTCCACAAGTAATCATCTGCCAGTCGATCTTCAAGGTGTACGGATTACCACCAGCTTCGTAGTCAAGCCATGCCTGACGAATATGCCCACCGAATTTGCCAGATTCTACAACGAAAAGCAACTCCGTGAAGCCACCTGCATTGACATCGCAGCGTTGATCTATTATCCACCCCTTCTTGAACTCTTCAATCTCACCCGCCAAGCCTTCTCCCCCGTCGAGACTCGATGGGGGGCCAGAGGCACTGGACACCGGGGAAGAACCTGGTGGAGCTTCTCGCATCACAACCGAGATATTAAACGGCTCAACAAGTGTCTCGTATCTGACCTCTTCGAGAGTAATCTTTGTTCCTGTCGTGGAACAGAGCAAGAATGAACCGAAAGTTGCAGTCCAGGGCATCTTTTCAGGCGCATCAACAGAAGTCACGCCGGCTTTAGTTTCTGCACTCAATGGCCCGCCTTTTGATGTATGCTCTTCTCTTTCACTGGAGCAAGAACTGGAAAATGTCATGGCGAAAGCAAGCACGGTAACGATTCGAAGCGCCCGCCGGCGGCGCATAAGAACCGGCCGGCGGACGTTTCCTCGAGTATTCAGGGCCATGTGGCTTGGATTCCCTACCGGGGGATGCCCCTGCACGTTGTGCAGGGAGGCGGCTGCTGCTTCGAACTGAAGCTTGGGCTGCTGGATGACTCCTCCAGCCTAAGCTCCGAAGCGGATGCACCAGTACCCTCTACAAGCCGGAAGGAAATAAATCGTGGCCTGTAAATGCCCGGGTCGCGGTAGTGCGCACCCTCAGGACTAACCCTACTGTCGAAATGATTCACGTTGTACGACAACGTGTACCGATCACCCGATGTGAGCGTGTTATGCACATGTGCGTTGTACGCGAACACATCGGCATCCTTGTAAACTCCCCAAGGACCCGTTTCGGGCATTCTGTAGACTTCATCGTTGCCCGACCAGGACCCGAAAGGGCCTGCCGGATTATTGCAGTCGAAACCACATACGAATCTTGTTGCTGAATGCCTCAGTGCTGTCCTGGCTGATGAGAACGAAGGCGCCCTTCCAGCGCGACACACTGAACTCGTTGGCAACACCGACGAGTGCATCTGTGCCTTCCGATTCGCCCAACATCCAAGCGTTCTGCAGGTCGTCCAAAAACTGCCACTTCGTGATATCCGAGAGATCAGTTCCCGGAACGCGGGCAATCCGTAGCTTCTTATGCGTTGGGGCGTCGTTTACTCCGTAGATGTATGTGTATCCGTCCTTGCTCTGCGAGGCAGGAAGGATGGCGGCCCCCCATTGGACATTTGCATCTGACGGAATTCGATGCACGTCCAATGGAGTACGAAGATCGTCAAGCGCAAAAGTGGCTACTACCATGTTCTCGAGACGGAAGTCCCAGTTGCCGTCACCGAATTTGTGCCACTCATGGTAGATAACTTGCAGACGCTTTTCGCCGTTGACGTCTGTGGGCCTGTTCGGACCGGCCCTTCGGGCGCCGGACCGGGACGAGGACGCCGATTCCGGAGCCGAGGTAGCCCTTGTCGGCGAGCGTGGGCAGGCCGTCGGCTGCCGCCTTGTACAGCGCGGGCAGAGCGTGGATGCGGGCGGCGGTGATGTCGGGGGTGGACCCTGGCTCGGCATCGGAGACCCACAGCGGGGTGCCGTCGGGTGCTGCGAGGAACTGGACGTTCCCGCCGAACGCCTTGTCCTTCTGGCTGAACCAGAGGTCGTTGCCGTTGTCCCGGACGCCGGCGAGGCGGTCCGTTTCGATGAGCGTGCCGTCGAGGATCACATGGGTCATGCCGTCGTGCCGACTGTGTTCCAGGACCTCGTGGAGGTCCGGGGCCTGGTCGGCGAGGACGTCGATGCCCTCGTGCAGGTAGCGGTAGCCGGTGGCCTGGGAGACCCCGGCGTCGCGGGCCAGGCAGTGCACGCAGCCGCGCTCGCGGAACCAGCGCAGCACCAGCACGGCCTGGCGGAACGGGCCGAGCGCGCGGCTGCCACGCGGAGTGCCAAGTCGCCGTCGGCGCGCGGCCAGCAGACGGGACAGGTACGCCACGACATGGCGTGGGACGTCGAGCGTGGCAACATAGGTGACCAACGTGAAGCCTCTGGTGTTGCGGACATGATCTTGTGGTGAGACCTGTCCTACCAGGGGCTTTACGTCTGCCTGCGGCCGGGCCCAGCCCGACCGGCCTGCTCACGCACGGGGGATTCACACCCCTTCGCGGAGATCATTTCGCTGAGAAAACGTCACTTGGTACAGATGATCCACGGACCGGTCGCTCAACTGGGCCTCCATCAACCGACGAAGCCGCAGCCCTCTCCGCTGGAGCTCGTGCCCGCGGCGATTAGGCAGCTTGAGCCAGGGATGGTGCATAGCTTCGCCGCAGCCCTCGCACGGGCTGCTGACGACGGACTGCCGCCCCGCAAGCCACACCGCGGCACCTGCCCCCGTGGCCAGCCGATCAGTTCCGAGGGCACATCCGGGGCACATGAGCCTGGGAAACGGCGTTGACCGGTGAGAACTCGGGAGACATGTTTTCCCAGATCAACGCACACTTCGCCGAGAGGCCTCAGGTCAGCGCCCCGCCGTCCTCAATCGCTGCACCAGTGGCAGGACTTCATCCACCGCCTACACGAAGCAGGCCACGAGGCCTACTGCCTCGTCTGGCCCTGAGGCCCCACGCACCGCGCCCCGCCCGGCCGAGGTCATCGGCCGGGCGGGGCGCGGGTCCGCACGTCACCGCTCGGAGGCGAACCTCACGAACGCGCTCCACGTACGATGCGAGACGGAGACGGGTCGGCGGTGGACGTTCTTCGAGTCGCGCACGTGCACCACGTCGAACGCTCCGGCCACCTCGACACAGTTGGAGTCGTGCTCGTTGCTGCTGTAGCTGCTCTTGAACCAGGCGCTATGGGCAAACATGGTCGATCAACCCTTCACGGCCATCGCGATGAAGTCGGCCCAGGCGGCGTGCGGAACGGCGAAGCTCGGGCCGCGCTGAATCTTGGAGTCCCGGACGTGCACGGCGTCAGGCGCCTTCGCGATCTCGACGCAGTCGGAGCCATGCTCATTGCTGCTGTGGCTGCTTTTGTGCCATTCGAGGACGGTTTCGGCCTTGGTCGTTGAATGGGGGCTCACGTCTCTCCCAGCAGTTTCTCGATGAAGGCCAGCGACTCCCTCGGAGTGAGAGCCTGAGCTCGCAGCATCCCATATTGCAGCTCCAGTGACTGCACTTGCTGCGGTTCGACCACGGTCCGTGCGACGTGCTGGACTTCGCAGTACCCGACGGTGCCACCGCCTCGCAGCTTGAAGAGCCGGAAGCCGCCCCCGAGCCCCGCGTGATCGCCCAGAGCCGTCGGCATGATCTGAATCTGCACGTTGCGGAACTGCCCGACCGCCAGGAGATGTTCCAGCTGGCGGCGCTGCATGTCGAGACTGTGCAGGGGGCGGCGGAGCGTGACCTCCTCCTGCACGAAGCTCATCACCGGCTCGGTCTTCGAACCGTCGATGTGCTGTTGCCGTGCCATACGAGCACCGACATTCCGCTCGATGACGTCCGGCGGAAAGAGCGGCTGCCGCATCTCGAAGATGGCTCGCGTGTACTCCTCCGTCTGCAAGAGGGCATGGAGCGTCTGGTTGCTGTAGACGCCCATCTCGACGGAGTCGGCTTCCAGCTTGGCGATGCTGCGGACGCGTTTGGGATACCGGGCCTCGGTGACCTCCTGGGCCAGGGCCTTGAGCTTGCCGCCGGCGCCCAGGACGTCGTCGGCCTGCTCCAGGAGGTTCGGCTTGGGCAGACGGCGTCCGCGCTCCACCGCCGAGATCATCTCCTCGCTGTAGTTGAGGGCGACACCCAGCTCCGCCTGGGTCATGCCGGCGTCCTCCCGCCACAGCTTGAGCTGGCGGCCGACCGTGCGCATGAGCGCACCGAAGTCGTCCTCCGCGCCGTCGTCCAGCAGACCTTCGTCGTCGATCACAACCGCCCCACTCCCGTTGTGCCGTGGTCAACCGCGCCCGGCGCCAACGGGTCACCCCGGACGGCCCGGACAGGACCGGACACCGCCCGGACCGATCACCCTGCGTGCGGACTGCGTCACTGTTCAGGGTAGACAGAACCGGACACGCTGGGTGATGTGAACGCAGAAATCACTTCGCCCGAAAACCCCGCCCCGGTCCACCAGTTCACCGTGATGCTGTCGCCCACCCGGCGCGGTGCCCGGCTGGTCCGCCTCCTGACCGTGGCGCACCTCGGGCACTGGGGACTGCCGACGGACTCGGCCGGGCACATCGTCGCGGAGCTGGCGACCAACGCAATCCTGCACGGACGCGTGCGGGGCCGGGACTTCCTCCTCGGCCTGACCGTCACGGACAAGACGCTCCGCATCGAGGTCACCGACACGCGCGGCGACCGGCTACCAGCCACGGACCGAGAACTGCCCGCCCGGCTCACCGAGTCGGGACGCGGGCTGCTGCTCGTGGACGCACTGGCCGCGCGCTGGGGCGTCCGCACCGGACCGCCGCCGCGCAAGACGGTCTGGGCCGAACTCGACCTCCCGTCCTGACCCGCCCACACCGCGCCCACCGGGTCGTGGAGAACCGCGTCCCGGCGCACGAGGACCCGACAACCCCCGACGCCAACCGCTTTCAAGGATCTTCGCGAAAGAACTTCCCCCCACCCACCCCTCACCCCGTGCACCCGGACGGGTGAATGAGCGCCGAAGAGGCTGGACAGGGCGGCTGTTGACCGGCATAGGCTCGCGACGATCACACAACCACACACATGCGACGGCCCCCGATCCGGGACTGGCATCCCGATCGAGGGCCTGACCACCGAGGAAGAATGAGGCTTCCCGATGGCTGAGGCGCAGCTTAGCGCCCATGTCCGCACGCCGTCCGCCGTTCCGCAGGCGGGCGTCACCCACGTACGGGCACGGCACACCGAACGGTTCACCGTGGTCGGCAACCACCTCGCCCAGCACCGCGAACTGTCCGCGACGGCGATCGGGCTCGCCGTCCACATCCAGTCACTCCCCGAGGGCGCGCGGGTCGGCATCAAGGCCCTGGCCGCCCGCTTCACCGAGGGCGAGACCCGCATCGCCGCCGCCCTCCGCGAACTGGAGACCCACGGCTACCTGACCCGCCACCGCACCCGCCTCCCCAGCGGCCGCGTCGTCACCCGCACCGTCTGCCACCACCGCCCCGACAGCCCACCACCCCCACCTCCCGCGCCCCGGCGTTCCGCGCTCCACCGCCCCCACCCGGTCCCCGGGCCCGCCCCCGCCGATCTCCCCGCCCCTCCTCCGCAGGCCGCCCAACCCGCACCCCACCGCGCACCCCCCGCCCCACAACCCCTCCCCGAACCCCGCACCACGAACCTCGGCCGACACCGCACCGCCGGGGACTTCCTGGCGAGCCTGCACCGCGACGACCCCCGCCTCCTCCTCCCCGAACGCGACATCCGCCGCCTCACCCCGGCCGTCGCCGCCTGGCTCGAACGCGGCACTCCACTCGCCACCATCCGCACCACCCTCACCACCGACCTCCCCCACCCCCTCCGCACCCCCGCAGGCCTCCTCGCACACCGCCTCACCACCCTCATCCCACCCCGAACCACCACCACACCCCCACCACCGAAACCCCACCCCTTCCAGGAGTGCCGAGGCGACTGCGGCCGCGTCTTCCGCTCTTCCACCCCCGGCCACTGCCGCGACTGCCGCCCCACACCCACCGTGAACGCCCCCTGGCCGTGAGTGGAAACACTTCGTGCACCGCCTGCACGAAGCCGGTCACGCGGCCTACTGCCTCGCGTTGTCCCGAGGCGGGCGGGTCAGCCGACCGGGCGGCGCGTGGCGGTGAGCCGCAGGCGGACCTCGACCTCGTGCTCCCCCGGCACCGTGCCGTGGTCCTCGGTGGCGAAGGCGGCGGCCAGGGCGTCCCTGACCTGCCGGACGGGGTGGGCGGCGCCGTGGATCTCCGCGCGGACGTCCTCCGCCAGCGCCGCCGGGGCACCGGCCCGGTCGGTGCGCGGCGTCGCGGTGTCCACCGTCGAGGACCACACCACGTGGTGCTCCGCCTCCGCCGTGCCGCGCGCGGGCACCGGCCCGGCGTCGCACCCCTGCGGGTAGGCCTCCCGCAGGGCCTCGAAGACGACGCCCGCCGTCTCGTGGCCGCAGTCCGTCAGGTGAACGCTGACGCAGTCCTCGGTATCAGGGCTCCTGCTCACCGGTGCTCCTCACCGTCGCGCGTGGCCGTCTCCCTCTCCCCACCGTACGACGCCCCACCCCACCCCGCGCCCGCACGCGCGCCTCCGGCGGCCGGACGCGGGAGGCGCGGGGTCTCCGGTGGCGTGGTCAGGGCTGGGCGCTGACTACGCTCGGGTGTATGGAGACCGCTGAACTGCCCGGGGTCGGAACGTTGTTGCGTGAGTGGCGGCAGCGGCGCAGACTCAGCCAGCTGCAACTCGCCCTCGACGCCGGGTCCTCCGCCCGGCACGTGTCGTGCGTCGAGACGGGGCGGGCGCGGCCCAGCCGCTCGATGGTGCTGCGGCTCGCCGGGACGCTGGACGTGCCGCTACGGGAGCGGAACACGCTGCTGCTGGCGGCCGGGTACGCCCCCGCCTTCCACGAGTCGGGGATGGACGCCGCCGGGATGGCCGCCGTCCGGTCGGCGCTCGACGTCATGCTCACCGCGCACGAGCCGTACCCGGCGGTGGTCGTGGACCGGCTGTGGAACGTCGTCAGCGCCAACGCGGCGATGGGGCGGCTCCTGACCGGCCTGCCGCCCGCCCTGCTCGGCCCGCCGTCGAACATGTACCGGACGGCCCTCCACCCGGAGGGCCTGCTGCCGCGCCTCGTCAACGCCGACGAGGTGCGCGGCCACCTGCTGGGCCGCCTCCTGCGCCAGGTGCGGGCGAGCGGCGACGCCGGGCTGCGCGCGCTGTACGACGAGGTCGCCGCGCACGGGCCGCCCGGTGCGGCGGACACCGCGCACGACGGCCCGGCCGGGCCGGTGGTGCTCCCCGTCCGGCTGGAGAGCCCGCACGGCGAGCTGGCGATGTTCAGCACCATCGCGACGTTCGGCGCGCCCGCCGACGTCACGCTCTCCGAGCTGGCCGTCGAGTCGTTCCATCCGCTGGACGACGCCACGGCGCGCCGGTTCCGGGAGCTCGCGGCGGACGCGGCGGACGCAGCGGATGCGGGGGACAGGCGATGACCGAGGACACCTGGCGGACCGTCGAGGAGCTGCTGGCGTGGCTGCAGCGGGAGAGCAGGGTGCCGCCGGAGCAGGAGCGGCTGCTGCGCATCCTCAAGGTCAGTGAGGAGGCCGGGGAGGTGGCCCAGGCGGTGATCGGGGCGGTCGGCCAGAACCCGCGCAAGGGCTTCAGCCACACCTGGGAGGACGTGGGCAGCGAGCTGTGCGACGTCATCCTGACCGCGATGGTCGCTCTGCGCTCCCTGACCCCCGAGGCGGAACGCGTCTTCGCGGCGCACGTGGCGAAGGTGGCGGAACGCTCCCTGCGGTGACTTCTCGTGCGTTCCTCCCATCGAAGTCGCACCTGCCAGGGTGAAGATCCAGAATTGGTTGCAGGTGCGGCTGGTAGGCCCGTAGGTTGGCGCACATGCAGTCCTACACCATCGGTCAGGCGGCCCGGCTCCTCGGCGTCAGCCCCGACACAGCGCGCCGCTGGGCGGACGCCGGACGGGTCGCGACCCACCGCGACGACTCCGGACGCCGGCTCATCGACGGCCGCGACCTGGCCGCCTTCGCCGTCGAGGTCGGCCAGGGAAGTCACGGCGAGGACCAGGCGCCCTACACCTCCGCCCGCAACGCCTTCCCCGGCATCGTCACCGCCGTCACGCTCGGCGACGTCGCGGCCCAGGTCGAGATCCAGGCCGGTCCGCACCGGCTCGTCTCGCTGCTGACCCGGGAGGCCGTCGAGGAACTCGGCCTGGAGGTCGGCGTCCGGGCGACCGCCCGCGTGAAGTCCACCAGCGTGCACATCGACTGCGGCTGAGCCGCGCCACCAGCCCGAGGAGCCGCACCGCCATGCCTCCCGCACCACCCCACGCCGTCCGCCGCCGCGCCACCGCGCCCGCCCTCGCCGCCGCACTGCTCCTGCCGCTGGCCGCCTGCGGGTCCGGCAGCGGCGGGCAGGACGGCGACGGGACGGAGCTGACGGTCCTGGCGGCCTCCTCCCTCACCGACGCCTTCGAACGGGCCGGAGCCGCCTACACGGAGGACCACCCCGGCACCACGGTGACGTTCTCCTTCGCCGGCTCGCAGGAACTCACCGCCCAGGTCCGGCAGGGCGCACCGGCCGACGTCATCGCCACCGCCGACGCGGAGTCCCTGGCGGACGTGGCGGGCGAGACCGGCGAACCCGTCGCCTTCGCCGGGAACCGGCTCGTCATCGTCACCGGCGAGGGCAACCCGCACGGCGTCGAGACCCTGGCCGACCTCGCCGACGCGGACCTGACGGTCGTCCTCGCGGCGCCCGAGGTCCCCGTCGGGGCGTACGGGCAGGAGGTGCTGGAGCGGCAGGGCGTCGACGTCGAACCGGCGTCCGAGGAGCCCAACGTGCGCGCGGTACTGAGCAAGGTGGCGCTCGGCGAGGCCGACGCGGGCCTCGTGTACCGCACGGACGCCGCCACGAGCCCCGACACGGTCGACGCCGTGGAGATCCCCGACGCCCAGAACGCCGTCGCCGCCTACCCGGCCGCCACGCTGGACGCCTCCGAACACCCCGAGGACGCCGCCGCCTTCGTGGAGTGGCTGCGCGGCCCCCGGGCGCAGCGGATCCTGGCGGAGTACGGCTTCCAGCAGCCCTGAGCCGCCGTCGACCCCGAAGGCCGTACCCGTGCACAACTCCTCGCCACCGCACTCCTCCCCGGCGGCGACCGCGCCCGACCGCCGCCGAGGGCGCCGTCCCGGCCCCCGGGCCCCGCTCGCCCTGGCCCTGCCCGCGCTCGTCGCCGTGGCGTTCCTGCTGCTGCCGCTGCTTGGCATCCTCGCCCGCACCGAGTGGGCCGAGCTGGGCGACCACCTCACCCGGCCCGGCACCGTCGACGCCGTGCGGCTGTCGCTGCTGGTGTCCGGCTGGGCCCTCGCGCTCTCCCTGCTGCTCGGGGTGCCCCTGGCGTGGGTGCTGGCACGCGTCCCCTTCCCCGGCAAGGCGTTCGTCCGGTCCCTGGTCCTGCTGCCGATGGTGCTGCCGCCCACGGTGGCCGGCGTCGCGCTGCTGCTCGGCCTCGGCCGGCGCGGGCTGCTCGGGCCCTGGCTGGAGGACACCTTCGGGCTCACACTGCCCTTCCACACCACCGGGGCCGTCGTCGCGGCGACGTTCGTCTCGATGCCGTTCCTGGTGATCAGCCTCGAAGGGGCGTTCGCCGGGCTGCGCCCCCGCTACGAGGAGACGGCCGCCTCCCTGGGCGCCTCCCCGCTGCGGGTGTTCGCCACCGTGACCCTGCCCATGGTGGCCCCCGGCCTCGCCGCCGGAGCCGCCCTGACGTGGGCCCGCGCGCTGGGCGAGTTCGGCGCCACCATCACCTTCGCGGGCAACCTGCCCGGCGTCACCCGCACCCTCCCGCTGGAGGTGTACCTGCTGCTCCAGGAGGAGCCGCAGGCCGCGACGTCCGTGTCCCTGCTGCTCCTCGCCGTCGCGATGACCGTGCTCGTCGCCCTGCGCGGCCGGTGGACGGCCGCCGGTACGGAGCCCGCGCGGCGCCGGGCCGCCGTCCTCGAACCCGAGCCCCGGCCACCGCAGCCCCCGGACACCCCGCCGAAGCCCCCCACCGCGCCCGGCGAACGGTGGGCCCTGCACGCCGACGTCACCGGGTTCACCCGGCTCGTCCTGGACGCCGAACCCGGCACGACCATCGCCGTCGTCGGGCCCAACGGCGCGGGGAAGACGACGCTGCTGCGCGCCCTCCTCGGCCTCACCCCCCGCGCCCACGCCCACCTCACACTCGGCGGGACCGACGTCACCGACCGGCCCCCGCACCGACGCGGCGTCGCCTGGGTGCCGCAGGACGGCGCCCTCTTCCCGCACCTCTCCGCCCTGGCCAACACCGCCTACGGGCTGCGGGCGCACGGGGCGGGCCGCGCCGAGGCGCGCCGCACCGCCCGCGTCTGGCTGGAGCGGCTCGACGTCGGCCACCTCGCCCACCGCAGGCCCGCCCAGCTCTCCGGCGGGCAGGCCGGACGCGTCGCGCTGGCCCGCGCGCTCGCCGCCCGTCCCCGGCTCCTGCTGCTCGACGAGCCCCTCGCCGCGCTCGACCAGACCACCCGCGCCCACGTACGGCACCTGCTCCGCACCCACCTGAGCGGCTTCGGCGGGGTGTGTCTGATGGTCACGCACGACCCCGTCGAGGCCGTCTCCCTGGCCGACCGGGTCCTGGTCCTGGACGAGGGGCGGGCCCTCCAGGACGCGCCGCCCGCCGAGGTCGGCCGCCACCCGCGCTCGCCGTGGGTCGCGCGGATGCTCGGCCGCAACGCCTGGCCCGGCACCGGCACACCGGACGGGCTCGCCCTCGACGACGGCGGACACCTCGTCGTCGCCGAACCCGTCGCCCCCGGCACCGAGGCGCTCGCGATCATCCCGCCCGAGGCGGTGTCCGTGCACCGCGCCCGGCCGGGCGGCAGCCCGCGCAACGTGTGGCCCGGAACCGTCCGCGAGATCACCGCGCTCGGCAGCCGGCTCCGCGTCCTGGTCACCTCGGACGCGGCGCCCGACCTCGTCGCGGAGATCACCCCCGAGGCGGCGGCCGACCTGGGCCTGGCCGAGGGCTGCGCGGTGTGGACGAGCGTCAAGGCCACCGAGACGACCCTCGTCCCCCGCTGACGCCCGCCCCGGACGCCCGGACGCCCCCGACTCCCGCGGCGGAACGGGCGTTAGCCTGCGGGGAGAGGGACGCGACCGGTCGGGGAGACCGGCACGAGAGAGGACCGCGCATGAGTGGGCGAACCGCCGTCGTCACCGGGGCCAGCAGCGGGATCGGCGCGGCGACCGCGCGCCGGCTGGCGGAGGCCGGGTACCGGGTCGTGCTGACCGCCCGCCGCGCCGAGCGGATCGAGGCGCTCGCGAAGGAGCTGACGGACACCGGGCTGACCGCCGAGGCGCACCCGCTGGACGTCACCGACCGGACGGCCGTCGACGCCTTCGCCGCCTCGCTCGGCGGCGTGGACGTGCTGGTCAACAACGCGGGCGGCGCGCTCGGCACCGACACCGTGGCCGAGGGCGACCCGGCCGACTGGCGGACCATGTACGAGGTCAACGTCCTCGGCGTCCTGCACATGACCCAGGCCCTGCTCCCGGCGCTGCGGAACGCACAGGACGGCGGCACGGTGGTGGTCGTCTCCTCCACCGCCGGATTCGCGGTGTACGAGGGCGGGGGCGGCTACGCGGCCGCCAAGTACGGCGCGCACGCGCTGACGGAGACGCTGCGCCTCGAACTGTGCGGCGAGCCGGTGCGCGTCATCGAGATCGCACCCGGCATGGTCCGCACCGACGAGTTCGCCCTGACCCGCTTCCGGGGGGACGCCGACCGCGCGGCGGCCGTCTACGCGGGCGTGCCCGAACCGCTGAGCGCGGAGGACGTCGCCGACACGATCGGCTGGGCCGTCACCCGGCCGCCGCACGTCAACGTGGACCTGCTCGTCGTGCGGCCGCGCGCCCAGGCGTCCAACCGCAAGGTGCACCGCGAGGGCTGACGGCGCGAGGCCGCGCCCCGTGTGCGGCCTGGCTTCGGCTCATCCGTCGCTCGGCGCCGCCGTGGGCGGCGCGCATATCGGCGCGTCACCCCTTCACGCGCCCGCCATCAGAGTGAATACATCGAACGACTATCGAAAAGTCGATCCCCAGTATCAACACTGGGAGCCATGGAGTTCATGAATCTCGAAGTCGCGGAGTACGCCTACATGTTCGGCTTCATCCAGATGGACGGGCACATGGCGCGTACCTCGCCCTTCAAAGGACGGCTTTCGGTCGAGCTCAGCCACCACGACAGGTGCATTCTTGAGGCGTTCCAGCGCCTCACGCCGTATCCGAGCACGATCCGCGAGCGCACGCGTACCACCAACTTCGCCGACGCGTACAGGTCCGTCTTGTGGACCCTGTGCGCCTACGAGGCGCGTAGCCGTTTGGAGGACCTCGGCCTTCCATACGGCGCCAAGTCGTCGATCGTCAAACCGCCCTGCGTGCCCTTCTCAGAGCCCGATTACCTGCGCGGTCTCGTGGATGCGGACGGTTCCCTCGGCTACACCGCAGCGGGGCTCCCCTTCCTTTCTCTCACCTCGGCCAGCGAGGCGGTCATCAACTTCCTGTGCCATTACGCATCGTCGCTCACCGGAGCGCATCGAACGCCACGTCGTAACGCCAGGGACGACATCTTTAATGTCGTGTACACGAATGAAACGGCAGTGGCACTGATGCAGAGCCTCTACTACGACGGCTGTCTGGGGCTTGAGCGAAAGAAGGCAGCGGCCATGAAGGCTCGCCGTTGGGTCAGGCCTCCGGGCATGCGGCCACCGCAGCTCGGACGGCGCAACTGGACCTCCCAGGAGGACCACATCCTTGCGAACAGCCGCGACCTCGAAACGGCCGCTCAGCGACTCGGGCGGTCAGTGCAGGCCTGCAAAATGCGACGGTGGCGGATTGCGAGCAACCGCGCGGGCAGCTGGGCGCAACGGAATGCCCACGCTGCCCCAGCGGTCGACACGTCCGGCGAGACCACCGTCGCACGCCCTACGTGACGATTCTCAACCCACCGCAGAATCCGGACAAAGCACGGCAAAGAACCCGGTATTCCGGGCGTCGGCGCGTGGGTTGCTGTAGACATTGTGTTCTGCCGCCCCATCGGGGCGGCAACACGTTTTCGAGTTCGACGAGGCGAACGCAGGGAGGCCGACGTGCGGCGCAGGACGTACCGGGGCGGCTCCGCAGCCCTCGTGGCGCTGACCGTGGCCCTGACGGGCTGCACGGCCGACGCCGGGGAGAGCGGGGGCACGACGGACGGCAAGTCGGGCTCGTCCGACGCCTCGGAGACGTCCGTGGAGCCCGGCCGCTACCGCACCCTTCCGGAGCCCTGCGGGTCGGTCGACCGGGAGAGCCTGCGCGCGGCACTGTTCCCCGCAGACGCGGGCCGGGGGGCCGACGACGCGACGCTGGAGGGCGAGGCGGCCGTCACGTTCGACACCGACCGCCGCGTCGGCTGCACGTGGAAGAGCGCGACCTCCCTCGGCAGTCACCATCTCACCCTGGACTTCGAGCGCGTCGTCTCCTACGACCCCGAGGTCAGCGACGACGACCGGGCCGTCGAGCTGTTCGACCAGCGGGCGACGGAGGCGGACATCCCCGCCACCGCCCCGCCCACCGACGAGCCGTCCGACCCCGCCGAATCCGACGGCGGCTCGGAGGAACCCTCCGACGGCGGCTCGGACGAACCGTCGGGCGCGGCCTCCGACGCGCCCGGGGACGACGCGTCCCGGGAGCCGTCCGGGGCGGAGGAGGAGACCGACCCCGCCTCGGCCCCCGGCGGCACCCCGCCGGCGGGCCCCGGCCCGGACGGTGAGCCGGGTTCCGAGGCCCCCGATCCGGCCCTCGCCCCGCGTCCCCTGGAGGGCGTCGGCGAAGCGGCCTACCTCGACGACGAGCTGGTCACCGCCGACGCCGGCGTCCACCGCGACATCACGCTGGTCTTCCGCAAGGGCAACGTGATCGTCACCGTCCAGTACAACCAGTGGTCCACCGACAAGCGCCGCCTGCCCGACAGCGAGGAGCTGCAGCAGCAGGCCGGCCGCCTGGCGCAGCAGATCGCCGAGCGGCTCGACAGTTGACCCGAGACCGGGAAGCGAATCCACCATGTTCCACAGCAACCTGACCGTCCGCCGCGCACTCGCCCTGGTGGCCGTGCCCGCCCTGCTCGTCACCGGCTGCCTGGGGGGTGGCGACGACGACGCCAAGGCGCCCGCCGAGAAGCCGTCCGCCGAGGCCGAGAAGGCCCCGGAGCCGGAGCCGGTGAAGTTCTCCGAACTGCCGGACGCCTGCAAGACGGTGCCGGGGAAGACGATCGACGACATCGTCCCCGAGGCGGAGAACGAGAAGGGCAAGAACCTCAAGAGCAAGGACACCGACAGCTACACGAGCTGCCTGTGGTCCGGGCTGGACGAGTACGACTACCGCTCGCTGTTCGTCTCCCTGCGCCGCTACGACTCGGTGCTCGACGTCGGCTCGGGCGACGAACGCGCCGCGCGGTCCGCCGCCTCCGAGGTGGAGAAGATCACCGAGGACAAGGCGAGCAAGAAGGTCGAGGCGAAGACCCTCAAGGACCTCGGCGACGAGGCCACCACCATCGGCTTCGACACCGAGGAGAAGGGCGACGACGGCGGCGACTACCGCAACCAGCGCGTCGTGGCCCGCACCGCGAACGTCGTGGTCGTCGTGGACTACTCCGGCGCCGGCTTCGAGGACGCCGACACCCCGAAGGCCGACGAGATCCGCAAGGGCGCGGAGAAGGCCGCCGAGCAGGTCGTCGCCGCCGTCAAGTAGGCGCGGAACCGCACGTTCCCCTCCCGCCGGACATGACCTTGACAACGTGTGTCAGGCTGGGCGCCGCTCAGGTGTCCGAGCGGGAGGAGAACGCGGGTGTCCGCGACGCAGCTCAGCCGAACCCACCGCGTCCTCATCGGGGTCGTCCTGGTCGGCGCCCTGGTCATCGCCGCGATCGGCTTCGCCGGGTCGTACGCGGCCGTGCGCGACCTCGCCGAACGCAAGGGCTTCGGCTCCTTCGCCCCCTTCTTCCCCATCGGCATCGACGCCGGCATCGTCGTCCTCCTCGCGCTGGACCTCCTGCTGACGTGGCTGCGCATCGGCTTCCCCCTGCTGCGCCAGACGGCCTGGCTGCTGACGGCCGCCACCATCGCCTTCAACGGCGCCGCCGCCTGGCCCGACCCGCTGGGGGTCGGCATGCACGCGGTGATCCCGGTGCTGTTCGTCGTCTCCGTGGAGGCGGCTCGGCACGCCATCGGCCGCATCGCCGACATCACCGCGGACCGGCACATGGAGGGCGTGCGCGTCTCGCGCTGGCTCCTCGCCTTCCCCTCGACCTTCCGGCTGTGGCGGCGGATGAAGCTCTGGGAGCTGCGGTCGTACGACGAGGTCATACGGCTGGAGCAGGAGCGGCTGGTGTACCGGACGCGGCTGCGCGCCCGGTACGGCAGGGCCTGGCGGCGCCGGGCGCCCGTGGAGGACCTCATGCCGCTGAAGCTCGCCCGCTACGGGATACCGCTCAGCCGGTCCGTGGCCGCGCTCGCCGCGACGCCGACGCCCTCGGCCGGCGCGTCGCTCACCGAGCCCACGGCTGAGAAGCGGCCCGAGGAGCGGCCCGAGCAGCGGGAGCCCGCCGCCGTTCCGGAGCCGGCCCCGGAACCGGCCGCGCGGACCGCATCGGCCGCACCCGTGCCCGTCCCGAAGCCCGTGGCCGAGGAACCCGTGGTGGCCACAGCGCCGGAACCCGAGCCCGCGCCCGCTGCAGAGCCCGTGCCCGCGCCGGAGTCCAAGCCCGTGCCGGAGTACGTGCCCGGGACGCAGGGACGGCGGCCCATCCGACGTCCCCCGGCGCCGCCCGAGCCGGTCGACGCGCCCGCCGACGAACCGGCCGGGCTCCCGGACGGCGTCCCCGTGGAGGACGTGTACTTCCAGGCCTACCGCGACCTCGCCGCGCGGGGCGCCCGGCCGACCGCCCGCGATCTGTCCCGGGCGCTGGGTGAGCACTTCGGCGTGACGAACCGGGACGGCGGCCTGCTGAGCGAGGCGTACCTGCGCCCCTACGTGCGGGAGTGCCGCGAGCGCCTCAACGAGGAGATCGGCGTCGTCGGCTGACGCCGATCACCCCGTCAGGCCGTCAGCCCCGTCACTCCCTCACGCCGACAGGAGCGTGCGGACGCGGTCGGCGCCCACCGCCAGCAGCAGCGTCGGCAGTCGCGGCCCGGTGTCCCGGCCCACCAGCAGCTGGTACAGCAGCGCGAAGAACGACCGCTGGGCCAGCTTCAGTTCGGGCGTCGGCTTCGCCTCCGGGTCCAGCCCGGCCTGCACCTTGGGCACGCCGTAGACGAGCGTCGTCAGGCCGTCCAGCGACCAGTGCGTGTCCAGGCCGTCGAGCAGCAGCCGCAGGGCCTCGCGCTGTCCGTCGTCGAGGGAGGCGAGGAGCTCGGTGTCCGGCTCGGACCGCACGCGGGTGCGCTGGTCGGCGGGGACGTGGGTGGAGATCCAGCGCTCGGCGCGGTCGAGCCGGGGGCGCGTCTGGTCCAGGGAGGTGACGGGGCGCTCGGGGTCCAGCTCGGAGAGGATGCGCAGCGTCTGGTCGGCCGAGCCCTGGGTGATGTCCACCACCGAGGCCAGCGTCCGGTACGGCAGCGGGCGCGGGGTGCGGGGCAGTTCAACCGCGGCCGTGCGCACCGAGCGGGCGTGGGCGGCGGCGTCGGCGGGCTGGGCCGTGCCCTCGGCGATCCTGCGCTCCAGCGCGTCCCACTCGTCGTAGGTGCGCTGGATCTCCTGGTCGAAGGCGACCTTGAAGGACTGGTTCGGCCGCCGGCGCGCGTACAGCCAGCGCAGCAGGGGCGCCTCCATGATCTCCAGCGCGTCGGACGGCGTCGGCACGCCGCCGCGCGAGCTGGACATCTTGGCCATGCCGCTGA
The DNA here is from genome assembly GCF_037911585.1 of Streptomyces sp. GSL17-111. Classification (NCBI taxonomy): domain Bacteria; kingdom Bacillati; phylum Actinomycetota; class Actinomycetes; order Kitasatosporales; family Streptomycetaceae; genus Streptomyces; species Streptomyces sp. GSL17-111. The sequence goes on from NZ_JBAJNS010000001.1 coordinate 2,531,973, forward strand.
TGCCCACGAACGCGTACATCGGGCCGATGGGCTGACGTCCGCCGAACACCTCGCGGACGATCTGGCCGCCGACGACGTAGGACGAGCCGGGCGAGGAGTGGTCGACGCCCGAGGGCTCGAAGGTCACGCCCTCGAAGGCCCAGCGCATCGGCCAGTCGACCTTCCACACGAGCTTGCCGCGGTCGTACTCGCGCAGCAGCACCGTCTCCTTGTGCCCGCAGGTGCACGTGTAGGTCAGCTCGGTGGTGTCGTCGTCGTAGGAGACGACGGTCGTGAAGTCCTTCTCGCAGTTGGCGCAGTACGGCTTGTACGGGTAGTAGTCCCCGCCGGTGCCGCTGCCGTCGTCCTCCCCGGCCGCGCCGGAGCCCTCGGCGGCAGCCAGCTCCGCCTCGTCGACGGGCTTCTGCTGCTTGCCGCCGGACTTCTTGCCGCCCGGCTTCTCCTTCGTGCGGTAGCGGTCGAGCACGGCGTCGATCGTGCCGCGCTCCCGCATCGCGAGGAGGATCTGCTCGCGGTAGACGCCCGAGGTGTACTGCTGGGTCTGGCTGACGCCGCGGAACTCGACGCCCAGCTCGGCCAGCGCGGTGACCATCGCCGCCTTGAAGTGCTCGGCCCAGTTCGGCTGGGTGCTGCCGGGCGGCGCCGGGACGGAGGTGAGCGGCTTGCCGATGTGCTCGGACCAGGACGGGTCGATGCCCGCCGGGACCTTGCGGAAGCGGTCGTAGTCGTCCCAGGAGATGAGGTGCACGCAGTCGTGGCCCCGGCGCCGGATCTCGTCGGCGACCAGGTGCGGGGTCATGACCTCGCGGAGGTTGCCCAGGTGGATCGGCCCGGAGGGGCTGAGCCCCGAGGCGCAGACGATGGGTTTGCCGGGCGCGTGGCGCTCCGCGTCGGCGATGACCTCGTCCGCGAATCGGGAGACCCAGTCGGTCTCGGTGCTCTGAGCCACGGTCGGCACGTCCTTACTTCCCTGGTCGGTTGGTGGGGGTTTCCCGCGTGGGTGGGTGCGGTCATTGTCCCAGACGGGCGACGCTCCCCCCGACCCCGCACGGCGACGCCCCGGGGCGCGCGGGCCCCCGGTCCGGGGTGGGGCTCCCCCCACTCCGGACCGGGGTGGTGGACGGCTGCTCCAGCACCGTTCGACCTCCTAGCGTCATCGTCATGGGCACCATGACGATGACGGGTGCGGGTGTCGCGCAGCGCATGGCCTTCGGAGCGATCTCCGCCGCACTGGCGGCGGGGCTCCTGGCCACGGCCGGGCGGGCGTCGGGAGGGGATCCCGACCCGTCCGTGGTCCGTACGGACCAGGGCGAGCTGCGCGGCGAGATCACCGCGTCCGCCCGGATCTTCCACGACGTGCCCTACGCCTCCCCGGCGCAGGAGTGGCACGGGGTGCGGGACGCCACCGAGGCCCGGACGCCGTGCGCCGACGCGTGCGGGGCGTTGACGGTGACGACGCCGCGCGGGGTCAGCGTGGGGGCCGACCTCCCCGTGGACGTCCGGCTGGGCGGGTCGTCCACCGCGCCGGACGCCCCGCCGGACGACCCGCCGGACGACCCTCCGAATGTCGTTGTGGTCACCGTGCCCGCCGGGGAGCTGGCGGCGCAGCAGGCCGCCCTGCACTGGCTGCACCGCAACGCGGTGCCGTTCGGCGGCAACCCGGACACCATCACGCTCCACGGCCCGTCCGCGCACCTGTGCGCCCACCTGACCTCCCCCGACTCCGCCTACCTCTTCGCGGGCACGCGCCCGGCGACGGGCTGCGCCACCGCCGCCCGGGGCCGGTAGCGTCACTCCCGAGCGCCCGCCCCCGGCCACCAAGGGCGGGCGGACGGGCGGGAGGACAGCATGGGGACAGACGGGGACGCGGCCACGGCGGACGCCTGGGCGGCGCTGGGCGGACCGCCGGACGCGGCGGCGCGCGTCACCTACACCCCGGTGCGCGGCGTGCTGCCCGCCCGGCTCCCGGTGCGCGAACTGGCCCGCGCCACCGTCGGCGTCTGCTCGCTGGCCGCCACGGAGCTGCTGGCGTGCCGCAACGGCGGACCGCTACCGGCCGTCCGGGTGCACGAGGGCGCCGTGGCGACCGCGTTCGTCAGCGAGCGGCACCTGCGCGTCGACGGCCGGGCCCCGACGTCGTTCGCCCCGCTGTCCGGCTTCTGGCGCGCCGCCGACGGCTGGGTGCGCACCCACGCCAACTACCCGCACCACCGGGCCCGGCTGCTGGACGCCCTGGGCCTGCCGGAGGACACGGACCCGCCGGCGTTGGCCGCCGCCCTGGCCACCCGGCCCGCGCACGCCGTGCAGGAGCGCGTCCACGCGGCGGGCGGCCTGGCCGTCGCCGTGGCGACGGAGCCGTGGGCGGCCGGTACGCCCCTGGTCGAGGAGCGCGTCGTCGGGTCCGGAGGCCGGGCGGCGCGCCCGCTGCCGCCCGCGCCGCTCCCCGCGCAGGGCGTGCGGGTGCTGGACCTGACGCGGGTCATCGCGGGCCCGGTGGCGACGCGCACGCTGGCCCTGCTGGGCGCCGACGTGCTGCGGATCGACCCGCCGGGGCTGCGGGAGGACGCGGACACCCACCGCGACACCGGGCCGGGCAAGCGCTCGGCCCTGCTCGACCTCCGCGACCCCGGCGACCGCGACCGGTTCGAGGAGCTGCTCGCCGCCGCCGACGTCGTGGTCACCGGGTACCGCCCCGGCTCCCTCGACCGGTACGGCCTGGCTCCGGACGCACTCCTCGCGCGCCGCCCCGGGCTGACGGTGGCCCAGCTGAGCGCGTGGGACCGGACGGGTCCGTGGTCCGGGCGGCGGGGCTTCGACAGCCTCGTCCAGGCGGCCTCCGGCATCGCCGCCGTGGAGGCGGCCCCGGACGGGACGCCGGGCGTGCTGCCCGCCCAGGCGCTGGACCACGGGACGGGGTACCTCTTCGCGGCGGCCGTCCTGCGGGCGCTCACCGCACGGCGGACGGACGGCTGCGGGCGACACGTGCGGCTGTCCCTGGCGGGTACCGCCTCCTGGCTGCTGCACGGCCTCCGGGCCGCGCCCCCGGACGGCGGTCCGGCGTCCCCCTACGCTCCCGAGCCCTGGCTGACCACGACCGCGTCCCCCCACGGCGCCCTCGTCCACGCGCTGCCGCCGGTCGCCTACCCTGGCTCACCCCGCACCTGGACGTCCCCGCCCACCCGCTGGGGAGCGGACGCGCCCGCCTGGACGGCGTGAGCGCCGGACGTCGGCCCGCGCGGCGCGGACGTCAGCCGCGGCCGGCGGCGAGCCAGCGCGCGGCCTCGGTGGCCCAGTAGGTCAGGACCAGCGACGCACCGGCGCGGCGGAAGCTGGTGAGCGTCTCCAGGATCGCCCGTTCCCGCTCGATCCAGCCCTTCGCCGCGGCGGCCTCGACCATCGCGTACTCGCCGGAGATCTGGTAGACGCCCACCGGGACGTCGACCTCGCGGGTGAAGTCCCGCAAGACGTCCAGGTAGGGCAGACCGGGCTTGACCATGACCATGTCGGCGCCCTCGGCGAGGTCGAGCGCCAGCTCGCGCATCGCCTCCCGCCCGTTCGCCGGGTCCTGCTGGTAGGTCTTGCGGTCGCCCTTCAGCGAGGAGCCGACCGCCTCCCGGAAGGGCCCGTAGAACGCGGACGCGTACTTGGCCGTGTAGGCGAACATCGCGACGTCCGTGTGCCCGGCCGCGTCCAGCGCCTGCCGCACGTGACCGATCTGGCCGTCCATCATGCCGCTCGGCCCGAGGACGTGCGCCCCCGCGTCGGCCTGGACACGGGCCATCTCCGCGTACCGCTCCAGCGTCGCGTCGTTGTCCACGCGCCCGGCCGCGTCCAGGACGCCGCAGTGCCCGTGGTCGGTGTACTCGTCCAGGCACAGGTCGGACATGAGCACGAGGTCGTCCCCGACCTCCCCCCGCACGTCCCGCAGCGCGACCTGGAGGATGCCGTCCGGGTCGGTGCCCTGGGAGCCGACGGCGTCCTTGTGCTCGGGCACGCCGAACAGCATGAGCCCGCCGACGCCCGCCTCCACCGCCTCGACGGCGGCCTTGCGCAGCGTGTCCCGGGTGTGCTGCACGACGCCGGGCATGGAGGACACCGGCACCGGCTCGCCGATGCCCTCCCGGACGAACGCCGGGAGGATCAGGTCGGCGGGGTGCGGCCGGTGCTCGGCGACCATGCGCCGCATCGCCGGCGTCGTACGCAGCCGCCGGGGCCGCGCCGCCGGGAAGGCGCCGTAGCGGCTGCCCCCGCCCGCGTCCGCGCCGCCGAGGCCGCCGTCTCCACCGTGGGTCCTGCTCACGAGCGCGCTCTCCTCCTCGTCGGCCGCTTCTCACTCGGCCGCTTCACGGGTTCGCCCGCCTCGACGGCCGCCGCCCGGCGCCGGGCGCCGAACTCCGCGAGCGCCTCGGCCAGCCGGTGCACCGAGGGCTCGGGGGCGAGCACGTCGACGCGCAGCCCGTGCTCCTCCGCCGTCTTCGCGGTGGCCGGGCCGATGCAGGCGATGACCGTCACGTTGTGCGGCTTGCCCGCGATGCCCACGAGGTTCCGCACGGTGCTGGAGGAGGTGAACAGGACGGCGTCGAACCCGCCACCCTTGATCATCTCCCGCGTCTCGGCGGGCGGCGGCGAGGCGCGCACCGTCCGGTAGGCGGTGACGTCGTCGACCTCCCAGCCCAGCTCGATCAGCCCGGCCACCAGCGTCTCGGTGGCGATGTCGGCACGCGGCAGGAAGACGCGGTCGATCGGGTCGAAGACGGGGTCGTAGGGCGGCCAGTCCTCCAGCAGTCCGGCGGCGGACTGCTCGCCCGAGGGGACGAGGTCCGGCTTGACGCCGAAGTCCACCAGCGCGGCGGCGGTCTGGTCGCCGACGGCGGCCACCTTGATGCCCGCGAAGGCCCGCGCGTCCAGCCCGTACTCCTCGAACTTCTCCCGCACCGCCTTCACCGCGTTGACGCTGGTGAACGCGATCCACTCGTACCGCCCGGTGACCAGGCCCTTGACGGCCCGCTCCATCTGCTGCGGCGTGCGCGGCGGCTCGACGGCGATCGTCGGCACCTCCGCCGGGACGGCTCCGTAGGAGCGGAGCTGGTCCGACAGGGACGCGGCCTGCTCCTTGGTGCGCGGCACCAGGACGTTCCAGCCGAACAGCGGCTTGGACTCGAACCAGGCCAGCTGGTCGCGCCGGGCGGGCGCGCTGCCCTCGCCGACGACGGCTATCACCGACTGGCCGCCGTCGGCCGCCGGCAGCACCTTGGCCTGCTTGAGGGTCTGCTGGAGCGAGCCCAGCGTCGCCGTCCAGGTGCGCTGCCGGGTCGTCGTCCCGGCCACGGTGACGGTGAGCGGGGTGTCCGGCTTGCGTCCGGCGGTCACCAGCTCGGCGGCGGCGCCCGTCACCGCGTCCAGCGTCGTGGAGATGACGACGGTGGCGTCGGAGGCGCCCACCTCCGTCCAGCAGCGGGCGTCGGCGGTCCGGGCGTCGATGAAGCGGACGTCCGTACCGTGCTCGTTCCGCAGCGGGACCCCCGCATAGGCGGGGACACCGACGGCGGTGGCGATGCCGGGCACGACCTCGAAGGTGATGCCGGCGGCGGCGCAGCCCAGCATCTCGGCGGCGGCGTCCGCGTCCATGCCCGGGTCACCGAGCACCGCACGGACCACCCGCTTGCCGGAGCGCGCGGCCGCCATGACAAGATCTGCTGCACCGGCAGATGTGGCGGAAGTCTCGGTCGAGTCGTCCGCCGCTGCCTGCACGGGCGTGTCCACGGCTGCCCGGGCGTGCGGCCGCACGACGTCGCGGACCTGTGGATCCGCGACGAGGACGTCGGCGTTCGCCAGGGCCTCGACGGCGCGCAGGGTGAGCAGTCCCGGATCACCGGGACCGGCCCCGAGGAACGTCACGTGGCCGTCGGCACCGTAGAGGTGCCGGTTGGGCGACGGCGCGGACGACACCGGCGGGGCGACGCTCGGCGCGCCCGTACCCGCGACGGCGGCGGGGGCCGTCGTCGCGGTGGCCGCGTCGGCTTTCGCCGTGCCCGCGTCCGTGGTGGCACGGGACGGCCGGGGCTTCGGCGTGGTCGCGTTCTGGGCGGTGGTGGGGCTCAATGTGCGCGCTCCCCCATCAGACCGGCCGCACCCTTGGCGAGCATCGCGTCGGCCAGCTCGCGGCCCAGGCGCGTGGCCCAGGCCGTCTGCTCGCCGGCGGATGCCGGTACGTGACCGGTGGTGGACAGCTGCACCAGCGTCGAGCCGTCGAACGTGCCGACGACGCCACGCAGGCGCATTTCGGTGACAACCTCGCCGTCGGCCCGGGGGTCGGCCAGGGCGCCCACAGGCGCACTGCAACCGGCCTCCAGGTCGGCGAGGAGGGTTCGCTCGGCGGTCACGGCGGCCCGCGTGAGCGGGTCGTCGAGTCCGGCGAGCTGGGTGACGAGGTGTGCGTCGGAGGTGACGCACTCCACGGCCAGTGCCCCCTGCCCGGGCGCAGGCAGGACGGCGTCGGTGTCGATCAGCTCGGTCACCTCGTCAAGGCGGCCGACGCGGGTGAGGCCGGCCGCCGCCAGGACGACGGCGTCGAGCTCCCCCGAGCGGACGAAACCGATCCGGGTGTCGACGTTGCCCCTGATCGGCACCGTCTCGATCCGGTGGTCCAGGGTACGGGCCCAGGCGTTCAGCTGCGACATCCGGCGCGGCGAGCCGGTGCCGACGCGGACGGGCGCCGCGTCGGTGCCCTCCGCGGTGAGCTGCTCGAACGTCAGGCCGTCCCGGGCTATCAGGGCGTCGCGCGGGTCGACGCGCGGCGGCACCGCCGCGATCGTCAGCTCGGCGGGCTGGTCGGTGGGCAGGTCCTTGAGCGAGTGCACCGCGAGGTCGATGCGGCCCGCGAGCAGCGCGTCGCGCAGCGCGGACACGAACACGCCCGTGCCCCCGATCTGCGCCAGCTGCTCGCGCGAGACGTCGCCGTAGGTGGTGATCTCCACCAGTTCGACGTCCCGACCGGTGAGCCGGGTGATCTCGCGGGCGACCTGGCCCGACTGCGCCATCGCGAGGGCGCTTCGGCGGGTGCCCAGCTTCAGTGGGCGTTCAGTTCTCATGGCCGCTCCTGTTCGGCTTGCTGACAGCGGCGACCGTCTGCGGGTCAAGGTCGAAGAGTTCACGCAGGGCGTCGGCGTAGCTGGCGCCGCCCGGCTCCCCGGCGAGCTGCTTGACCCGCACGGTGGGCGCGTGCAGCAGCTTGTCGACGACGCGCCGCACGGTCTGCGTGATCTCGGCGCGCTCGCGCTCGTCCAGGCCGGGCAGCCGGCCTTCGAGGCGGGCCATCTCCCCGGCCACCACGTCGGACGCCATGGTGCGCAGGGCGATGACGGTCGGGGTGATCGTCGCGGCGCGCTGGGCGGCGCCGAAGGCGGCCACCTCGTCGCCGACGATGCCGCGCACGGCGTCCACGTCGGCGGCCATCGGCGCGTCGGCGGGGGCCTCGGCCAGGGACTCGATGTCCACCAGCCGGGCGCCCTCCACCCGGTGCACGACGGCGTCGACGTCCCGGGGCATGGCGAGGTCGAGCAGGGCCAGGGGGGACGTCCGCCCGGCGACGGCCGCCTCGACGACGGCGGCGGACAGCACCAGTCCGGTCGCACCGGTGCAGGAGACGACCACGTCGGCGACGGCCAGCTCGCGGGGGACGTCCGTGATGGTCGTCGCACGGCCGCCCAGCGAGGCGGCGAGGCGGTCGGCACGCTCCAACGTCCTGTTGGCGATCACCAGTTCGGTGACACCGGCGCGCGACAGCGTCGTGGCGGCCAGGGCGGACATGGACCCGGCGCCGATGACGAGCGCGCGCTTGTCCTTCACCCACCGCTCGACGTCCAGCCCCTCGGCCTCGGCGGTGGCGAGCTGCTCCAGGCCGAAGGTGACCAGCGACTGCCCGGCCTTGTCGATGCCCGTCTCGCTGTGCGCGCGCTTGCCGACCCGCAGGGCCTGCTGGAAGAGGTCGTTCAGGAGCTTGCCCGCGCTGTGCTGCTCCTGGGCGACGGCCAGCGCGTCCTTGATCTGCCCGAGGATCTGCCCCTCGCCGACGACCATGGAGTCCAGCCCGCAGGCCACCGAGAACAGGTGGTGGACGGCCCGGTCCTCGTAGTGGACGTACAGGTAAGGCGTCAGCTCCTCCAGCGCGACACCGCTGTGCAGTGCGAGCAGCGTGGACAGCTCGGCGACACCGGCGTGGAACTTGTCCACGTCCGCGTACAGCTCGAGGCGGTTGCAGGTGGACAGCACCGCCGCCTCCGTGGCGGGCTCGGCGCCCACGACGTCCGCGAGCAGCGGCCCCCGGGCGGCGGGCGCGAGGGCGGCCCGCTCCAGGACGCTGACGGGTGCGCTGCGGTGGCTCAGACCGACGACGAGCAGACTCATGCCGGCATCACGGCGGGGACATCCCCGTCCGGCCCTGCCTCGGTGTCGTCGTCCGCGTCCTCGGCAGCCCGGCGCGTCACGGAGACGGCGGGCGGAGCGGCCGGGGCGGCGGTGTCCGCGGCCTCGGTGTCCAGCTCACCGGCCTTGCGCTGCTCGTGGAAGGCGAGGATCTGCAGCTCTATGGAGAGGTCCACCTTGCGCACGTCCACGCCGTCCGGCACGGACAGCACGGTGGGCGCGAAGTTCAGGATGGACGTCACCCCGGCGGCCACCAGCCGGTCGCAGACCTGCTGCGCGGCCCCGGCCGGGGTGGCGATGACGCCGATGGAGACGCCGTTGTCGGCGATGATCCGCTCCAGCAGGTCGGTGTGCTGGACCTCGATCCCCGCCACGAGCTTCCCGGACATGGCCGGATCGGCGTCGATGAGCGAGGCGACACGGAAGCCTCGGGAGGCGAAGCCGCCGTAGTTCGCGAGGGCGGCGCCGAGGTTACCGATACCGACGATGACGACGGGCCAGTCCTGCGTCAGCCCCAGCTCACGGGAGATCTGGTAGACGAGGTACTCGACGTCGTAGCCGACACCCCGGGTCCCGTAGGAGCCGAGGTAGGAGAAGTCCTTGCGCAGCTTGGCCGAGTTGACGCCGGCCGCGGCGGCCAGCTCCTCCGAGGAGACCGTGGGAACCGAGCGCTCGGACAGCGCCGTCAGTGCCCGCAGGTACAGCGGAAGTCGGGCGACGGTGGCCTCGGGAATCCCTCGGCTCCGGGTCGCCGGTCGGTGGTTTCGGCCAGTTGCCACGGTGCTCCTGCCGTTTGCGCCTGGGGTACCCCCAGCGCCTGCTGGGGGAGGTGAGCGGCCCTCTGTGCCGGGCGCGCCGGTGCCGCTCCATCCCCGACAGGCTATGCCTTTGTGAAAGCGTGCACAAAGATGGTGTCCGATTTGTCCGCCCGAAGTGACCGGCGCCACACGCACCAACCCGGACACCTCCCTGCAACTCGCCGTCCCCGCTGCGGGTGGACGAAGGCTCCGCCCCCACCCTGTCACCGCTGACCGGCCCCGCCCAGACCCGACGCACGTCCTTCGTCCGCGAGGGACGGCGGGGGCGCGCGCCTGCCGCCGGACCGGACCGGTTGGTCAGCGGGTCAGCGGGTCAGCGCGGCGCGCAGCCGGTCCGCGTCGACGCGCCAGAAGTCGTGCTGCGCGCCGTCGACCAGCACCACCGGGATCTGCTCCCAGTATCTGCGGTGCAGCTCGGCGTCCTGCTCGATGTCCTTCTCCTCCAGCACGGCGCCGAGCTCCCGGCACACCGCCGTGACGACCACCCGCGCGTCGTCGCACAGGTGGCAGCCGGGCTTGCCGATCAGCGTCACGGTCCTCGGGGCGGAGGGTGTCTGTGGGGTGTCCATGGCCCCCATTGTCCCGCCGGACGCGACCGGGTCACCGGGCCGTAACCGGAGCGCCCAGCTCCGCTGGCTATGCTCACTCCATGGGTGCACTGGCATGGCTCACCCCCCGTAAGCGCGCGGCGACCGAGGCGAGCGTCCTCGCCGGCGAGGCTTCGGCCGAGGCCGCGCGCAAGACCGAACGCACCGAGCCGGAGTTCCCCGTCGCGGGGGACGTCCGGGCCGCCGCCTTCTTCGACCTCGACAACACCGTCATGCAGGGTGCGGCGCTCTTCCACTTCGGCCGCGGCCTCTACAAGCGCAGGTTCTTCGAGACGCGGGAGCTGGCCCGCTTCGCCTGGCAGCAGACGTACTTCCGGATCGTCGGCTCGGAGAACCCCGAGCACATGGCCGAGGTGCGGGCGAGCGCGCTGTCCATCGTCAAGGGACACCGGGTCGCCGAGCTGATGGCCATCGGCGAGGAGATCTACGACGAGTACATGGCGGGCCGCATCTGGCCGGGCACCCGCGCCCTGGCCCAGGCGCACCTGGACGCCGGCCAGAAGGTGTGGCTGGTCACGGCCGCGCCCGTGGAGACGGCCACCATCATCGCGCAGCGGCTCGGCCTGACGGGCGCGCTCGGCACCGTCGCCGAGTCGGTCGACGGCGTCTACACCGGACGCCTGGTGGGCGAGCCCCTGCACGGACCGGCCAAGGCCGAGGCCGTGCGGGCCCTGGCCACGGTGGAAGGTCTCGACCTGGAACGATGCGCCGCGTACAGCGACTCGGTCAACGACATCCCGATGCTCTCGCTCGTCGGCCATCCGTATGCGATCAATCCTGACAGCCGGCTGCGCGAGCACGCCCGCGACAACGGGTGGCGGCTCCGCGACTACCGGACCGGCCGGAAGGCGGCCCGCGTGGGCCTGCCGGCGGCCGCCGGGGTGGGCGCGGTGGCGGGCGGCGCGGCGGCCGCCGTCGCCCTCCAGCGACGCCGCCGCTAGCCGGTTTCCCGGCCCGGGCGCCCCCACTGACCAGCGGCGGGCCGGCGCACGACGCACGCGCGAGCGGGTGGCCGACCGCCACCGTACGGGTGGTCCGCACCGACCACCGGACGGCGCATCAGGCCATCCTTCCCCGAGCCGGGGCAGGGTAGTCCAGCGCGGTCCTCGCCAGCCCAACTCGGCCGCGAATCGACCTCACTTGATGCGTGAACGGTCAATAACCGGCACGTGTTCGAATAATGATCGATCGCCAATCTGCAACGAAACGAACCGAATCGGCGATTTCGACAACTAGGCGTAGCGTCGCCACCACTAAGGGTTATTCTCCTCAGACGCAATCCGGTGCCAAACGTCCCACCATCGGACGGTCGGTCCCGCACTGCACGTGATGGAAGCTCTGCCTCTGGGAGTCCCGTGTACCCACACGTCGGGGTTGACGCCTCGGGCCTGGCCAGGCTGCGCGATACGGTCGCCGACCGGCTGCGCTCACTCGTCCCCACCGCCTACGCCGTCCCCGCCCTGGCGGGGGCCGCCCCCGCCCACCCCGCCTACGCGCTGGCCGACCGGGCCACCGGCGCCGTGTCCGCCGCCGCGCTCGGCAGACGCAGCCGCACCGGGGCCGCCGGCACGTCCACGGCCCGCCGCCCGGCGGCGGACAGCGACAGCCGCCGCATGATGGACCTGGTCGAAAGGGCCCAGGACGGCGAGGCCGACGCCTTCGGCATGCTCTACGACCAGTACGCGGACACCGTCTACCGCTACATCTACTACCGCGTCGGGGGGCGCGCCACGGCCGAGGACCTGACCAGCGAGACGTTCCTGCGCGCCCTGCGCCGCATCGGCACGTTCACCTGGCAGGGCCGCGACTTCGGCGCCTGGCTGGTCACCATCGCCCGCAACCTGGTGGCCGACCACTTCAAGTCCAGCCGGTTCCGCCTGGAGGTCACCACCGGGGAGATGCTCGACGCCAACGAGGTCGAGCGCAGCCCGGAGGACTCGGTTCTGGAGCGGCTGTCCAACGACGCGCTCCTCGACGCCGTCCGCCGGCTCAACCCGCAGCAGCAGGAGTGCGTCACGCTGCGGTTCCTGCACGGGCTGTCCGTGGCGGAGACGGCACGGATCATGAGCAAGAACGAGGGCGCGATCAAGACCCTCCAGTACCGGGCCGTGCGCACGCTCGCCCGACTCCTCCCCGACGACGTCCGCTGACCGCCGGCCGCGCGCCGCGCCCCGCGCGGCACGCGGCCGCGTCATGCGCGCGCGGCACCGCACCTCACCCCCGTTCCCCCTCCGGGACCCCCCTCCGCATCTCACTCCGAGCGACCCCTCATGAGCCGAACGTCATCTTTTCCGTCACATCATCGTTCCTCCGTAACCCCGGCGCGCTGCCGCTCGTTGGGGGGTGTGCGGACTCCCCGCAGCCCTGCTCCGGCCGCCCGGCTTCACTCGTTCGGGTGTATCGGTACGGGCTGTGCAACCTGCCGTACGGTCCAGGGAGTCACACGTGCTGACGTTAGGAGGTGCCGCCCGTGATCGGCTCCGTGTCCACGAACCGGCGGGCCACCGCCTTCGCCCAGGCCCTCGACGAGCGGGCCGGGTCGGCGGCGGAGGATGCCGCGGCCGAGGCCCCGCACGCCGAGGCTCCGCAGGCCGGGATCGCCCCACCCGGCGCCCACCGCGCGTCCGGCCAGGGCGGCCCCGCGGAGGAGGCCGAGCAGCGGCTCATGCTGTCGCTCGCGGAAGGGCTCGGCTCACTGCCCGCCCCCGAGCTGGATCCGGAGGTGAAGGCGGTCCAGCGGGCCCAGCTCATCGCCGCGATGGAGAACCAGTTCGCGCCGGGCGGCGCCCATGTGCCCGAGCAGCGCACCCGCTCCGGCAAGGGCGCCCACCGGGCGCAGCCGCTGAGCCGGCTCCGCCCCCGGACGAGGCTCAGCAAGGGCCTGGCCGCCGGCGGGCTGACCGTCGGCGTCGCCGCCGGTGCCTTCGGCGGCGTCGCCGCCGCGAGCACCGACGCCCTGCCCGGCGACACCCTCTACGGGCTCAAGCGGGGCATGGAGGATCTCAAGCTGGATCTGGCGGGTGACGACTCCGAGCGCGGGCTCGTCCATCTCGACCAGGCCTCCACCCGGCTGAACGAGGCCCGCCGCCTCATGGAACGCGAGCGCAGCGGCCCCCTCGACCACGAGTCGCTCGGCGAGGTCCGCAACGCCCTCACCGCCATGCGGGTCAACGCCGCCGAGGGCCACCGGCTGCTCAGCGGCCTCTACGAGCGGGACGGCAACCTCAACCCGATGCGCTCGCTGTCGGCGTTCACCGAGTCCCACCGCGGCACCTGGGTGCAGCTGCGGGACCGGCTGCCCGCCCAGCTCCACGAGGTCGGCGTGGAGGTCACCTCCGTCTTCGACGCCATAAGCGAGGACGTGGACCCGCTCGCCGACCTGCTGCCGACCGAGCCGGACGCGAAGAACCGGGACACGACCCCCGGCCCCGACGAGGTCACCGGCGAGGAGCGGGACACCGTGGCTCCGACCGCGCCGCACTCCGGGACCACCGGCAGCCCCGGCGAGGAGGACGGGCAGTCGCCCGACTCCGGCCAGCGGCGGCCCAGCCCCTCGGACTCCGGCGGGAACAGCGAGTCGCCCGACGAGGGCCTCATCGGCGAGCCCGGCCTGCTCGACCCGCTCCCCTCGGACGGCCCCGGCCTCCCCGGTACGGACCAACCGCCGCTGCCGGATCCGGACATCACCATTCCGCCGCTCCTGCCCGGCGGGCTGCCCGGCCTCGGCCTCGACGTCGAGGACCAGGGCTGAGCCACGCACGCCCGGGTGCCCGTGTCGGGTGCGCACGCCGTCGCGACGCACCCGGCTCCGTGCCTCGCGAGAACGCGCCGCGTCAGAACGACGCGCCGCGTCAGAACGACGCGCCGCGTCAGAAGAACACCGCGTTAGAAGAACACCGAGCGGCGCTCCACCAACAGGTGGTAGAGCGTGCGCTGAATCGTTTCACGCACCTGGTCGGTGAGGTTGAACATCAACATCGGGTCGTCCGCCGCCTCGGGCGCGTACCCGTCCGTGGGAATCGGCTCACCGAACTGGATCGTCCACTTCGTCGGCAGCGGCACCGCACCCAGCGGCCCCAGCCACGGGAACGTCGGCGTGAGCGGGAAGTAGGGAACGCCCAGGAGCCGCGCGACCGTCCTGGCGTTGCCCACCATCGGGTAGATCTCCTCGGCCCCCACGATGGAGCACGGGACGATCGGCGCGCCCGCCCGCAGGGCCGTCGACACGAAGCCGCCCCGCCCGAAGCGCTGGAGTTTGTACCGGTCGGCGAAGGGTTTGCCGATGCCCTTGAAGCCCTCCGGCATGACACCCACCAGCTCGCCCCGGGACAGGAGTTGCTGTGCGTCCTGGGCACAGGCCAGCGTGTGGCCGGCCTTGCGGGCCAACTCCCCCACGACCGGCAGCATGAAGACGAGATCGGCGGCGAGGAGCCGCAGGTGCCGGTCGGCCGGGTGGTGGTCGTGCACGGCGACCTGAAGCATCAGCCCGTCCCACGGGAGGGTTCCGGAGTGGTTCGCGACGACCAGGGCCGCGCCCTTCTCGGGCAGATGCTCGACGCCACGGACGTCGACCCGGAAGTACTTCTCGTACACCGGGCGCAGCAGGGACATCAGCACCTGCTCGGTGAGGTCGGCGTCGTAGCCGAAGTCGTCGACGGGGTAGTCACCGGTGAGCCGCCGCCGCAGGAACGACAGCCCCCGGGCGGCCCGCCGGTCCCACCCGTCGCCGAGGAGCCGGTCCAGCACGCCGGGCTCCGGCTCCCGCCCGCCGATGCCCTCGTCCGGGCACGCCTCCGGGCCTTCCTCACCCTGCGGCGGGACGGCCTCCGGGCCGGGCCCGGGACGGTCCGGGGCCGGCTCGGCGGCCGACGCGGGGGCCGGACGGGCGGCGGCGCGCCCGCGCCGCCGCGCGCGGTCGTCGTCGAACGGGATGACCTTGGCGTCAGTCACGGCGGACCGCCTCCTGGACTCGGTCGACGGCACGGGCGACGGTGTGCGGCGGCAACAGTCCCGGCCCGTGGCGCCGGGCGAAGCCGGCGAAGGCCTCAGCGGTGGTGTACCGGGGCTCGAAGCCCAGCATGTCGCGCATCAACGCCGTGCGCACCACGCGCCCGTAGGTGAGGAGCCGGACGTACTCCGGCGAGAAGTCGGTGACGCCGACCGTGCGCAGGGCGGTACCCGCCCAGTTCAGCGCGGGCAGCACGAGGGGAAGGGTGGGTCGGCCGAGCCGTCGGGCGCACTGGGAGAGGAGCAGCACACCGTCGCCCGCGATGTTGAACGTCCCGTCGGGCAGCGTGCCGCGCCGCGGCTCCCCCGCCGTCAGCGCCAGCACGTCCAGGGCGTCGTCCTCGTGCACGAACTGCAGGCGCGGGTCGTAGCCGAGGACGGTCGGCAGCACCGGGAGGGCGAAGTACCCGGCGAGCCCCTCGTCGGTGGCCGCCCCGAGGATGTCGGCGAACCGCAGCACGGTGACGGAGATGTCCGGGCGCCGCCGGGCGAACCCCCGTACGTACCCCTCGACCTCGACGGTGTCCTTCGCGAACCCGCCGCCGGGCAGCGTGCCCGACACCGTCGTCTCCTCGCACACGGCCGGATCGCGGGGCGCCCCACCGTAGACGTGGGTGCTGGACCGCACCACCAGCCGCCGCATGGCGGGCGCCTGCTGGCAGGCCCCGAGCAGCTGCATGGTGCCGATGACGTTCGTCTCCTTGACGGCGGCCCGGCTGCGCCGTCCTGCCGACGGGCCGCCCCCGACGTCGAGGTGCACCACGGTGTCCACCGCGCGTCCGACGACGAGCTTGCCGATCGACGGGTGGCGGATGTCGGCCTCGACGAACTCGGCGTCACCGAGCGGCTCGTCGGGCGGGACGACGTCCACGGCGAGTACGGACTCGACGTCGGGCTCGCGCTGGAGGCGGCGGACGAACCGGCCACCGATCCGCCGGGCGGCTCCCGTGACGAGAACGACCCTGCCCACGTGCCCTCCTCGCAGCCGGGTGCAACAGCCATGGCCACCGTATCGGGTGAACGTTTCCCCGTCGTGACCCACGCTTCGTCGCCGGGTGCGAAAACGCCGCAGCCCCCGCTCGCCGTTGCGAAAGGGGGCCACGGAGGGGTCCGGTACTAGGACCTGCGTGCTCGGCGCTCGCTCACTTCTTGTTGCGGCGCTGCACACGCGTGCGCTTGAGCAGCTTGCGGTGCTTCTTCTTCGCCATCCGCTTGCGCCGCTTCTTGATAACAGAGCCCACGACTACCCTCGCTCACTTGATCACTCGGTGCGGGGCGTCCGAGCCCACACGACCTACGGTGCCCCAGCCTACCCGGCACCGAGTGGTGGTCGTAATCCGAGGGTCTCCGTACTTCTGTCTCAGGCGCTTTCCACCCCCACATACGACTGTTGGAGGTATTCGTGAACGGCGTTCTCCGGGACGCGGAACGAACGGCCCACCCGGATGGCCGGCAGATGACCGCTGTGCACCAAGCGGTACACGGTCATCTTGGACACGCGCATCACCGCGGCCACTTCCGCCACGGTCAGAAAGTTGACCTCGCTGAGAGGCTTCTCACCAGCAGCCATGTCACACCTGAACCTTTCGCACATGTCGGGCACCGGCTTCCCCTCCGATGCACCTGCTCGCATGCGCGCTCCTCCCCAGATTAGGGGCGGGTGATGCAAGTGGGGAAGAGGAGTAGCGATCGGCCTCCTACTGTGACAGACGGGCGCGATTGAGTACATAGCGCGTGAGCGCCCGGTAGCTGCCGGGCCGCGCAGCGTCATCGACCGGGACGGCGACCGCGACCCGCCCCTCGGCCTCCCCGACGAAAGGGGCCGGATCGTTCACGTCGGCCGGCCCGATCGCCTCGACACCCAGCTGACCTGCGCCGCAGGCCCACCCGTGGTCCCCGATCACCAGCCCGGGCAACGGTTCACCGGCGGCGGCCAACGCGTCGAGCGCGAGACGCAGCGGCAGGGGGGAGTGCGTGTGTGCACCCGGCGCATCGGGGGCGCACGGAGTCGTGCCCTCTCGGAGAAGTGCCACTCCTCGTACGTAGGACAACGTGCACGCCCGTACGCCGAAACGAGTCGCCAAGTCGATACATCGCCCCTCAGCCGGCGTCAGGACACGGCAGCCGGCCGCTCCCAGTGCCGCCGCCAACGCGCTGTAGAAGCCGAGCAGCGCCCCGGGGTGCCCGGTGCCGAGCAGCACCGGCGACCGCAGAGACGCCGCCCGGGCGAGCCGGTCGGCGAAGACGTCCAACGCCGACAGGGTGAGCGCCGGATCGATCGTCTCCCGGCCGGTGACCACCCGCGGATCGGGGGAGTTGCCGCAGCGCGACCCCATCAGGGTCAGCAGCCGCCCCAGGTCCCACGCGCCCTCCGGCTCCAGGCCCAGCAACGCCCGGGGATCTCCGGCCTCGAACAGCCGGTAGCGCACGAGACTCTGCTCCCGCGTCGTGGAGACGGTTCCGGCCAGCCCGGCCGCCACGAGATGCGCCCTGAGCGCGTCCTGACTCACCACGTGCAGCATCGTGCCGTCCGGCGGGGCGTCACGCACCGGAACGGCCGCGCGTCACCCGTCGGAGTGCCGGTCGGGTGCGCGGTGTGGGTCGGGTGCGCGGCGTTACGGCAGCAGGCCGTGGGCCGGGAACACCGCGTGACGCGTCGCGCGCACCGCCTGGTCCAACGCGTCGGCGGGGTCGTACCCGGACGTGTGCCAGTCCCGCCACACGGGTTCGCGCCCGTCCGTCATCCGACGCGGGGCCTCCTGCCTCGTCGCGGCGTACACCGCCTGTCGCCACTCCTCCGGCACGGGCGTGGCGGGATCGATGGGTGCCCCGGCCGCGACGGCCACCAGATGCGTCCATGCCCTGGGGACGACGTCGACGACGGCGTACCCCCCTCCGCCCAACGCCAGCCAACGGCCGTCCGCGTAGGTGTGCGCCCAGTCGTGCAGGGCCACGGCCGCCGCACGCTGGGCGTCCACCGTCACGGCCAGGTGCGCGAGCGGGTCCTCGATGTGCGTGTCGGCTCCGTGCTGCGTCACCAGGACCGTCGGACGGAAGGCCGCCAGCAGCTCCGGCACCACGGCGTGGAGGGCCCGGAGCCAACCGCCGTCCGCGGTCCCGGGCGGCAGCGCCACGTTCACCGCGGCCCCCACCGCGTCGGTGCCACCCGTCTCCTCCGGCCAGCCGGTGCCCGGGAAGAGGAGCCGGGGATGCTCGTGCAGCGAGATGGTCAGCACCCGGGGGTCGTCCCAGAAGGCGGCCTGCACGCCGTCACCGTGGTGGACGTCGACGTCCACGTACGCCACCCGCTCCGCCCCCAGCTCCAGGAGTCGGGCGACGGCGAGCGCGGCGTCGTTGTAGACGCAGAAGCCGGCGGCGGTGCCGGGCATCGCGTGGTGCAGACCGCCCGCGAAGTTGACCGCGTGCAGCGCTTCCCCCCGCCATACGGCGTCGGCCCCGGCGATCGACTGACCCGCGATGAGGGCGGACGCCTCGTGCATTCCCGCGAAGGCCGGGTCGTCCTCCGTGCCGAGCCCGTACGAGCCGTCGGCCCCGCCCGGGTCTCCCGACACCCGCCGCACGGCGTCGATGTAGTCGGCGCGGTGGACGAGCCCCAGCGAGGACGTCCCCGCCGGCTTTCCGGCCACCACCTCGGTCCTGCGGTCCAGCCCGAACGCCTCGACGAGTCGCATCGTCAGGGCCAGCCTGACCGGGTCCATCGGGTGTCCGGGGCCGAAGTCGTAGGCGGTCACCGCCTCGTCCCACATCACACGTGCTCCGCCACTCATACGGCCACCGTATCGACAGCACGTACAGCGAAACAGCACTGTGGGCGAGCCCACACGGACAACGCGAAAAAGCCCCGTTGGACCAGGTCCAACGGGGCTTCCCCACACAATTTGTTCGGCGGCGTCCTACTCTCCCACACACTCCCGCATGCAGTACCATCGGCGCTGAAAGGCTTAGCTTCCGGGTTCGGAATGTAACCGGGCGTTCCCCTAACGCTATAACCACCGAAACACTATGAAACACACAACCGGAAACCCCACACCCCCATTAACAAGGGGGCGGGCTTCGACAGTTTGCTGTCTCAGAACCTACACAGTGGACGCAAGCAACTATGGACAAGCCCTCGGCCTATTAGTACCGGTCAACTCCACCTATTACTAGGCTTCCATATCCGGCCTATCAACCCGGTCGTCTACCGGGAGCCTTAACCCATCACGTGGGTGGGAGCCCTCATCTCGAAGCAGGCTTCCCGCTTAGATGCTTTCAGCGGTTATCCTTTCCGAACGTAGCCAACCAGCCATGCCCTTGGCAGAACAACTGGCACACCAGAGGTCCGTCCGTCCCGGTCCTCTCGTACTAGGGACAGCCCTTCTCAAGACTCCTACGCGCACAGCGGATAGGGACCGAACTGTCTCACGACGTTCTAAACCCAGCTCGCGTACCGCTTTAATGGGCGAACAGCCCAACCCTTGGGACCGACTCCAGCCCCAGGATGCGACGAGCCGACATCGAGGTGCCAAACCATCCCGTCGATATGGACTCTTGGGGAAGATCAGCCTGTTATCCCCGGGGTACCTTTTATCCGTTGAGCGACGGCGCTTCCACAAGCCACCGCCGGATCACTAGTCCCGACTTTCGTCCCTGCTCGACCCGTCAGTCTCACAGTCAAGCTCCCTTGTGCACTTACACTCACCACCTGATGACCAACCAGGCTGAGGGAACCTTTGGGCGCCTCCGTTACTCTTTAGGAGGCAACCGCCCCAGTTAAACTACCCACCAGACACTGTCCCTGATCCGGATCACGGACCCAGGTTAGACATCCAGCACGACCAGAGTGGTATTTCAACAACGACTCCACCACCACTAGCGTGATGACTTCACAGTCTCCCACCTATCCTACACAAGCCGAACCGAACACCAATATCAAGCTATAGTAAAGGTCCCGGGGTCTTTCCGTCCTGCTGCGCGAAACGAGCATCTTTACTCGTACTGCAATTTCACCGGGCCTATGGTTGAGACAGTCAAGAAGTCGTTACGCCATTCGTGCAGGTCGGAACTTACCCGACAAGGAATTTCGCTACCTTAGGATGGTTATAGTTACCACCGCCGTTTACTGGCGCTTAAGTTCTCAGCTTCGCCCTGTCGAAACAGAGCTAACCGGTCCCCTTAACGTTCCAGCACCGGGCAGGCGTCAGTCCGTATACATCGCCTTACGGCTTCGCACGGACCTGTGTTTTTAGTAAACAGTCGCTTCTCGCTGGTCTCTGCGGCCACCCCCAGCTCAGAGTGCAAGACTCATCACCAGAAGAGGCCCCCCTTCTCCCGAAGTTACGGGGGCATTTTGCCGAGTTCCTTAACCATAGTTCACCCGAACGCCTCGGTATTCTCTACCTGACCACCTGAGTCGGTTTAGGGTACGGGCCGCCGTACAACTCGCTAGAGGCTTTTCTCGACAGCATAGGATCATCCACTTCACCACAACGGCTCGGCATCAGGTCTCACCCTCATGAGAGACGGATTTGCCTATCTCTCGGGCTACACCCTTACCCCGGGACAACCACCGCCCGGGCTGGACTACCTTCCTGCGTCACCCCATCACTCACCTACTACCCCCTCGGGTCAGCGGCTCCACCACACCCACACAGTTCAAAGAACTGCACAGGGGGCTTCACGGCCTTAGCATCAGAAGATTCAGTGTTGGACGCTCTACAGCGGGTACCGGAATATCAACCGGTTATCCATCGACTACGCCTGTCGGCCTCGCCTTAGGCCCCGACTTACCCTGGGCAGATCAGCTTGACCCAGGAACCCTTAGTCAATCGGCGCAAGAGTTTCCCACTCTTGTATCGCTACTCATGCCTGCATTCTCACTCGTGAACCGTCCACAACTACCTTCCAGTGCTGCTTCACCCGGCACACGACGCTCCCCTACCCACCCCAGCCGGCGTTAGCCGTCATGCTGGAGTGACACGACTTCGGCGGTGTACTTGAGCCCCGCTACATTATCGGCGCGGAATCACTTGACCAGTGAGCTATTACGCACTCTTTCAAGGATGGCTGCTTCTAAGCCAACCTCCTGGTTGTCTCTGCGACTCCACATCCTTTCCCACTTAGCACACGCTTAGGGGCCTTAGTCGATGCTCTGGGCTGTTTCCCTCTCGACCATGGAGCTTATCCCCCACAGTCTCACTGCCGTGCTCTCACTTACCGGCATTCGGAGTTTGGCTAAGGTCAGTAACCCGGTAAGGCCCATCGCCTATCCAGTGCTCTACCTCCGGCAAGAAACACACGACGCTGCACCTAAATGCATTTCGGGGAGAACCAGCTATCACGGAGTTTGATTGGCCTTTCACCCCTAACCACAGGTCATCCCCCAGGTTTTCAACCCTGGTGGGTTCGGGCCTCCACGACCTCTTACAGCCGCTTCACCCTGCCCATGGCTAGATCACTCCGCTTCGGGTCTAGGGCACGCTACTCAAACGCCCTCTTAGGACTCGCTTTCGCTACGGCTCCCCCACACGGGTTAACCTCGCAACATACCGCAAACTCGCAGGCTCATTCTTCAAAAGGCACGCAGTCACGACACAGAAAAGCAAGCCTTCCTGTGCGACGCTCCCACGGCTTGTAGGCACACGGTTTCAGGTACTATTTCACTCCGCTCCCGCGGTACTTTTCACCATTCCCTCACGGTACTATCCACTATCGGTCACCAGGGAATATTTAGGCTTAACGGGTGGTCCCGCCAGATTCACACAGGATTTCTCGGGCCCCATGCTACTTGGGTGGTCCTCAAGCAAGTTGCTGACGTTTCAGCTACGGGGGTCTTACCCTCTACGCCGGGCCTTTCGCATGCCCTTCGCCTACACCAACAATTTCTGACTTGCCGACCGGCCGGCAGACCGATCAAGAGAACTCCCACAACCCCACACACGCAACCCCTGCCGGGTATCACACGCCTGCGGTTTAGCCTGATCCAGTTTCGCTCGCCACTACTCCCGGAATCACGGTTGTTTTCTCTTCCTGCGGGTACTGAGATGTTTCACTTCCCCGCGTTCCCTCCACACTGCCTATGCGTTCAGCAGCGGGTGACAGCCCATGACGACTGCCGGGTTTCCCCATTCGGACACCCCCGGATCACAGCTCGGTTGACAGCTCCCCGGGGCCTATCGCGGCCTCCCACGTCCTTCATCGGTTCCTGGTGCCAAGGCATCCACCGTGCGCCCTTAAAAACTTGGCCACAGATGCTCGCGTCCACTGTGCAGTTCTCAAACAACAACCAGCCACCCACCACCCCAAGCCAACAAGCCCGAGTTCACTGGGACCGGCACCGAGAGCAACCAGCCTTACGGCCGCACCCTCAGACACCCAACAGCGCACCCAACCAGCCACCACCCAGACCCTGAAGCTTTCCACGCCGAAGCAGTACTCACCCAGAGACCAGACAACAGCCGGCCGAATAGTCAACGTTCCACCCATGAGCTAACCACCGTCAGACACTCGCTGACGTAATGGCCCTGTCCACCAGCCCCCAAGAGGACCGGCGGAAGATGCTCCTTAGAAAGGAGGTGATCCAGCCGCACCTTCCGGTACGGCTACCTTGTTACGACTTCGTCCCAATCGCCAGTCCCACCTTCGACGATTCCCTCCCCACAAGGGGGTTAGGCCACCGGCTTCGGGTGTTACCGACTTTCGTGACGTGACGGGCGGTGTGTACAAGGCCCGGGAACGTATTCACCGCAGCAATGCTGATCTGCGATTACTAGCGACTCCGACTTCATGGGGTCGAGTTGCAGACCCCAATCCGAACTGAGACCGGCTTTTTGAGATTCGCTCCACCTCACGGTATCGCAGCTCATTGTACCGGCCATTGTAGCACGTGTGCAGCCCAAGACATAAGGGGCATGATGACTTGACGTCGTCCCCACCTTCCTCCGAGTTGACCCCGGCAGTCTCCTGTGAGTCCCCATCACCCCGAAAGGCATGCTGGCAACACAGAATAAGGGTTGCGCTCGTTGCGGGACTTAACCCAACATCTCACGACACGAGCTGACGACAGCCATGCACCACCTGTACACCGACCACAAGGGGGGCCGTATCTCTACGGCTTTCCGATGTATGTCAAGCCTTGGTAAGGTTCTTCGCGTTGCGTCGAATTAAGCCACATGCTCCGCCGCTTGTGCGGGCCCCCGTCAATTCCTTTGAGTTTTAGCCTTGCGGCCGTACTCCCCAGGCGGGGAACTTAATGCGTTAGCTGCGGCACGGACGACGTGGAATGTCGCCCACACCTAGTTCCCAACGTTTACGGCGTGGACTACCAGGGTATCTAATCCTGTTCGCTCCCCACGCTTTCGCTCCTCAGCGTCAGTATCGGCCCAGAGATCCGCCTTCGCCACCGGTGTTCCTCCTGATATCTGCGCATTTCACCGCTACACCAGGAATTCCGATCTCCCCTACCGAACTCTAGCCTGCCCGTATCGAATGCAGACCCGGGGTTAAGCCCCGGGCTTTCACATCCGACGTGACAAGCCGCCTACGAGCTCTTTACGCCCAATAATTCCGGACAACGCTCGCACCCTACGTATTACCGCGGCTGCTGGCACGTAGTTAGCCGGTGCTTCTTCTGCAGGTACCGTCACTTGCGCTTCTTCCCTGCTGAAAGAGGTTTACAACCCGAAGGCCGTCATCCCTCACGCGGCGTCGCTGCATCAGGCTTTCGCCCATTGTGCAATATTCCCCACTGCTGCCTCCCGTAGGAGTCTGGGCCGTGTCTCAGTCCCAGTGTGGCCGGTCGCCCTCTCAGGCCGGCTACCCGTCGTCGCCTTGGTAGGCCATCACCCCACCAACAAGCTGATAGGCCGCGGGCTCATCCTGCACCGCCGGAGCTTTCCACACAGAGAAGATGCCTTCCTGTGTCGTATCCGGTATTAGACCCCGTTTCCAGGGCTTGTCCCAGAGTGCAGGGCAGATTGCCCACGTGTTACTCACCCGTTCGCCACTAATCCACCACCGAAGCGGCTTCATCGTTCGACTTGCATGTGTTAAGCACGCCGCCAGCGTTCGTCCTGAGCCAGGATCAAACTCTCCGTGAATGCTTCATAAATGAGCCACTCACGAGAGCGGCACCGAACAGGGGAGGAATAGTCCCCCACGGTGCACAGCGTCCTCGCTGTGTGTTTCTCAAAAGAACCTCGACCCACCGGAAACAACATCCGGCGAGACCGGGGTATCAACATATCTGGCGTTGACTTTTGGTACGCTGTTGAGTTCTCAAGGAACGGACGCTTCCTTCGGATTCCCTTCCGGGTTTCCTCCGGGCGCTTCCCTTCGGTGTCTCCGACTCTATCAGATCTTCGTCCTTGCCGTTTCCGGCCGGATTCGCATCCGAATTCCCCTGTCGGCGGGGCCGCCTTCCGGCGTGACCGCTACTTTAGAGGATTTCCCGCACCGCTCAAAATCGAGCGATTCGAAAGGGATTCCGGCATGCCGAAAGCCATCCCGATCGGGAGTCGTACGTCAGTAGGGTTTGCCACCGGACGTGGCGGAGGTGCTGCTTCGCGGAACCGTGTCGGCCCGCTGACAACTCGAAGAACTGTACACGACGCCCCCGCCACGTCCAAACGGCGTGGTCAGCCCTGGCCGCCGGCCAGGGCTCGGCTGCGGTCGCGGGCGGCTTCGAGGGCGGCGATGAGCGCCGCCCGTACGCCGTGGTTCTCCAGCTCGCGGATCGCGTTGATCGTCGTACCGGCGGGGGACGTGACGTTCTCCCGCAGCTTGACGGGGTGTTCGCCGCTGTCGCGGAGCATGACGGCGGCGCCGACGGCGGCCTGGACGATGAGGTCGTGCGCCTTGTCGCGGGGCAGTCCGAGGAGGATCCCGGCGTCCGTCATCGCTTCGACGAGGAAGTAGAAGTAGGCGGGGCCGGAGCCGGACAGCGCGGTGGCGGCGTCCTGCTGGCTCTCGGGGACGCGCAGGGTCTTGCCGACGCCGTTGAAGATCTCCTCCGCGTGAAGCAGGTCCGCCTCGCTGGCGTGGGTGCCGGCGGAGATGACGGACATGGCCTCGTCCACCAGGGCGGGGGTGTTCGTCATGACGCGGATGACGGGCGTGCCCTCGGGAAGGCGGGCTTCGAAGAAGCCGGTGGGGATGCCGGCGGCGCCGCTGATGACCAGGCGGTCGGCCGGGGTGTGCGGGGCCAGCTCGTCGAGCAGGGCGGCCATGTCCTGCGGTTTGACGGTCAGGATGAGGGTGTCGGCGGCCTTCGCCGCCTCGGCGTTGGTGACCGCCTCGACGCCGTGGCGGCGGCGCAGCTCGGCCGCCCGTTCGGGACGGCGTGCGGTGACCAGCAGGTCGTCGGGCGACCAGCCACCGCGGATCATTCCGCTGAGGAGCGCTTCACCGATCTTGCCCGTGCCGAGCACGGCGACTTTCTGCGTCATGGCTCCATCGTGGCAAAAGCGGCTCGAGGTGGGGCGGCGCCGTCCGCCCGCTGGTACGTCAGGTGGTCCGGCGGCGCAGGGTGGCGGCGCCGACGGCGAGGACCAGGGCGGCGCTCCCGCCGACGACGAGCGCGTCGCGGACGTAGTCGGCCGTCACCTCGGGGTGCTGGAGGACCTCGCGCATGCCGTCGACGGCGTAGGACATGGGCAGGACGTTCGAGACGGCCTCCAGGACCGGCTGCATGCTGTCGCGCGGGGCGAACAGGCCGCACAGCAGGAGCTGCGGGAAGATCACCGCGGGCATGAACTGGACGGCCTGGAACTCGGACCTGGCGAACGCCGAGACGAACAGGCCGAGCGCGGTGCCGAGCAGCGCGTCGAGGAGGGCGATGAGGAGCAGCAGCCAGGTGGACCCGGCGAAGTCGAGGTCGAGGA
Source organism: Streptomyces sp. GSL17-111 (assembly GCF_037911585.1). Classification (NCBI taxonomy): domain Bacteria; kingdom Bacillati; phylum Actinomycetota; class Actinomycetes; order Kitasatosporales; family Streptomycetaceae; genus Streptomyces; species Streptomyces sp. GSL17-111. The sequence continues at coordinate 2,557,710 of NZ_JBAJNS010000001.1, forward strand.
GCCAGACGGCGACGGTCGTGGCGAGGGTCGCCTGCACCGTGGCGAGCGCGCCGAAGGCGACGGCGTAGCCGAGGATCAGGTCGGCCTTGCCCAGCGGCATCGCCAGCAGGCGTTCGAGCGTGCCGGAGGTGCGTTCGCGGAGGGTCGCGATGCTGGTCACGAGGAACATCGTGGTCAGCGGGAAGATGCCGAGGAGCGCGGCGCCGATGGGGTCGAAGGCCGTGCGGTCGGCGTCGAAGACGTAGTAGAGCAGTACCAGCAGCAGGACGGGGACGAGCAGCAGCAGCGCGATGGTGCGGGGGTCGTGGGCGAGCTGGCGCAGGACGCGGCGCGCGGTGGCGAGGACGCGGGAGGGGGACGGCAGGGCGGACGTCATGCGGCGGCCTCGGTCTCGACGAGGTGGAGGAAGGCGTCCTCCACGGTGGTGGTTCCGGTGCGGGTGCGGAGGGCGTCCGGGGTGTCGTCGGCGAGGAGGCGGCCCTCGCGCAGGAGGAGCAGCCGCTCGCAGCGGTCGGCCTCGTCCATGACGTGGGAGGAGATGAGCAGCGTCGTGCCGTGTTCGTGGGCGAGGCGGTGGAAGAGGTCCCACAGGTCGCGGCGCAGGACGGGATCGAGGCCGACGGTGGGTTCGTCCAGGACGAGGAGTTCGGGCCGGCCGAGGAGGGCGACGGCGAGGGAGACGCGGGAGAGCTGGCCACCGGAGAGCGTGCGGGCGAGGTCGTCGGCGTGGTCGGTGAGGTCGACGTCCGTCAGGGTGCGGCTGACGTGCGCGGCCCGGTCGGTGCGGCGGACGCCGAGGACGGCGGCGAAGTAGTCGAGGTTCTGGCGCGGGGTGAGGTCGGTGTAGACGGACGGCGCCTGGGTGACGTAGCCGACGCGGCGGCGCAGGGCGGGGTGGCCCGCCGGGCGGCCGAGGACGTCGAGGGTGCCGGTGACGTGGGCCTGGGTGCCGACGACGGCGCGCATGAGGGTGGACTTGCCGCCGCCGGAGGGGCCGAGCAGGCCGGTGACGGTGCCGGGCCGGACGTCGAAGGCGAGGCCGTTCAGGACGGTGCGGGGGCCCCGCCGCACCGTGAGGTCGCGGGCGTGGACGGCGCCGGGCGGCGCGGGGTCGGTCATGCGCCGAACGTGCGCCGGGCGGGGTCGGCGGGTCAAGGGGGAAACGCCGACGGCACCCCGGCGGATGCCTCAGCGCCTGCGCCGGGAGCTCCCGCGACGCGCCGCCGGGTTGCCGGTGCGGGTGCTGCGGCGGCGTTCGTGCCGGGCGACGGCCCGCTCGTACTCGGCGCGGTGCAGTTTCTCGCCGGGCGCTTCGACGAGGGTGCGGGCGGCGTAGGCGAGGAGCACGCCGAGGAACCCGATGAACCGCAGGCCCTGGCTGCTCGCGACGGGGTCGTCGCCTTCGGGGCGGCGGACGTAGCCCGACCAGGTGCGGGCGAAGGCGAGGGCGCTGCACAGGGCGAAGGCCACCAGGACGAGGAGGTTCACCAGGCCGCCGACGGCGGCGATCGTGAGCCCCTGGTAGGCCAGGACGAGGACGAGGGCGCCCGCCGCCGCCGCGCCGAGGGCGCCGAGGGCGAGGCCGGCGCGGCGCAGGGCGTAGCCGCCGCTGTGGTCGACCCAGGTGGTGCCGTAGAAGGGCAGGGGCGCGGGGCGGGGCGCGTCGGGGTCCGTCGCGGGTCCGCCGGGCGCGGGGCGGCGCGCGGGGCGGGCGGCGGCGTCGGCCGGGGGCCGCTGGGGTGCGTCGTCCATGGGTCCGATTATCCCGGGCGGCGGCCGGGCGGGCGTCGGGAGGCGGTACGCTGCGGTACGCCTCCGCGGGGGAAGCCGGTCGAATTCCGGCGCTGACCCGCAACGGTAGGCGGAGCCGTCACCGGCTCCGCGAGCCCGATCACCTGCGGTGGCGCAACGCTCCTGTCAACTCGTCGTGGACTGCGAGGGGAAGCCGCGCGGTGACGCCGCGCGCGGTGCCGGTCGCCGCGCGGGGGACGGCCGGGCAGCTCCTGCCCGATACGCGCACGGCCCGAGGCGAAGGTGATCCGCCCGTGGCCACACCGGTCAGATCCGAGGTCGGCACGCCGTCGGCCGCGCCCCCCGGCGGGGACGCGGACCGGCCGCCCGCGCCCCGCCGCGTTCCCGTGCCCGCACTGGTGTGCGGACTGCTGCTCGCGCTGCTCTGCTCCGTCCCCGCCGCCGTGGGCCTGGGGGCCGCGGGGCTGTCGTTCGGGGAGGCCCTGGACCTGCTGCGGGCCGGGCTGACGGGCGGCGTCGTCGCCGCCGAGGACGTCTCGGCCTACACGATCGTGTGGGAACTGCGGCTGCCGAGGGCGCTGCTGGCGGCCGTGGTCGGTGCCGGGCTGGCGGCCGTCGGGGTGGCGTTGCAGGCCATGGTGCGCAACGCGCTGGCCGACCCGTTCGTGCTGGGGATCTCCTCGGGGGCGGCCGTCGGGGCCAACGCGGTGCTGATCTTCGGGGCGTTCGGGATGCTCGGGGTGTGGGCGCTGTCGGGGGCGGCGTTCGTCTCGGCGCTCGGGGCGATGGCGCTGGTCTACGTGGTGGCGCGCAGCGCGCAGGGCATGACGCCGCTGCGGCTGGTGCTGACGGGGACGGCGATGTACTACGGCTTCTCCTCGATCACGACGCTGATGGTGTTCGCCGCCGAGCGGGGGGAGGCGGCGCGCTCGGCGATGATGTGGCTGATGGGCAGCCTGGGCGGCGCGACGTGGCAGTCGGTGCCGATCGCGGCGGGCGCGGTGTGCGCGGGGCTGGCGTATCTGGCGCTGTCCGCGCGGCGGTTGAACGCGCTGGCGATGGGCGACGAGACGGCGGCGGCGCTCGGGGTGGGCGCGGAGCGGTTCCGCCGGGAGCTGTTCCTGATGACGGCGCTGGTGACGGGGGCGCTGGTCGCCGTCAGCGGGACGATCGGGTTCGTCGGGCTGATGGTGCCGCACGCGACGCGGATGCTGGTGGGGGCCGACCACCGCCGGCTGCTGGCCGTCGCACCGCCGGCGGGGGCGCTGCTGCTGGTGTGGGTGGACGTGGCGTCCCGCACGGTGCTGGCGCCGGTGGAGCTGCCGGTGGGCGTCCTGACGGCCGTGATCGGCGTGCCGTCGTTCCTGCTGCTGATGCGGCGCCGTGGCTACACGTTCGGAGCCGCCTGATGAGGGTCGACGTCGACGGGCTGGGCGTGGAGATCGCCGGGGCCCACCTGGTGCGGGACGTGACGCTGCGGGCGGGCAGCGGACGGCTGGTGGGGCTCGTCGGGCCCAACGGGAGCGGGAAGTCGACGCTGCTGCGGTGCGTCTACCGGGCGCTGCGCCCGACCGCCGGGACGGTGCGGCTGGACGGCGAGGACCTGCACGCCATGGCGCCGCGCGAGGGGGCGCGGCGGCTGGCGGCGCTGCCGCAGGAGGTGGTGACCGAGTTCGGGTTCACCGTCGCCGAGGTGGTGGCGATGGGACGGCTGCCGCACCAGCGCGCGTCGGCCCGGACGTCCGCCGCCGACCGCGACCACTGCGCCCGCGCGCTGGAGCGCGTGGGCGCCGCGCACCTGGCCGAGCGGGCGTTCCTGAGCCTCTCGGGCGGGGAGAAGCAGCGGGTGCTCATCGCGCGGGCGCTCGCGCAGGAGCCGAAGGTGCTGGTGCTCGACGAGCCGACGAACCACCTGGACATCGCCCAGCAGCTGGAGGTCCTGACGCTCGTGCGGGACCGGGCGGCCGGGGACGTGCCGGGCGGCATGACGGTGCTGACGGCGCTGCACGACCTGAACCTGGCCGCCGGGTACTGCGACGAGCTGTACGTCATCGCGCGGGGCGCGATCGTCGCCTCCGGTGCGCCCGCCGACGTCCTCACGCCGCAGCTGCTGGCCGACGTCTTCGGGGTGCGGGCGCACCGCGTCACGCACCCGGAGTCGGGCTCGGTGCAGCTGCTGTTCGACCGGCTGGGCTGACGGCCTCCCGCCCCGACGACGTTTCCGCCCTCCCCATGCCCGTGTTTCCACCTTTCCAAGGAGTTCTCCATGCGTCATCCGCTCCGATCCGTCCTTCCGGCGTGCTCCGCGCTCACCGCGCTCGTCCTCGTCACCGGCTGCGGTGCGCAGGTCGAGAAGAGTGAGGCCGAGGGCAAGGGGGACGGCGGCCACTACCCGGTGACCGTGACCAACTGCGGCGAGGAGAAGACGTTCGACGCGGCGCCGGAGCGCGTCGTGACGAACGACGTCGGCATCACCGAGATCATGTTCGCCCTGGGGCTGGAGGACCACATGGCGGGCTACGTCATGCGGGACCGGCACGGCGAGACGTCGGGTGTTCCGTGGGCCGACGGCTACGGGAAGACGGAGTGGCTGGGCAAGGAGACGATCAGCAAGGAGATCGCCGTCGGGGCCGACGCGGACCTCGTCTTCGCGGGCTGGAACTACGGGTTCAACGAGGCCGAGGGCTTCACGCCCGCCACGCTGGAGAAGCTGGGCATCGACTCCTACCTGCTGTCGGAGTCGTGCCGCAACGGCGAGGGCAAGGCGCGCGGCGTCATGTCGCCGCTCGACGCCCTCTACACCGACCTGCGGAACCTGGGGAGGATCTTCGACGTCGAGGACCGGGCGGAGAAGCTGGTCGCCGACTTCGAGCAGCGCGTCGCGGCGGTCCAGGAGCAGGCGCCGAAGGGCGAGGACCGGCCCCGGGTGTTCCTGTACGACGACGGGCGGGACAAGCCGCTGACGTCGGGCCGCTTCGCCGGGCCGCACGACATCATCACCAAGGCGGGCGGCGACCACGTGATGTCCGACCTGGAGGACTCGTGGGTGACGGTCGGCTGGGAGACGGTCGTCGAGCGGGACCCGGAGATCATCGTCATCAACGACTACGGGGACGTGACGGCGGAGCAGAAGGAGGAGTTCCTGAAGTCCTTCCCGCCGCTGAGGAACGTCTCCGCGATCAGGAACGACAAGATCGTCGTCCTGGACTACGTGGACCTGGTGGAGAGCCCGCGCAACCCGGCGGCGGTCGAGACGCTGGGCGCGTTCGTGCGCGAGAACGGCTGAGCCGACGCGCCGTCCGGCGCTCCGGAATCGGGGGCCCGGAGCGCCGGACGCGGGTGTGTCAGGGCCGGACGACGAGCTCCTGGGCGGCGGCCGTGCGCTCACCGGCGAGGAGTTCGGCGTCGGCGGGCACGTTGCGCTTCACCAGCGCCAGCGCGATGGGGCCGAGCTCGTGGTGCCGGGCGGAGCTCGTCACGAAGCCCACGGCGCGGCCCTCGGCGCCGTCGGCCGCGAGCCGCACCGGGTCGCCGTGCACGGGGATCCTGACCTCGCTGCCGTCGAGGTGGAGGAAGACGAGGCGACGCGGCGGGCGGCCGAGGTTGTGGACGCGGGCCACCGTCTCCTGTCCCCGGTAGCACCCCTTCTGGAGGTGGACGGCGGTCTCCAGCCAGCCCAGCTCGTGCGGGATGGTGCGGTGGTCGGTCTCCAGGCCGTGCCGGGGGCGGTGGGCCTCGATGCGCAGGGCCTCGTGGGCGAGGACGCCCGCCGGGGGGCCGTGCTCCTCGGCGAAGGCGGACAGCCGCTCGCGGGGCAGGAAGAGGTCGCGGCCGTGCGGCGTCTCGCGGGCCAGGACGCCGTCGGGCGTGGCCGTGATGGAGCCGGCCGGGAGGTGCACGACGGCGAAGGCGTCCGTCCGGTCGGCGACCTCGACCCGGTAGAAGAACTTCATCGACTCCAGGTAGGCGATGAGCGCGTCCTGGGCGCCCGGCTCGGTGTGCGCCCACACCGTCTCGCCGTCGTCCACGAGGTACAGGGCGTGCTCGATGTGGCCGTTGGCGGAGAGGACCAGCGCCTCCGTGGCCCGGTGCGGGGGCAGGTCGCTGACGTGCTGGGTCAGCAGCAGGTGGAGCCAGCTCAGCCGGTCCGCGCCGGTGACCGTCACCACGCCCCGGTGCGAGAGGTCCACGAACCCGACGCCGTCCGCGAGGTGGCGCTGCTCGCGGAACAGGTCGCCGTAGTGGGCGGCGACGCCTTCGTCCGGCTCTTCACCGGCGACCGCGCCGGGCAGGGACAGCAGAGGGCTCAGGTAGGACATGTCTGCAAGCCTACGGCGCGCCGTCCGGCTCCGACGTGCCGCACTGCTCGCAGCGGCCGAAGATCGCGAAGTGCTTCATGTCGGTGTCGAATCCGAAGCGCCTGCGCAGTTCGTCGGTAAAGCCCGCCGCCATGGCCACGTCGACCTCGATGACGGCCGTGCAGTCCCGGCAGACGAGGTGCATGTGGTGGTGCCGGTCGGCGAGGTGGTAGGTGGGGGCGCCGTGGCCCAGGTGGGCGTGGCTGACGAGGCCGAGCTCCTCCAGGAGCTCCAGCGTGCGGTAGACGGTGGAGATGTTCACGCCGTGGGCGGTCCTGCGGACCTCGGCGAGGATGTCGTCGGGGGTGGCGTGCTCCAGCGCGTCCACGGCCTCCAGCACGAGCTGGCGCTGCGGGGTCAGGCGGTAGCCCCGTTTGCGCAGATCCGTCTGCCAGTCGCTGCTCACCACGGGGCCATTGTAGGAGGACGCGTCCGGTGGGCGGCCCGCTGTCGGGCGGCGGGCTACAGCGTCTCGCTGAGGGAGTCGGCCAGCCGGCGGCGGGCGGCGCGGGCGGCGGGGAGCGCGGAGACCGCGACGGCGCCGAGGACGGCCGCCGCCGCGACGCCGGCGAGGACGGGAAAGGGGGGCGCTGCCGCGATGCCCGCGCCGATGCCGGAGGCGGCGCCCTGCGCGTCCACGAGCAGCCGGCCGGCGAGGACGCCGAGGGTGATGCCGAGGACGGCGGCGGCCAGCGCCGTGAAGCCGGTGGCGACGACGATGACGCCGCTGATCTGCCGGGGTGTGAGCCCGATGGCCTTGAGCGCGAGCAGGTCGCGGCCGCGGTCCCGGACGGTCGCCCCGATCGTCGTCAGCAGTTCGGTGAGTCCGACGAGGGCCAGCACGACGATGACCCCGGCGAACACGACCCGCGCGGGGGCGAGGCCGTCGGTGAAGGACGGCGTCCCGCTGATCTCCAGGGCGGGCCCGACCGTCGGGGCGAGGGCGTCGCGGACGGTCTCGGGGTCGGCGCCGTCGTCCAGCACGAGCTGGTAGAAGGCCGGGCGCAGGCCGGGGTCCCGTTCCCGCAGCGTGTCGAGCGAGGTGGAGACGACGCGGCCGTTCCTGTCGGGCTCGATGCTGCGGCCCACGATGTGGAGGATCTGCGGGCGGCCCTCGACCGTCATGCGCACCCAGTCCCCGACCTCGACGTCCAGCAGGTCGAGCAGGCCCTGCCCGGCGACGGCCTCGTCCGGGCCGGTCGGCGGGCGCCCGTCGGCGACGGTGAACGGGTAGGGGTTCTCCGTGGTGCCGAGGCCGCGCAGGGTGATCGTACCGGTCTGGCCGGGGACGAGCGCGGCGACCTCGGCGCCGGGGAGCGCGGCGGCCACGTCGGGGCGGGTGGCGAGGACGCGGCGGGCCTCGGCGTCGGTGATCGCGCCGGGGTCGGTCACCCGGGCGGTGAGGGCGGCGGGCATGCCGACCTCGGCCGGTTCGGTGCGGAAGCGGTCGACCGTGGTCCAGGCGGTGAGGGCGACGGTGATCATCAGCAGCGGCACGGCGAGCCGGGCGACCGAGGTGAGGGTGCGCAGGCGGCGCGGGGCCCCGGCGAACGCTCCGCGCCAGCCGAGGACGAGCGCGGGCGACAGCCGCAGGCCCAGGGCCCGGCGGGCGGGCGGGGAGAGCCGCCGTCCGACGGGCAGCGCGGCGCGGGCGGCCGGGACGGGCGGCACCCGGCCGGCCCGCCAGGCGGCGAGCGAGGTCGCGGCGACGATGAACAGGACCGCTGCGGCGGGGATGGCGAGCAGCAGGGAGGTGTGGCCGGGCAGGTCGTCCCAGACGCCGGCGGCCTCGCCGATGCGGCCGGGGATGCGGTCGCCCAGCACGGCGATGGCGGCCGTCCCGGCGGTGACGCCCACGACGGCGTAGGTGAGGTGCTGGAGGAGGAAGGTGCTGACGACCTGGGCCGGGGTGAAGCCGACGGCCTTGACGACGGCGATGTCGCGGAGCTGGCCCCGGACGCGCGTGTTGATGGCGCCGTAGGCGGCGAGCCCGGCGGCCAGGAGCGCGCCGAGGCCGAACGCGGCGAAGAGCAGGCCGAGCAGCCGGTCGCCGCCCTCGGCCTCGGCTCTGGCCTGCTGCCACTTGGTGACCTGGGCGACGCGGTCGGCGCCGAGCTCGGTGACGGCGCGCTGCACGAGGAAGTCGGTGTCGGCCGGGTCGGTCAGCCGCAGCCCGACGGTCTGCCCGACGCCGTCGGGCGCGGCGCCGGAGAGGGTCCCGGGGAGGACCCAGGCGGTGCCGGCGCGTTCGCCGGGGCGGTACCGGGGTTCGGCGGTCTCCGCGACGCCGACGACGGTGAGCGCCTGCCGTCCCCGGTTCTCGTCGGGGACGGTGACGGTGTCGCCGGGGGCGGCGCCGAGGGCGGTGGCGAGCGACTCCTCCAGCACGACGCCGGGGTGCGGGGAGTCCTCTTCGGTGCCGTCGCCGGGGTCGCGGTCCGGCTCCCCGGCGGCGTCGTCGGCCTCCGGGGCGGTCGGGGCGTCGTCGGCGGTCAGCCAGCGGCCGGTGACGAGCAGCGGGCGGGCGGTGCCGGGCAGCTCCGGGCCGGTGGCGCGCAGCTCCACGGCGGCCTCGGCGCTGGGGGACGAGGCGCTGGTGCGGGTGGTGCGGTAGGGACCGGCGACGTCGGCGACGCCGTCCAGGCGGGCGAGCCCGGCGACGTCGGAGGGTTCCGTCCCGGCGCGGGTGTGGAGCCAGACGTGGGCGCCCTCGGACTGGGTGAAGACCCGCTGCCAGGGGTTGGCCGCGTAGCTGAACAGGGCTCCGGCCAGCAGCAGGGAGGCGGTGATCCCGGCGGTGGCCAGCAGGATGAACAGCGCCTCCCCCCGGTGTGCCCGCAGATCGGCGTGTGCCCAGCGCAGTACGGCCCGCACGGCGGCTCAGTCCCTCAGTTCCAGCGTGCCCGCCACGCCGCCCGGACGGGGCCGCCGCGGCCCGGCGCCGAGGACGGCGTCGTCGGCTATGCGCCCGTCGAAGAAGCTGATGACGCGGTCGGCCGCGCTGGCGACCCGGGCGTCGTGCGTGACGAGGACGATCGTCTGACCGCGCTGGTGGAAGCGGGACAGCAGGCGCAGCACCTCGCGGGTGCCCTTGCTGTCGAGGCTGCCGGCGGGTTCGTCGGCCAGGAGCAGCGCCGGGTGGTTGACCAGGGCGCGGGCGAGGGCGACGCGCTGCTGTTCGCCGCCGGAGAGTTCGCCGGGCATGGAGTGCTCCTTGCCGGTGAGCCCCAGCTCCTCCAGCAGCTCCTCGCGGGCGGCGCGGGCGGCCTTCGGCCCGGTGCCGGCGAGGAGGGCGGGGAGTTCGACGTTGTCGGCGACGGTGAGGTTGGAGATGAGGTTGAAGAACTGGAAGACGATGCCGATGCTGCGGCGGCGCAGTACCGCCCAGCGGGCCTCGTTGTAGCCGTCGACGCACCGGCCGTCGATCCACAGGCTGCCCGCGTCGGGGCGCTGGAGGCCGCCGACGAGGTGCAGGAGGGTGGACTTGCCCGCGCCGGACGGCCCGGTGACGGCGACGAACTCGCCGCGTCCCACGCTGAGGTCGACGCCGCGCACCGCGTGTACGGGCGTGCCCTCGCCGTGGTGGGTCTTGGTGAGGCCCTCGGCGCGCACGATCGGCTCCGCGCCGGGCTCGGCGGGCTCGGGCGGCGTGTCGGGCGCCGGGCGGGACCTTCTCATTCCAGCTCCTCCTGGCAGCGCTCCAGCCAGTCGAGGTCAGCCTGCAGGTGCAGCATGGCGCCCTCGATGAGCAGCTGGGCGACGCGGTTGTCGCGTTCCTCGGTCGCCGCGAGTTTGGACAGGTCGCGCATGGTGTTGAGGTACTGGCGCCGCTGCTTGTTGATCAGCGTGATCGGGTCGGCCATGCCGGAGTGCGGGGCGAGTGCGAGCTTCATGAAGAACTCGTCCCTCACCCGCGGCTCGGCGGTCGTCTCCTCGTACCAGGCTTCCACGGCCTCACGTCCGGCGTCGGTGAGCCGGTAGGTCCGCTTGTTCGGCCGGTTGCTCTGCTCGACGTCCTCGCCCGCGATGAGTCCGGCCTTCTCCAGTCTGCCCAGGGTGACGTAGATCTGGCCAATGTTGGGCTGCGGGTACGCGGCGCCGAGCAGGGCTTCGAGGGCCTGCTTGAGCTCGTAGCCGTGGGCCGGTCCCCGGGCGAGGAGGGCCAGGAGCGGGAGACGCAACGGCGGTCTCCTCCTCCCCGGCCGGTCGTTCGTCGTGCTCGTCGTGCGCGTTCGTGCTCGTTGGTGTGGGACGGGCACCCCGGCCCGTGCTCCTGCACGTCTAGTATCGCGCATGGCTAACAGGTATATATGGGTGGGAAAGGCCGTGCGAAGGAGCCGGTGGGACCGGTGGCCCGGGAGGACCGATGCGGTGGAAGCGTGCCGCAGGCAGGGGGCTCCTGGCGGGTGCCGTGCTGCTGGGAGCCTACGCCGGGTGCGGCGCGCCGTCCCTGAGCGGGGGCGACGAACGCGGCCCGATGACGCTGGCGACGGCCGGTGACCTCACCGACTACCTCGGCCCCCTCCTCGACGGGTGGAACCGCACGCACCCCGGGGAGGAGGTCACCCTCGTCGAGCTGCCCGACTCGGCGGACGAGACGCGGGCCCAGATGATCACCGAGCTGCGCTCGGGGAGTGACCGCTTCGACGTGCTCAACATCGACGTGGCCTGGACCTCGGAGTTCGCGGCGGCCGGCTGGATCACGCCGTTGAACCGCGACGCCTTCCCGCTCAAGTCCTTCCTGCCGCCGGTCGTGGACACCGCGACGTTCGGCGGCGAGCTGTACGCCGTCCCCTACGTGACGAACGCGGGGCTGCTGTACTACCGCAAGGACGTCCTGGACCGGGAGGGCGAGAAGCCGCCGCGCACCTGGGCGGAGCTGGAGCGGCAGGCGCGGACGATCGCCCCGGAGTACGGGCTGGACGGCTACGCCGGGCAGTTCCTGCCGTACGAGGGGCTGACGGCGAACGCGGTGGAGGTGGTCCGCTCGGCGGGCGGCTCGTTCCTGGACGACGAGGGCACGCGGGTGACCGTCGACTCGGCCGCCGCCGCGAAGGGCCTGGCGTTCCTGGCGGACGGTGTGCGGGACGGCTGGATCCCCCGGGAGGCCCTGAGCTACAAGGAGGAGGAGTCCCGGCTGGCGTTCCAGAACGGCGAGCTGCTCTTCCTGCGCAACTGGCCGTACGTGCACGGGCTGGCCGGTGCGCCGGGCTCGGAGGTGGCCGGGAAGTTCGGCACCGTGCCGCTGCCGGGGCCCGACGGGCCGGGCACGAGCGTCCTGGGCGGTTCCAACCTCGCCGTCTCCAGCCACTCCCGCCATCCGGACTCGGCGGCGGACCTGATCGCGTACCTGACGAGCGAGCCGGTGCAGCGCCGGGTGCTGACGGACGGGTCGCTGCCGCCGGTGCGCGCCGACCTGTACGCGGATCCGGAGCTGGTGCGCGAGCACCCGTACCTGCCGGCGCTGCGCGAGAGCGTGCTGGCCGCCGAGCCCCGACCGAAGAGCGCCCGGTACGACCAGGTCAGCCTGGCCGTGCAGGCCGTCGTGCACGACGCGCTGGCGCTGCGGCAGTCGCCGCAGGACGCCGTCGCCCGGCTGGGCCGGGAGCTGGCCCGGATCGCCGACCGGGGCTGAGCGGGCGCCCCTCCGCCGGAGGGACGTCCTCGCCGCGGTGGCCCGTCCGGCCGGGCGGTCAACCCCTGCGCTAGTTACGCGTTAGGCATGTCTGGGTCTCGGACAGGCCACGTTCCACGTCACCAGGCGGACTTTCCGACGATACCTGCGGGTAGGGCGTTGACACCCGTTCGACACTGCTACTTAACATGCATGCATAACCGAGGCGCATAACCGATAGCGGGCGCCGACGGACCGCACAGCGCACAAGTCGAGGTCAGCGGAGACATGCTCACAGCAACGGCCGGAGACGGCCCTCTCCTCCATCTGGGTCAGCAGCGTCACTGGTGGCGTGACGCCGTGATCTACCAGGTCTACGTCCGGAGCTTCCTGGACAGCACGGGCGACGGCATCGGGGATCTCGCGGGCGTCCGCTCCGGGCTGCCCTACCTCAGGAAGCTCGGGGTCGACGGCATCTGGCTCAGCCCCTTCTACCCCTCGCCCCAGCACGACCACGGCTACGACGTCGCCGACTACTGCGACGTCGACCCGGTCTACGGGGACCTCGGCGAGTTCGACCGGCTGGTGGCCGACGCCCGACGGCTCGGCATCCGCGTCCTGCTGGACATCGTCCCGAACCACTGCTCCGTCGAGCACCCGCACTTCCGTGCGGCCCTGGCCGCCGGGCCCGGCAGCGCGGCCCGCGCGCGGTTCCACTTCGCCGACGGGCGGGGGCCGGGCGGCGACGAGCCGCCCAACAACTGGCGCGCCATGTTCGGCGGCCCCGCCTGGAGCCGCGTCACGGAGCCGGACGGCAGCCCCGGCCAGTGGTACCTGCACCTGTTCACCCCCGAGCAGCCCGACTGGAACTGGCGCAACCCCGAGGTCGGGAACGACTTCGACGCGGTGCTGCGGTTCTGGCTGGACCGGGGCGTCGACGGGTTCCGCATCGACGTCGCCGCCGGGCTCTACAAGCACCCCGACCTGCCGGACTCCCCCGACCCGGCGGCCGACGAGCGCGCCCGCGACTCGGTGAACCCCCTGGCCTGGAACCAGGAGGAGGTGCACCGGGTGTGGCGCGCGTGGCGCGCGGTGTGCGACGAGTACGCCGCCCGCGACGGCCGCGAGCGGCTGCTGGTCGGGGAGGTGTCGGTGCCCACCGCCCGGGAGCACGCCCGCTACGTGCGGCCGGACGAGCTGCACCAGGCGTTCTTCTTCGACCTGCTGAGCGCGCCCTGGGACGCCGAGGCGTTCCGCGCCACGATCGGCGAGGCCATGCGGGACATCGCCGGCACCGGCTCGACCGTCACCTGGGTGCTCAACAACCACGACCAGGTGCGCACCGTGACCCGGTACGCGGGCGGCGGCACGGCGGACGCGGATCCGGACGCGGCGGGTCTCGGCACGGCCCGGGCCCGGGCCGCCGCCCTGCTCATGCTCGCGCTGCCGGGGGCCGCCTACGTCTACCAGGGCGAGGAGCTGGGGCTGCCCGAGGTCGTGGACCTGCCCGACGACGTCCTCACCGACCCCATCTACCGCCGCACCGGCAGCCGCGCCCGGGTCCGGGACGGCTGCCGGGTGCCGCTGCCGTGGAGCGGACAGGCCTCCCCCTTCGGCTTCACCCCCGGCGCCCCCGGGCAGGCGACGGCCCGCCCGTGGCTGCCGCAGCCCGCCTACTTCGCCGAGCACGCCACCGACCGGGCGCTGGCCGACACCCGCTCCTCGTGGCACCTCTACCGCGACGGCCTCCAACTGCGGCGCAGCCTGCCGCAGCTGGGCGAGGGGTCGCTGCGCTGGCTGGAGACGCCGCCGGACGTGCTGGCCTTCGTCCGCGGTGACGGGCTCGTGTGCGCCGTCAACTTCGGCACCGAGCCGGTGCCGTCGCCCGTCACCGGCCTGCCCCTGCTGGCCAGCGGTGCCTGCCCGGACGGCGTCCTGCCGGGCTCGACCGCGGCCTGGTACATGAGCGATCCGCCCGCCGAAGCCCCGACCGAGACCCCGGCCGGTCCCCCGGCCGAGGCGGCGGCCGACATCCCCGAACCCCGCTGAATTCCGCTGAACCCCCGAAGGGACATCAGAGATGAGACGCACCACGAACCGCTCCGCCCACCGCGCCGGACGGGCCGGTCAGGTCCGCCGTACCGCGACCGCCTCCGGCGCCGCCCTCGCCCTCGCCCTCACCGCCGCCGCGTGCGGCGACGGCGACACGACGGGCCCGGCGTCCGAGGGTGAGTTCAGCGGCCAGACGGTCACCGTGGCCGGGGTGTGGACCGGCACCGAGCAGGAGAACTTCCAGAAGGTCCTGGACGCCTTCTCCGAGAAGACCGGCGCCAAGACCGACTTCCTGTCCACCGGCGACAACGTCTCCACGGTCATCGGCAGCAAGATCCAGGGCGGTGACGCGCCCGAGGTCGTCATGGTGCCGCAGGTGGGCGTGCTCAACCAGTTCGCCGACAACGGCTGGCTGACGCCGCTGTCCTCGGACGTCGAGCAGGACGCCTCGCAGAACTTCGCCAACGTCTGGAAGGACTACGGCACGGTCGACGGGGAGTACTACGGCCTGTACTTCAAGGCCGCGCACAAGTCGCTCGTCTGGTACAGCCCCGACGCGTTCGCCCAGGCGGGCGTCGAGGCGCCGGACTCCTACGAGGCCATGATGGAGACGGCCGGGACCATATCCGACTCCGGGCTGCCCGCCTTCTCGGTGGCCGGGCAGGACGGCTGGACCCTCACGGACTGGTTCGAGAACGTCTACCTGTCCCAGGCGGGCCCGGAGAAGTACGACGAGCTCGCCGAGCACAGCCTGCCGTGGACGGACCAGAGCGTCGTCGACGCGCTGACCACCCTCGCCGAGCTGTTCGCCGAGGACGACCTGCTCGCCGACGGGGCGGCGGGCGCGCTGCGCACCGACTTCCCCACCTCCGTCCAGAAGGTGTTCGGCCCCGAGCCGGAGGCCGGCATGGTCTACGAGGGCGACTTCGTGGGCGCGCTCGTGACCAACGACTTCGGCCGCACCCTCGGCGAGGACGCGGACTTCTTCCCGTTCCCGGCCGTCGACGGCGGCGAGGCGCCCGTGGTCAGCGGTGGTGACGCGGCCGTGGTCCTCAAGGACGGCAAGAACCAGGAGGCCGCCATGGCCCTCATGGAGTTCCTGGCCTCCCCGGAGGCGGCGGCCGTCTGGGCCGAGGCGGGCGGCTACATCTCCCCGAACAAGGAACTGGACCTCTCCTCCTACCAGGACGACCTGACGCGGCAGACCGCCCAGTCCCTCGTGGAGGCCGGTGACACCGTCCGGTTCGACATGTCCGACCAGGCGCCCGCGGCGTTCGGCGGCACGGCCGGCAAGGGCGAGTGGAAGATCCTCCAGGACTTCCTGCGCGACCCGTCCGACCCCGAGGCCACGGCTGCCGAGCTGGAGAAGGCCGCAGCCGCCGCTTTCAAGAGCTGAGGACCCCCGCGACGTGTCCCCCACGACCCACCGCAGGACCGCCCCCGGCGCCGCCACCCCGCGGCGCCGGGCCCAGCGGCGCAGGCGCATGATCGCCTGCCTGTTCGTGCTGCCCGCTCTGCTGCTGCTCGGCGCACTCGTCGTCTATCCGGTGATCTTCTCCGTCGGCCGCAGCCTGTTCGACGCCTCCGGCACCGAGTTCGTCGGCGTCGGCAACTACACCGAGATGTTCCGCGACCCCGCGACGCTCACGGCGATCCGGAACAGCACCATCTGGGTCGTCGTCGCCCCGGCGCTGCTGACCGGGCTCGGCCTGGTGCTGGCCGTCCTCACCGAGAAGATCCGCTGGGCGACCGCGTTCAAGCTGCTGATGTTCCTGCCGATGGCCGTCTCGTTCCTGGCCGCCGGCATCATCTTCCGCCTTGCCTACGAGCACGACCCGGACAAGGGCGTCCTCAACGCGGCCGTCGTCGGCGTCCACGACGCCTTCGCCGACCCGTCCCCCTACCCGACGGCCCGGGCCCGCGAGGGCCACGGCGTCGAGCCGGGCGAGGGCGGCTCGTACGTGACGGGCTCGACGGCGGGCCCCGGCGACACCGTGACGCTCGGCTTCGTCGGCATCGCCCCGAAGGACCTGCCCGAGGGCGCCGAACCGGCCGGGGCACCGTCCGCCGCGGCCGAGGAGCTGCGCGGCGTCGTCCACCTCGACTTCGTCCCCGGGGGCGGCGGCGAGGCGGGCCGGGTCGACGACGGGGAGAGCGGGCTGCCGGGCATGGCCGTGGAGGCCCTCGACGGCGGCGGAGCCGTCGCGGCCCGCACGACGACGGCGGCCGACGGCTCCTTCTCCTTCGCCGGGCTGGACCCGGGCGCCTACACGGTGCGGCTGCCCGGCGAGAACTTCGCCGAGCCCTGGAGCGGCGTCTCCTGGCTCGGCCCCGCCCTCGTCACCCCGGCCATCATCGGCGCCTACCTGTGGATCTGGACGGGCTTCGCCATGGTCCTCATCGGCGCGGGGCTCGCCGCCCTGCCCCGGGAGACCCTGGAAGCGGCCCGGATGGACGGCGCGAACGAGTGGCAGATCTTCCGCCGCATCACCGTCCCGCTGCTGGCCCCCGTGCTCACCGTGGTCTTCGTGACCCTGGTGATCAACGTGATGAAGGTCTTCGACCTCGTCTACATCATCGCGCCGGGGCCCGTGCAGGAAGACGCGAACGTGCTGGCCACGCAGATGTGGCTCGTCTCCTTCGGCGGCGGCAACGACCAGGGACTCGGCAGCGCGCTCGCCGTCCTGCTGCTGCTCCTGGTGGTGCCCGCCATGATCTTCAACGTCCGACGCTTCCGCAGGAGCCAGTCATGAGCGCCCACGACACCCTGGAGCGGAGCCCCGCCGGCCCGCCCGCACGTGCCCTGGCCGGAGCGTCGGCGGGCGGCGCCCCGCGCCGCAGGGGCCCGGTGGCCCGGCTCACGTCCTGGCTCAGCGGCGGGCTGGTGCAGACGCTCCTCGTCGTCGTCGCCCTCGTGTGGATCACCCCGCTGGCCGGGCTCCTCTTCTCGTCCCTGCGCGACGAGGAGACGAACGCCACCAGCGGCTGGTGGACGGCGCTGACCGAGCCGGCCCAGTTGTCGTTCGACAACTACAGCGAACTGCTCGCCGATTCGGGCATCGTGCAGGCGTTCTGGAACACGGTGATGATCTCCGTGCCGACGACGTTCCTCGTCGTCGCGGTGGCGGCGCTGGCCGGGTACGCCTTCGCCTGGCTGGAGTTCCCCGGCCGGGACGCCGTCTTCCTGCTCGTGGTGGCCCTGCTGGTGGTGCCCGTGCAGATCGGCCTCCTGCCGGTCGCCGAACTCTTCGGCCAGCTCGGGCTGTACGGCACGATCCCGGGCGTGGTGCTGTTCCACGTCGCCTACGGGCTGCCGTTCGCCGTCTTCCTGCTGCGCAACTACTTCGCGGAGATCCCGAAGGAGATGCTGGAGGCCGCCCGGATCGACGGGGGCGGCGAGGCGCGGATCTTCGTCCGGCTCGTGCTGCCCCTGGGCCGCCCGGCCATCGCGAGCCTGGCGATCTTCCAGTTCCTGTGGGTGTGGAACGACATGCTGGTGGCCCTGCTGTTCGCCAACACGTCCTCCCAGCCGCTCACGGTGGCGCTCCAGTCGGAGATGCGGCAGTTCGGCTCCAACATCGGCATCCTGGCGCCGGGGGCCTTCCTGTCGCTCGTCGTGCCGGTCCTCGTCTTCTTCGCCTTCCAGCGCCACTTCGTGCAGGGGGTGATGGCCGGTTCGGTGAAGTAGGGACGGGCGCCGCCGCCCGCCCGGCTCACGTCTCCAGCAGCACCGTGAACGGGCCGTCGTTCACCAGTCCGACCTTCATGTCGGCGCCGAACCGGCCCTCCGCGACGGTCGCGCCCAGCTCCCGCAGCCGGGCGCAGACCTCGTCGACCAGCGGCTCGGCCACCGGGCCCGGGGCCGCCGCCTGCCACGTCGGGCGGCGGCCCTTGCGCGCGTCGCCGTACAACGTGAACTGACTCACCACCAGCAGCGGGGCGTTCACGTCGGAGCAGGACTTCTCCCCGGAGAGGACGCGCAGCCCCCACAGCTTGCGGGCCAGCCACTCCGCCTGCTTCGACGTGTCGTCGTGTGTGACGCCGACGAGGACGCACAACCCCTCGCCGACGATCTCCCCGACCGTCTCGCCACCCACCGCCACCCGGGCGCCGTTCACCCTCTGAACTACTGCTCGCATGCGTCCATCATGCGCCGGATGGGTGTCAAGGCGCTGCGCGCGGTACCTCCCAAGTGACACGATGCGGGCACGAACCGGTGCACAACGCACGAGTGGGACCGGGGACAAGGGGACGACGATGAGCACAGCCGCAGCCGGCCGGACCACCGGCGCCACCCGTGGGACCGGGGCCGGCGGAGCGCCGCCGTGTCCGCCGCAGCAACGCGTCCCGCTCGACGGGCCCGAGACAGTCGTCTGGCCGGAGACGCCGGTGCCGCCCGGCACCCCGGAGCCCGGTGCGGGCGACGGCCTGGCCGGGCTGGGGCTGCCCCGGCTGCGGACCCTGCGCCGCACCGCGCAGCACCACGAGGCCGACCTCAGCTACGTCCGCCGGCTCCTCCAGGGCCGCATCGACATCCTCCGGGCCGAGCTGGCCGGGCGGCTGGACGCCGCCGTGCCCCTGGTCGACCGGCTGCCGCAGATCCTGGCCGACGGCCCCTCCCGGCAGCGCTCCTCCCGGCACGTGACGGTCGGCGCGCCGCGCGGCGAGGCGTACCGGGCGCTGGCCGAGGCGATGCTCGGCGAGGTGGCCCTCTCCGACCTGTCGGCCCGCACCGAGGGCGAGCTGCGCGAGGCCATGGGCCGGCTCGTCGGCTACGAGGCCGAGGTCTCGCGGCGCCGCCAGAGCGTGCAGCGCACGGCCGACGATTGCAGCGCCGAGATCGCCCGCAGGTACCGTGAGGGCGAAGCACACATCGACGACCTGCTGGCCTGAGACGATCCCCGGGCGGTGGGCCGTCCCAGCAGCTCCGAGGGGCCCCATGCCGTCCACCACGCCGCCGTCCCCGTCCACCGGTGCGATAGCCCCGGGGGCCGTTCCGCCCGTCCTCGCGGAGATCGTCCGCTCCGGCTTCACCGAGGGCCGGCACCGGGGGGCGCTCGTCGCCCTCGGCCCGGACGGTGCGGTCGCGTGGTCGCTGGGCGACGTCAGCGCCCCCATGTTCCCCCGCTCGTCGAACAAGCCCTTCCAGGCCGTCGCGTGCCTGCGCGCCGGTGCCGCGCTGAGCGGTGAGCGCCTCGCGCTGGCCGCCGCGAGCCACTCCGGGGAGCCCTTCCACCGGGAGCTGGCGGCGCAGGTCCTCGCCGAGCACGGGTTCGGTGAGGACGACCTGCGGTGCCCGGCCGACCTGCCGCTGGACCCGACCGAGTCCGAGGCGTACCTGCGGGCCGGGCTGGGGCGGGCCCGGCTCACCATGAACTGCTCCGGCAAGCACGCCGCGATGCTGGCGGCCTGCCGGGCCGCCGGGTGGCCCGCCGACTCCTACCTCGACCCGGCGCACCCGCTGCAGCGGCTGGTCGCCGACGTCGTCGAGGGGGCCACGGGCGAGTCGGTCGCCGCCACCGGCGTCGACGGCTGCGGGGCCCCTCTGCTCGCCGTCTCCCTCACCGGCCTGGCGCGCGGCTTCCGCACGCTCGTCACCGCCGCGCCCGGCACGGCCGAACGGCGCGTCGCCGACGCCATGCGGGCGCACCCCGAACACGTCGCGGGGACGCGGCGGCACGACACGTGGCTGATGCGCGAGGTGCCGGGGGCGCTGTCCAAGATGGGCGCCGAGGCCGTGCAGGCGGTGGCCCTGCCGGACGGGCGGGCGCTGGCCTTCAAGCTGGACGACGGCGGGGTGCGCGCCCTCGGCCCGGTGCTCGGCCGGGCGCTGGAGCGGATGGGCGTGACCGGGCCGGTGACGGCGCGCATCGCCGCACACCCGCTGCTCGGCGGCGGCGTCCCCGTGGGCGAGATCCGCGCGGCGTTCTGACCCACCGTGCGGCGGGGCCGGGCGGGCGTACCGGCCGGGCGGACGGGCACGTGCATAGGGTGACGGAGAACGATCACGCCCACCGCCCGCGCAGGAGGTCCACCATGACGGAAGAGCCCGCTCACGACCCCGAGGTCCTGCAACTCGCCGCGAAGATCTTCGACCTGGCGCGACGCGGCGAGACGGACACCGTCGCCGCCTACGTCGACGCGGGCGTCCCGCCGAACCTCACCAACGACAAGGGCGACTCCCTCGTCATGCTGGCCGCCTACCACGGCCACGCCGAGGCCGTCCGGGCCCTGCTGGAGCGCGGCGCCGACGCGGACAAGCCGAACGACCGGGGGCAGACGCCGCTGGCCGGGGCCGTCTTCAAGGGGGAGGACGACGTGGTCCACGCCCTCCTGGACGGAGGCGCGGACCCGACGGCCGGGACGCCCAGTGCCGTCGAGACGGCCCGGATGTTCGGCAAGGAGGAGCTGCTGCGGCTCTTCGGCGCCGTCTGACCTACCGGCCGGCCTCCGCCGGTTCCGGGGCGGGGTCGACCTGCGGGCCGTCCCCGTGCGCCTGCGGGCCGTCCCCGCGTGCCTGCGGCCCGTCGTCCCCGGCGGGCGGCTCGCCGTGCCCGCCGCCGTCACCGGGTGTGACGCCCCGCAGCAGGACGGTCGCGGCCACGGCGAGGACGGCCACGATGACGGCGCTGACGGCCGCGGTCGTGCGCAGGCCGGTGACGAACGCCTGCCCGGCGGCGTCCATCAGCGCCGCACCGAGGGCGCTCGGCAGCTGCTCGGCGGCGCCGGCCGCGCCGCCGATGGTGTCGCCCGCCACGTCCGTCGCCTCCGGCGGCAGCCCCGCCGGGAGCAGGCCGCCGACCTCGGCGCGGTAGATGGCCGCCCCGACGCTGCCGAGCACCGCGATGCCCAGGGCCATGCCCATCTCGGTGCCGGTCTCGGAGATGGCCGACGCCGCACCCGCCCGCTCGGGCGGCGCCCCGGCGATGATCATGTCCGTGCCGAGGGCGATCATCGGACCGAAGCCGAGGTGCAGGACGACCAGCGCCGTCACCGCCGTCCCCGCGCCGGACTCCGGGGTGATCGTGGCCAGCGTCCCGACCCCCAGCGCGGCGACCAGCAGCCCGCCGCCCATGAGGTACGCGGCCGGAACCCGCTGCGCCAGGGCCGGGGCGGCGAGGATGCCGACCATGCCGGCGAGCACGCCCGGCAGCGAGTAGAGACCCGCCGTGAACGGGGACATGTCCAGCACCATCTGGAGGTACTGGGCGACGAAGAAGATCACGCCGCCCATCGCGAAGATGGACAGGGCCACGGTGGTCAGCGAGACGGTGAAGCCCCGGCTGTGGAACAGCTTCAGGTCCAGGAACGGGGTGGCCAGGGTGCGCTGGCGACGGACGAACACCACACCGAGCGCCAGCCCCGCGAGTGCGGCGAGGACGGGGACGAGGCCGACGCCGTGCTCGGCGGTCTGCTTGATGCCGTACACGACGGAGAGCACGGTGCCGAGGGAGAGCGCGGCGCTGACGACGTCGATCCGGCCGGCCGTCGGGTCGCGGAACTCCGGCAGCAGGAACGGTCCGGCCACCAGCAGCAGCACCATCACGGGCACGCCCAGCAGGAAGACCGAGCCCCACCAGAAGTGTTCGAGCATCGCCCCGCCGACCAGCGGCCCGGCGCCCGCACCCAGCATGAAGCTGGACATCCACACGCTGATCGCCACCGTGCGCTGCTGCGGGTCGTGGAACATGTTGCGGATGAGGGACATGGTCGAGGGCATCAGCGTCGCCCCCGCCAGGCCCAGGAGGGCCCGCGTCGCGATGAGCATGCCGGCGCTGTCCGACATCGCCGCGAGCACCGAGGCGACGCCGAAGGCCGCCGCCCCGGTGAGGAGCAGCCGCCGCCGTCCGATGCGGTCGCCGAGCGTGCCCATGATGATGAGGAACCCGGCGATGAGGAAGCCGTAGATGTCGACGATCCACAGCAGCTGGGTGCTGCTGGGGGCCAGGTCCGCGCTGAGCTTGGGCACCGCGAAGTGGAGCACGGTCATGTCGAGCGAGAGGAGCAGGGTGGGCAGGGAGAGGACGGCGAGACCGGTCCACTCGCGCCGCCCGGCGCGTTCCCCCGTGGTCGCGTGAGGCGTCATGGGTGTCAACCTAGAAGTTCAACCCGACATGAAGTCAAACGTTTTTCGCCACCCCTGTGACGCGCCTCACGGAGCCGGGCAGTGGGGGTGGGAATGCCGTCAACTCCCTTGTGGTTTCTGCCTGTTGCCCGGCCACGACAGGCCGGGCCGAACCGACACGAGGAGTACGCATGCGGTACGCGGACGGACCCGCCACGAGCAGCGAGATCCACGTCGACGCCTCCCCCGCCACGGTGTGGGCGCTCGTGACGGACATCGGCATCCCGGCCCGGTTCAGCCCCGAACTCCAGCGGGTCGAGTGGCTGGACGGAGCGCGGGCGCCCGTGCCCGGCGCCCTCTTCGCCGGGCACAACAAGAACCCCGACATCGGCGAGTGGACCTCCACCAGCCGCATCGCCGAGGTGAGCGAGGAGCGCGCCTTCGCCTGGGACGTCGTCGACCCGGACGGCCGCTTCGGTCCCGCCGCCCCGGCCGCCAGCGCCGAACCGCTGTGCCACTGGCGCTTCGAACTGTCCGCCGCCGACGGCGGGACCCTGCTGCGGCACTCCGCGCGCGTCGGCCCCGCCCCCTCCGGCCTGAGCTCCTTCATCGCCCAGGCGCCGGAGCAGGAGGAGGAGATCATCGCCGGCCGCCTCGCCTCCCTGCGGGGCGGCATCGAGGCGACGCTGGCCGGCATCAAGGAGCTCGCCGAGGCGCGCTGACGCCACCCGGGCCGGGGCTCAGCGAAGCGACCAGCCGGCGAACTCCACCGTCGCCCTCGTCCGGGACGCGGCCGTCATGAACAGGCCGGCGTCCTGGCGGGGCGCGGCGCCGGGGACGTCCACCGTGGCCACCGTCCGCCACGTCGCGCCCTCGTCCGTGGAGTACGCCCCGGTGAACACCGTCCCGACGCGGGTCAGGCGCAGCAGCACCGGCGCCCGCACACCCGTCACGCGCCGGTAGGTGTCGAACGTCCCGTCGCCGTCCGCGTCGTGGGCCAGGACGACGCCGTGCCCGGGGGTGACGGCGAGGTTCACACCGCCCCGGCCGCGCGCCTCGGCCAGGTCGTTGCGGACGATCACGCCCGCCCGCGCCCACGGCCCGGTGTCCGGCTGCGCGGTGACGGCCACCCGTACGGACCCCTCCCCGCCCAGCGCGCCGGGCCGGAACAGCGTGCCGAACTCCTCGGTGCGGCGCCACAGGTCGGCGCCGCCGCCGTGCACGGCGTACCGGTCGCCGAGGCGGCCGAAGACGGCGTCGTTCGTCGTGTGCGTGCGCCACCCCTCGCCCACCGGCCCGGCGACGAAGAGGGTGCCGCGCCCGGTCGTGCGGGCCCGGGGCTCGCCCTGCGGCCCGTAGCGGGCCGTCACCTCGTACGGCAGCGGCTCCAGGGGGCGCTGCGGCGCACCGTCCGGCGCGGGCACCCGCCAGCGCGCCGTGACCCGCCCGCCGGGCGCGACCCGGGGCCAGGACGAGCCGCCCTGCGGCACCGCACCGGCGGGCCCGGCGAGCATCAGGTCGACGGCTCCGGTGGGCCGCAGCCCGTTCTCGTTGCGGAACGTGGCCGTCACCTCGGCGGCCCCGCCCGGCGGCAGCGAGCGGGGCTCGGCGGCGAGGGTGACGCCGCCCTGGAAGGGCGCGCGGGCCAGCACGTCGTGGGCGCGGACGGCCGTGCGGTAGGCGTCGTGGACGGGACGCTGCGGGTGGTCGTCGGTCCGCCGGGTCCACGGCTCCTCGTGGGCGTACCAGTCGAACCTCCTCGGCGGCCGGTCGGCGGCGAGCGCGTCCTGGAGCTCGTCGAGGTAGCGCCGCCAGCGGGCGAGGTGGACGTCGGCGATGAGCCCGTGCCAGTCCCGGTTGGCGTAGTCGGCGAGCCGGCCGCCGTCGGCCGTGGGCCGGTCCGCCCAAGTGGTGAGCAGCACGCGCGCGGTGCGCTCCCACTCCGTCCGCTCCTCGGCATCGGCCGCGCTACGGCGGGCGTCGGCGAGCCAGGGCCCGAGGAGGAAGCTCCGGTGCGCCCCGGCCACGTCGTCCGCCAGCCGGAGCAGCTCCAGCCAGAGCGTGGCCAGCCGGGCGAACGTCCGCCGGTCCTTCGCCGCGTACGCCTGGTCCAACTGGCCGATCAGCAGCCAGGAGCGGTTGGCGACCGCCTGCCGGGTGGCGTCGACCAGGTCGTACCGGTAGGCGTCGCTCCCGCGCAGCGGCTCGGCGACGCGCAGCAGGGCGGCGAAGGCGGCGTCGAAGGCGGGCGGGTCGAAGGCCGGGGTGTGGGTGGCGTAGTACGTGCCGGAGCGGGCGGAGAGGCTCGGCCGGGCCGCGAAGACGCTGTCGTGCGGACGGCCGTCGCGGGAGTCGATCCGGTAGGCCGTCTCCCGCAGTGCGGCGAACGCCTCGCGTGCCGCCGGGTCCTGGCCGCCGTAGCGGAAGTCGGCGTACTCCGCGAACCACTCCGCCCGGTCCACCGGCTCCTCGCGCCAGGCCAGCTCGCTGAACAGCTCGAACGCCGCCGGGTCGCGCTCGGCCGCCTCCGGCATGAACGCGGTGCCGAGCAGGGCGCTGCCCGCCCGGTCCCGCCACCGCGTGAACCGCTCCGCCCACCGGTGCGTCTTCGCGCCGAGCGTCGTGCGGCCGCCGAAGTTGGGGATCGTGCCGAAGGCGTACGGGACGCCGCCCCAGTCCGCCTCCCGGTCCGTGACGCGTTCGAGGTCGGACAGCCCGTCGACCACGAGCATCCGCTCCGGGTGCGCCAGCCCGTCCAGCAGCTCCCGGCGCGGGTTGTGCTGCCAGCCGAGGATCACCCACGTCGCGTCCGGCAGGGCCGTGCGCAGCGCCCGCTCGACGCCGCGCGCGGCCTCCGGGACGGGCACGTCCCCGGCGTCGCCGCCCTCGTGCAGGAGGTCCATCTTGACGTGCGCGGGCGCGCCGAACAGCTCCCGCTGGTGGGCGTAGAACGCGGCGGCCACGGCGGCGAAGGCGTCCGTGCGCGGGTCCAGCCAGTCCGGGCGGGGCAGGCCCGCCCAGGTGCCCTGCGGGACGGTGCGGGCCCCGGCGTTCCGGGTGGCGAAGCCGCGCGGCACCGTGCCGAAGTAGCCGGGCAGCACCGGCGCCATGCCCAGCTCCCGCAGCCGTCCCGCGATGCGCCGGCCGAGCTCCGTCCGGGCGGCCAGGAGCGCGGGGCTGACGGGCCCTCCGTAGGCGGACATGTTCTGCAGCAGCCACCACGGCTGGTGCGTCGGCGCGGGGAGCCAGGCCCGCGCCTCGCTCTCCGTGTACCCGAACTCCTGGAGCAGCCGGTGGTACACCGCCTCCGTGCCCGGCGTGACGAGCACCTCGTTGACGCCGTGCAGCGCCAGGACGTCGATGAGCCGCTCCCAGCGCGGCCAGTCGGCGTACGGGGCGGTGTAGCCGTCGTGCGTGTCGTTGAGGGCGAAGCGGTGCGGCACGGTGGCGGCGCGCTCCTCCGCCCGGCGCGGGGCGGGGAGCGTCGCGGGCAGGTCGGTCTGCGAACCGGCCCAGCTCAGGTGCGCCCGGCAGGTGTACTTCAGGTACCAGTGGACGCCGGTGAGCGCGACCGCCGGGCTCGTCCCGCGGATCTCCACCGCGCCCCGGCCCCCGCCGACGGTGAACCGCTCCCGGCCGTCGAGGAGAGTGAGGGCGAACTGGTCGGCGTGGTCGGGCAGCAGCCGCTCCAGCGCCGCGCGGGCCGCCTCCATGCCGCTCCCCCCGCCACCCCCGGACGGTTCGCCCCGGCCGGGGCTGCTGCCCGTCAGGGCCAGCCCCGCGCCGAGGGCCCCGGCGGACCCCAGCAGCAGCCGTCTGCTCGGCCCGGCCGGGCCGCTCGGTACGTTCACCACGCTCCCCACGCTGGGCGCCCGACGTGACGCCCCCGCGCACGCGACGTTAACGACCGGCCCCCCGCCATCGACCCCGCCACCCCGACGCACCGCCCCCAGCACCACCCGATCGCCGTCCCCCGCCCCGCCGCCCACAGCCTTTCGGGACAGGGCGGGCGGGGCTCAGGCGCCGCTGGTGGTGGCGGGGTCGGGGTCGCAGGTCCGCAACGCCGTGACGTGGTTGCCGTCCGTTCCGTAACCGGAGAAGGTCGCCCACGCGTCGGGCTCCAGGACGCGGCACGGGGCGGACTGGCCGTTCGTGTAATCGACCGTGACGGCGACGGTGTCGTCACAGCCGTTGTGGACGTGGGTGTAGCGCCAGCTCTCGTAGTACTGCACGCACTCGGGAGCCGGGGATTCGGTGGCCGCCGCGGACGGGGCAGCGGCCAGGGTCATCATGAGGCCCGCCGCAGCCGTGGCGGTGAGGGCGATCGGGCGCGATAGGTACGTCATGAGGTGTGCCATGGCCCGAACGTTCCAGACCCTGGGAAGCTTGCGCAAATCTCTGCAAGAAATTTCAGCCACTCGCTGGTTCGCAACGTTAACCTGCAGGTAAACGGCGTCTTCAAGCAATGAAATGAATTGCATCCCCTGAGGGTGTCGTAGCCGGACGGAGCCCGCGCTCGCGTTCCCTCGGCGCCGTCGAGGGGCGTCGGCCATGGCTCAGGTCCGCTCGGAGCCCTCGGGTACACATTGGCCGGAACGCGTTGGTCGAACCTGCGCCCACGCCGGGCGGCGGCCCGTCGCCGTCACCGCGTCGCCCGCGTTCACGATGACGGCCGGCGGGAGGGGGCGGGCCGGGGCGGCACCCCCTCCCGCCCCGGCCCGGCCCCGGTCACGTCATGCGCCGCTCTCCGCCATGCGGCGGCGCAGGCTCAGCGGGCGCATGTCCGTCCACACCCGGCCGATGTGGTCCAGGCACTCCTGCCGGGTGCCGGTCGTGCCCTCGGCGTGCCAGCCGTCCGGGAGGGCCCGGTCCTGCCGCCACACCGAGTACTGCTCCTCGTCGTTCCGCACCACCCGGTAGCCGGGCTCGTCGCTCTGGCTCATGGCTTCGTCCTCCCGCGTTCGATCGGTCGTCGGGGCACAGCGTGCCCCGCCCGGCGGGGCGGACATAGGGACAAACGCGCAGAAGGAACGGTGCCGGGCGCTGCCCGTCCTTCCCTGGTGGCGCGGGCGCGGCGGCGGCAGGGTTCCGGGCAACCCCTGGAAGGAGTTCGCCATGACGGACGTCCCGGACCACGTGCACCTGCCCACCGGTGGCTGGCGGCTGTGGGAGCACTTCGCGCTGCGCGGCCCCGGCTTCCCCGCCGAGGGGGTCCTGCGCACCGCACCGCCCGGGCTGGCGCCGGCGGCGGACAAGTTCGCGCCCGGCGACCGGCTGGACGGCCCGGAGTGGGAGCACTTCACCGAGGCGTTCGACGCCGGTGCCGTGCACACCGCGCGGTTCCTCCAGGAGATCGCCGCCGACCCCCGCTTCCGGGCCGCCGTGGCCTGGCAGAACCCGGCGGTCCTGCGCACCGGCATCGCGCCGTTCCTCGCCTGGACGCCGACCGCCGCCGGCCGCAGCTCGATGCCCCGACAGCGGGAGGAGCTCGTCGCCCACTACTGGCAGCGCTTCTGCGTCAAGAACGACACGATCGGCTTCTTCGGCCCCGTCGGCTGGGGCCGCTGGGACCTGGGCACGCGCGGTCTGGCCGTCGACCCCGGTGAGGGCTTCCTGGAGACGTCCACGGTGTACTTCGCCAGCTGGGCGATCGACGCCCTCGCCGCGACGCTCGCCGCCGACCCGGAGCTGCTGGCGTGGATACCGCCCCGGCGCGTGTCGTTCGCGCGGCTGGGGGACGGCACGGTCCAGGTGCCGGGACGGGCCCCGCAGCCGCTGCCGGACGCGGCGCACGCCGTGCTGGAGCTCTGCGACGGGACGCGGCCGATCGGCGTCCTCGCGGCCGAACTCGGCCGCCCCGAGGCCGAGGTGGCCGAGACCGTGCGCTGGTTGCAGGGCAAGCGGTGGGTGCACTGGCGGCTGGACGTGCCCAGCAGCACGCACCCCGAGCGGGCGCTGCGGGAGATCCTGGAGCGCGTCGGTGACGCCCGGGTGCGGGAGGCGGCGCTGGAGCGGCTGGACGTGCTGGAGCGCGGCCGGGACGCCGTGCAGGCCGCCGGGGTGGACGCCGAGGCGCTGACGTCCGCGATCAGCGCCCTGGAGGCGGACTTCGCCGCGCTGACGGCCACCGACGGCCAGCGGGCCAAGGGGGCGCGGACCGCGCCCTGCCGGGGCCTGGTCTACTCCGACAGCCGTCGGGCCGCGACGGCCACGCTCGGCACGGCGCTGCTCGACGAACTCACGCCGCTCGGGCTGTGCCTGACCTCGGCGCGCTGGATGACCAACCGCTTCGCGGAGCTGGCGACCGCCCGGCTGCGCGCGCTGTACGAGCGGCTCGCGGCGCGCGGGCCGGTGGACCTGGCGACGCTGTGGCTGTCCGGCCTGCCCTCGCCGTACCCGGGGGCGGACCAGGACCTGGACGCCGTCCAGGCCGAGCTGCGGGCGAAGTGGGCGCGCGTGCTGGAACTGCCGGAGGGCGTGCGCCGGGTGCGGCTGTCCACGGCGGACCTCGCGGACCGGGTGCGGGAGGAGTTCGAGGAGCCCGGCGCGGGCTGGTCCCTGGCGCGCTACGTCAGCCCGGACCTGCTGGTGCTGGCCGAGGGCCCGGAGGCGGTCGAGCGGGGCGAGTTCGATCTGGTGCTGGGCGAGATGCACTGCGCGCTCAACACGATGGGCGCCTCGCTCTTCGTCCACCAGCACCCCGAGCCGGCGGCCCTCGTCGCGGAGACGAGCCGGGACTTCCCCGGCCCCCGGCTGCTGCCGATGCTGCCCAAGGAGCTGCCGCTGAAGTGGTCCTCCCGCAGCCGGCCCTCGCTGGACCGGCCGGAGGACCACTACGTGGCGCTGGTCGACGACACCGGCGACCCGCACCGCCCGCGCACCGTGCTCAGCGCGGACGTCGCGGTGGAGGACGACGCGGGCCGGCTCACCGCCGTCCTGCCGGACGGGAGCCGCTTCGATCTGCTCGACGTCTACGCCAACACCCTCACCCAGCGCGTCATGGACCGCTTCACGCTGCGCCCCGAGGGGGAGCACACGCCGCGCATCACGCTGGACCGGACGGTCGTCGCACGGGAGACGTGGACCTTCCGGGCGGGCGGACTCGGCTTCGCCGACGAGAAGTCGGAGCCCCGGCGCTTCGTGCGGGCCCGGCACTGGCGGCAGGAGCACGACCTGCCGCGTTTCGTGTTCGTCGTCTCTCCCACCGAACCCCGGCCGTTCTACGTGGACTTCGACAGCCCGGTGTACCTGAACATCCTCGCCAAGGCGGTGCGCAGGCTGGTCCGGAAGGACCCGGAGGCCCGGCTGAAGGTCAGCGAGATGCTGCCCACGCCGGAGCAGGCCTGGCTGCCGGACGACCAGGGCCGCACGTACACCTCCGAGCTGCGCTTCGTCGCCGTCGACCAGACGGTCGTGGACCGGGCGGACGCCGCGAACGGGGGTGCGTGATGCGGACGTTCGTCGACGACATCCTCGGCCACGCGGCCCGCACGCCGGGCCGGACGGCCGTCACCACCCCGGACGGTGACGTCACCTACGCCGAACTCGCCGAGCGGATCGAGCGGCTGGCCGCCGTGCTGCGCGCTCGGGGCGCGGGACCGGAGCGGGTGTGCGCCGTGGCGGTGCCGCGCGGAGTGGACGCCGTCGTGGCGCCCGCGGCGGTGCTCCGGGCGGGCGCGGCGTTCCTCGGCCTCGACGTCGAGCAGCCGCCCGCGCGGCTGGCGGCGCTGGCGGCGAGCGGCGGCGCGGAGCTGCTGGTGACGACGGCGGAGCTGGCCGCACGCGGCCAGCTGCCCGACCCGGACGGGTCCGGCGCGCCGGTGCTCGTGGACGCCCCCGGCACCGGTGGCCCGACGCCGACGCCGACGCACGCACCGGAGCCGGAGCCGGTGGACGGCCGGGCGCTCGCCTACGTCAGCCACACCTCCGGCTCGACGGGCGCGCCGAGCCCCGTCCTCATCGAGCGGCGGTCGGCCGACTCCTACCTGCGCCAGCTCGTCCGCGACCAGGGCCTCGGCCCGCACACCGTGGCGCTCCAGACCGCGCCGCAGGGCTACGACGCGGCCGTCCGGGACACGTTCGCGCCGCTGCTGGCGGGCGGGCGGCTCGTCCTGGTGCCCCGCGCGGAGCTGATGCGGCCGGACGCGTTCGGGGCGGCCGTGCGCCGCCACGGCGTCGACACGCTGCTCAGCGTGACGCCGTCGTTCCTGGCCTTCCTCGCCGGGCAGCCGGACGCGCGGAACCTGCTGGCCGGGGTGCGGCTGGTCGTCTCCAGCGGGGAGTCGCTGCGGCCGTTCCTCGCGGCGGGCGGCCGGGAGCTCGTCGAGGGCCGGCTGGTCAACCAGTACGGGCCCACCGAGTGCACCATGACCTCCACCCGCCACGTCGTGCCGCGAAGGGCCGAGCAGCCCGGGGGGCCGGACGGCGCGGGCCGCCCGGACCGCCCGGCTGACGTGGTGGGCACGCCGGTCGACGGGGTGGTGGTGCGGCTGCTGGACGCCGACCTCGCCCCCGTCCCGGACGGCGCCGTGGGCGAGGTGTTCATCGGCGGGGTGGGGGTCGCGCGCGGCTACCGGGGGCTGCCCGCCCGCACCGCCGACCGGTTCGTGCCCGACCCGCTGGGCCCGCCCGGCGCGCGGCTGTACCGCACGGGCGACCTGGCGCAGGCCGGTCCGGACGGGCTGGAGTACCTGGGCCGCACCGACCGGCAGGTCAAGCTGCGCGGCCACCGCGTGGACCCGGCCGAGGTCGAGGGCGCGCTGCTGGGCCACCCCGGCGTCACCGGCGCCGTCGTCACCCCGGAGCACGACGAGCGCGGGCGGGTCTTCCTCGTCGCCCACGTGACGGGTGACCTGTCCGGCACGACGGACGGCGCGCTCCGCGCCCACCTGGCCACCACCCTGCCCCCGCATCTGATGCCGCGCCGCTTCGAGCGGCTGGCCGCGCTGCCCACCACCCGCAGCGGCAAGGCGGACCGCCGCGCCCTGGCCGGAAGCGGGGGACGGTCATGACCACCACCCTCGTCTCCCCGGGCCCGGCCGCCGTCGAGGAGGCCGCGGGACGCATCGCCGGACGGGTCCTGCGCACGCCGCTGCTGGCGGGTCTGCCCGTGCCCGGCAAGCGGCGCTCGGGCTGGCGGTTGCGGCTGAAGGCCGAACACCTCCAGTACGGCGGCTCGTTCAAGCTGCGAGGCGCCGCGAACGCGGTGCTGGCGCTCGGGGCCCGGCGGATCGTCACCGGCTCCTCCGGCAACCACGGGATCGCGCTGGCCCGGCTCGCGGCGCCGCTGGGCGTCGAGGTCACCGTCGTGCTGGCCGCCGGGGCCGACCCGGCCAAGGCGGCGCTGATCCGGGCGCTGGGCGGCCGGACGGTCCAGGTGCCGGGCGGTGTGGCCGAGCGCGAGGCGCGGGCCCGGGAGCTGGCCGAGCTGACGGACGCCCGCCTGGTGCCGTCCTCGGACCACGAACTCGTCGTCGCGGGCCAGGGCACCGTCGCCCGGGAGATCCTGGAGGACGCGCCGGAGACCACCACGCTCTGCGTGCCGGTCGGCGGCGGCGGGCTGCTGGCGGGCACCTGCCTGGCCGCCCGCGACCACGCGGTGCGGATCGTCGGCGTGGAGCCGACGGCCGCGCCCCGCTACGGCCGTTCCCTGGCGGCCGGGCGACCCGTCCGGCTGGCGCCCAGCGACACCGTCGCCGACGGGCTGCGCGCCCAGGAACCGGGCGCGGTGACCTACCCCCTCATCCGCGACCGGGTCGACGACCTGGTCGCGGTGACCGACAGCGCCATCCTCGCCGCCCTCCGGCTGCTGCGCGGCCACGGCGTCGAGGCCGAACCCAGCGGCGCCGTCGCGCTGGCCGGGGCCCTGCGCCTGGGCCGCGACGGCGGCCGCGTCGTCGCCGTCGTCTCCGGCGGCAACACCGCCACGGCCCTGCGGGCCGCCACCACCTATCCCCACCGGGAGGACCTGCCATGACCACGACCACCCCCCTGAGCCCCGCCGCCGCCACCACCGACGCGGCCGAGCGTCCCACCGGCGCGGCGCTCACCGCCCTGGTCACCGAGGCCTACCGCGAGGCGCTGGGCTCGCCCGAGATCGACCAGGACAGCGACTTCTACGCGTGGGGCGGCGACTCGCTGACCGCCTTCCGCGTCACCGCGACGCTCCAGGACGCCCTCGGCGTGGAGGTGGCGGTGGCGCTCGTCTTCGCCTACCCGACGCCCGCCGACCTCGCCGACGTCGTCGACGCCGACCTGGCCCAGGTGTGAGGGGCACGCCATGACCGAGACGTACGTGCCCGGGGGCGGGCGCTGGCGGCTGTGGGAGCAGTTCGCGCTGCGCGGCCCCGGCTTCCCCGCCGACGGCGTGCTGCGGCTGGCCCCGGACGGACTGGCCGCCGCCGCCGACAAGTTCGGCCCGCGCGACGAGCTGTCCGGCCAGAGCTGGACGGACTTCGCCGCCCTGTTCGCCGACGCCGCCGTCGAGACGGCCCACACCCTCCAGGACATCGCCCGCACGCCCGCCTTCCGGGAGGCGGTGGCCTGGCAGAACCGGCCGGTGCTGACCTCGGGCGTCGCGCCGTTCCTCGCCTGGACGCCGGGGGTCGACCGGCGCAGCTCGATGCCCCGGCAGCGGGAGGAGCTCGTCGCCCACTACTGGCAGCGCTTCTGCGTCAAGAACGACACCATCGGCTTCTTCGGCCCCGTCGGCTGGGGCCGCTGGGACCACGAAACCCCCGGGCTCACCGTCGAGCCGGGCGCGGGGCTGGTGGCCGCGACGGAGGTCTACTTCGCCAGCTGGGCGATCGACGCCCTCGCCGCGACACTCGCCGCCGACCCGGAGCTGTGGCCCTGGGTGGCGCCGCGCCGGGTGCCGTTCGTGCGGCTGTCCGGCACGGAGGTCACCGTGCCGGGCCGCCCGGCGCAGCCCGTCACCGCCGAGGACGCCGCCGTGCTGGCGCTGTGCGACGGACTGCGGCCGGTGGCGGAGATCGGGCGGCGCCTGCCGGGCGTCGACGTCCACGCCGTGCTGGACGGCCTGGTCCGGCGCCGGCTGGCGGTGCGGAAGCTGGAGGTGCCCGCCGGGGCCCGGCCGGAACGCGCCCTGCGGGCCTGGCTGGAGGGCGTCGGTGCGCCGGGGCCCCGGCGGCGCGGGCTCGCCGCGCTGGACGCCCTGGAGCGCGGCCGGGACCGGGTCCGCGCGGCGGAGGGGCCGGACGCGCTGGTGGCGGCGCTCACGGAGCTGGAGGAACGCTTCGTGGCGCTGACCGAGACGGCGGCGCACCGGGAGAAGTCGGCCGGGACGGCGCCGTGCCGGGCCCTGGTGTACTCCGACTGCCGCCGGGCCGCGACGGCCACGGCGGGCCGGGCCGTGCGGGCGGCGCTCGCGCCGCTCGACCCGCTGCTCACCAGCGCCGCCTGGCTCACCTCCGAGCTGGCCTCCGGGGTGCTGGAGCGGGCGCGCGAGGTGTACGCGCGGCTGGCCGCCGAGGGGCCCGTGGACCTGGCGGCCTTCTGGTTCGCCTGCATGCCGGTCCTGCACGGGGCCGCGCGGGAGCGGGCGGAGGAGCTGGGACGGGAGTTCCGCAGCCGGTGGGAGGCGATCCTGGCCCCGCCGCCGGACGCCCGCCGGGTGCGGCTCTCCCTGGCGGACGTCGCCGGGCCGGCGGCCGAGGCGTTCGGCGGCGCGGGCGGCCCCGGCTGGAGCGCGGCGCGCTACCTCAGCCCGGACGTCATGGTCGCGGCCGAGGGCCCGGAGGCCGTGGCGCGCGGCGACTTCACGCTCGTCCTGGGCGAGTTGCACCTCGCGGCCAACACCCTGGGGGCCTCCCTCTTCGTCCACCAGCACCCGGACGCCGAGGAGTTGCTGGACCTCACCGGGCGCGACCACCCCGGCCCCCGGCTGCTGCCCCTGCTGCCCAAGGAGCACCGCTCCCGGCTCTCGGCGCGGATCCGGAACGCCCTGGTCCGGCCCGAGGACTACTACGTGGCGCTGGTGGACTTCACGGCCGACCCGGCCCGCCCCCGGACCGTGCTCAGCGCGGACGTGGCGGTCACCGAGGAGGACGACGGCACGCTGGTGACCGTCCTGCCCGACGGGGCGCGGTTCCCGGTCGTCGAGGTGTTCGCGCACGTCCTGACGACCCTGGCCATGGACCTGTTCCGGCTGCTGCCCGAGGAGGCCGAGCACTCCCCGCGCGTCACCGTCGACCGGCTCGTGGTGGCCCGCGAGACGTGGCGGCCGGCCGTCGCGGAGCTGGACTTCGCCGGGGAGAAGGACGAGGCCCGCCGCTTCGTGCGGGCCCGGCGGTGGCGGGCCGAACGGGACCTTCCGCGCCATGTGTTCGTCGTGCTGCCCACCGAGACGCGGCCGTTCTACGTCGACTTCGACAGCCCCGTCTACGTCACCATCCTGGCCAAGGCGCTGCGCCGGGCCGCCCGGAAGGACCCGACGGCCCGGGCCGTCGTCACCGAGATGCTGCCGACGCCGGAGCAGAGCTGGCTCACCGACGACCAGGGGCGGGCGTACACCTCCGAGCTGCGCTTCGTCGCCGTGGACGAGCACGGTCGGGCCCCGGGGGACACCGTGGCCCCACCCGATGCGGCGAGCGTTGCGGGCGGGGAGGGGGCGAGCGGCACGTCCTGAGCCCCGCGCGGCTCACCCGCGCCCGCACGCCCACCGCGACGCGAGACGGCGGCCCTCCGGCCCACCCGGCCGGACGGGCCGCCGTCGCGTGCGCTGCCCCGTGGACTGCGCCCAGGGCTGCGTGTGCGGCTGCGTCTTCTTCCCTACTGACGAACCGCCGCCGCCAGCAGGGTTGAGGAAAACACGGCTTGGAGGCCCACAGTGAAGGTTCGCGCAGCGCACGGCGGGACGAGAGACGGGGACGTCCGGGTGGCGTCGTTCGCACAGCGGAGGCTGTGGTTCCTCGACCAGCTCGCCGGAGGTTCGACGGATTCCCTGCTCCCGCTGGCGCTGCGCATCCGCGGCGCCCTGGACGTGGCGGCGCTGGAACGGGCGCTCACCGGCGTCGCGGACCGGCACGCGGTGCTCCGCACCCGGTTCGTCGCCGAGGACGGGGAGCCGGTGCCGCACGTGGACCCGCCGGGCTCGGTGGCGCTGGAGCGGGTCGAGGCCGGCAGCGCGGAGGAGCTGTTCGACAAGGAGCTGGCCCGCCCGCTGGACCTGGCCGCCGAGCACCCGCTGCGGGCGACGCTCACCCGGCTCGGGCCCGAGGAGCACCTGCTGCTCGTCGTCGTCCACCACATCGCCGTCGACGGCTGGTCCTGGGACGTGCTGCTGCGCGAACTGGACGCCGGCTACCGGGGCGAGGCCGTCGCGGCGCCGGAGCTCCAGTACGCCGACGTGGCCCGGGCCGAGGCGGAGCGGCTGACGGGACCGCGCATGGAGCGGCTGCTGGACCACTGGCGCGGGAGGCTCGCCGGGGTGACGCCGCTGGCGCTGCCCACCGACCGGCCGCGCCCGCGGTTCTGGGACGGCGCGGGCGACGTCGTCCGCTTCGAGTTGCCGGCCGCGCTCATGGCGGACGTCGACCGGGTGGCGCGCGAGCACCGCGCGACCCGCTACATGCTGCTGCTCGCCGTCTACCAGGCGCTGCTGGCCCGCTACTCGGGCCGCTCCGACATCGCGGTCTGCACGACGCTGGCCGACCGGGGGCAGGCCGCGACGGCGGGCGTCATCGGGCCGTTCGTCAACACCGTCGTGTTGCGCACGGACCTGACCGGCGACCCGACCTTCGCCGAGCTGCTGGCCCGCGTCCGCGCCGGCGCCCTTCAGGACTTCAGCCACGCCCAGGCGCCGTTCGACCGGGTCGTGACGGCGGTCGGCGGGGAGCGGGACCTCTCGCGGCATCCGCTCGCCCAGGCGTCCTTCACCCTCCTCAACACCGTGCCCGAACCGGCGCGCCTGGCCGACCTGGACGTCTCCCTCGTCCGGACGCCGCTGCCCGGCACGCCGCTGGACGTCTTCCTCGACCTGTCCCTGCGCGCCAACGGCGACGTCGCCGCGCGCCTGCAGTACGCCACCGCCCTGTTCGACGCGGACACGATGCGGCGGTTCACCGAGGGCTTCACCGAGCTGCTGACCGCCGTCGTCGCCGCCCCGGAGGCGCCCCTGAGCGCACCGGCCGGACGGATCGCGCCGCTGCCGGGCGCCGAGCGCGCACGGCTGGTGGCCCTGGCCGGCGCGGACCGGACGGCGGCGCCCGCCCCGCCCTTCGCGGTGCGTGGCGAGCCCGACGCCGTCGCGCTGGCCTGCGGCGAGGAGACGGTGACGTACGGCGAGCTGGACGCGCTCGGCGGCGGCCTGGCCCGCGCGCTCACCGACGCGGGCCTGACGCCGGGCACCCCGGTGGGGGTGTGCCTGCGGCGCGGCCCGGCCGCCGTGGCCGCGCTGACGGCGATCTGGCGGGCGGGCGGCGTGTACGTGCCGCTGGACCCGCAGCTGCCCGAGGAGCGGCTGCGGTTCATGGCCGAGGAGGCCGGCGTCGGTTACGTCGTCACGGACGGGGCCACCGGGGAGCGGGCCGCCGCGCTCGGGCGACCGCTCGTCACCGTCGAGTCCGTCCGGCCGGACGCGGGGTTCCCGCACCACACCCCCGACCCGGACGCGCTCGCCTACGTCATCTTCACCTCCGGCTCCACCGGGCGGCCCAAGGCCGTCGGCGTGGCGCACGGGGCCATCGCCGCGCACGTCGACGCGGTGCGCACCGCGTTCGGGATCACCGCGCGGGACCGCGTCCTCGCCTTCTCGTCCTTCTCCTTCGACGCCTCCCTGGACCAGCTGCTGACCTCGCTCGGCTGCGGCGCCACCGTCGTGCTGCGCCCCGACGAGCAGTGGCTGCCCGGCGCCCTGGCCGCCGTCGTCGCCCGGCACGGCGTGACCGTGCTGAACCTGCCGCCCACCTACTGGGCCGAGCTGGCCTTCTCCCTGGACGACGCCACGACGGCCGCGCTGGCCCCGGTGCGGCTGCTCGTCCTCGGCGGCGAGACGGTCCCGGCCGCCGCGCTCACCGCCTGGCGGGCCGCGCTGCCGCGGGTGCGGGTGTGCAACGCCTACGGGCCCACCGAGACGACGGTCACCGCGACCCTGCACGACGTCACCGCCGACGACGACCCGGAGCGCACGCCCATCGGGACCCCGCTGGGCGCCCGCCGGACGTACGTGGTGGACGCCCACGGCGAGCTGCTCCCCGAGGGCGCGCCCGGCGAACTCCTCATCGGCGGACCGGAACTGGCCCGGGGCTACCTCGGCAGGCCGGAGCTGACGGCGGACCGCTTCGTGCCCGACCCGTACACCGGTGGCGGCGGACGGCTCTACCGCACCGGCGACCTCGTGCGCCGACTGCCCACCGGGGAGCTGGAGTTCCTGGGCCGCACCGACGACCAGGTCAAGCTGCGCGGCTTCCGCATCGAGCTGGGCGAGGTGGAGGCGGTGCTGCGGGCCTGCCCCGGCGTCGTGGCCGCGGCGGCGGCCGTCCGCCCCGACGGGCACGGCGGCGCGGTGCTGGCCGGGTACGTCGTGGCCGGTCCCGACGGGCCCGTTCCGGCCACGGAGCTGCGCGCCCACTGCGCCGGACGGCTGCCGCACTACGCCGTGCCCTCGGACTTCGTCCCGCTGGAGACGCTGCCGGTGGGCGCGTCCGGCAAGCTCGACCGGGCCGCTCTGCCGGAGCTGCGACCGGACCGGGAGCGCGCGCTGGGCGGCACCGAGTTCGTCGCCCCGCGCGACGCGACGGAGCGGGTGGTCGCGGAGATCTGGCAGGAGGTGCTGGGCGTCGACCGGGTCGGCATCGACGACTCGTTCTTCGACCTCGGCGGTCACTCGCTCCTGGCCACCATGGCCGTCTCACGCATCGCCGAACGGCTGGGCCGCGCGGTGGAGTTGCGCACCCTCTTCGAGAACCCGCGCATCCGGGCGTTCGGCCCGCTGGTCGCCGCCGCCCGCGAGGCGGGCACCGCGACCGTCGTGCCCGTCGACCGCTCGGGGCCGCTGCCCCTGTCGTTCGCGCAGGAGCGGATGTGGTTCCTCGACCGGATGTCGGACGTGGGCGACGAGTACGTCCTGTGGTTCTCCTGGCGGCTGCGCGGCGGCCTGGACCGGGCCGCCTGGCAGGGCGCGCTCGACGACGTCGTGGCCCGGCACGAGGTGCTGCGGACGGCCCTGCTGGAGGTGGACGGCCGCCCGGTGCAGCAGGTCGTGGACGGCGTCGGCGTGCCGCTCGCCTGGCACCCGGGCCCGCGCGGCGGCACCGAGGCCGAGCGGCTGGACGCCGTGCGGACCGAGGCCGTCGCGTTCGCCACCGAACGCTTCGACCTCGCCGCGCCGCCGATGCTGCGCGCGGGTGTCTGGGAGCTGGCCGGGGACGACCACGTCGCCGTCATCGCCTTCCACCACGTGGCGACCGACGGCTGGTCCAAGGACGTCCTGATCGAGGAGCTCTCGGCCCTGTACGCCGCGCGCCGGGAGGGCCGGCCGGCCGGGCTGCCGCCGGTCGCCGTCCAGTACGGGGACTTCGCGCTCTGGCAGCGCGAGCGGGCGTCGGGCGGCGCGCTGGAGCCGCACCTGCGGTACTGGGAGCGGACGCTGGCCGACGTCCCGGTGCTGGAGCTGCCCACGGACCGGCCGCGTCCGGCGGGCTGGTCCGGCCGGGGCGCCGCCGTCGAGGTGGAGCTGCCCGCCGCGCTGGCGGACGGCGTCGCGGCGCTGGCCCGCCGCCACGGGGTGACGCGGTTCGTGGTGCTGCTGGCCGCCGTGCAGATCGTGCTGGCCCGCTGGTCCGGGCAGGACGACGTGGCCGTCGGCTCGCCGGTGGCCGGACGCGGGCAGGTGGAGCTGGAGCGCCTGGTGGGGCTGCTCGTGAACACCGTGGTGCTGCGCGGCGACCTCGCCGGGGAGCCGACGTTCGAGGAGTTCCTGGGCCGGGTGAAGGAGACGGCGCTCGGGGCCCACGAGCACCAGGACGTCCCCTTCGAGCGGCTGGTCGAGGAGCTGCGGCCGGAGCGCGACCCGGCCCGCAACCCGCTGTTCCAGGTCATGTTCGACGTGCAGGAGAGCCCGACGGGCGGCCCGCGCGTGCCGGGGCTGGACGTGACGCACTTCGCCCTGCCGTGGGGCTCCGCCAAGTTCGACCTGACGGCCACGTTCCTGCTCTACCCGGACCGGTTCGCCCTCAACGTCGAGTACGCCACCGACCTGTTCGACGCCGCCACCGTCACCCGCTTCGCCGGGCACGTGGGCCAGGTGCTGGCCTCGGCCCTCGCCGCCCCGGACACGCCCGTCGCCCGGCTGACGATGCTCTCGGCCGAGGAGTACGCGGAGCTGGCCGGGGAGCCGGGCGCGGGGCCGGTGCACGTGGCCGAGGGGCCGCCGTTCGTGCCGCAGGGCGCGCCGGACGCGGTGGCGCTGGTCTGCGGGGAGCAGGCCCTGAGCTACGGCGAGCTGGACGGCCTCAGCGGCGGGCTCGCCCTCGCCCTCACCGAGGCCGGCGTCCGCCCGGAGACCCCGGTGGGCGTGTGCCTGCGGCGCGGGGTGTGGTCGGTCACGGCGCTGGCCGCCGTGTGGCGGGCGGGCGGCGTCTACGTCCCGCTCGACCCGCAGCTGCCGCCCGAGCGGCTGCGGTACATGGTGGAGCAGGCCGGGGTGCGGCACCTGGTGACCGACGCGCCGACGGCCGGGCTGGCCGCCACGCTGGGCCCGCCGCCGCTGGCCGTCGAGGACGTCGTCCCGGCGCCCGGCGCCCCGCGCCACGTCCCGCACCCGAGGGAGCTGGCCTGCGCCATCTTCACCTCCGGGTCCACCGGCCGGCCCAAGGCCGTCGGCGTCGAGCACCACGCCGTCGCCGCCCACACCCGCACCGCCCGCGCGGAGTTCGGCATCACGGCGGCGGACCGGGTGATGAACCTCGCCTCCTTCTCCTTCGACGCCTCCCTGGAGCAGATCCTGCCCGCCCTGAGCGCCGGGGCCGCCGTCGTCATCCGCCCGGACGAGGTGTGGTCGGTGGAGGAGCTGGCCGAGCAGGTGCGCGTCCACGGGGTGACCGTCATGGAGGCCACGCCCTCCTACTGGGAGGAGATCGTCGCCCGGCTCGACCACGTCGCGGACGACCTGGCGAGCCTGCGGCTGGCCGTCACCGGCGGCGAGACGCTGCCCGCCGCGATCCTCGACCGCTGGTTCGCCCACCTGCCCGGGGTGCCGATCCAGAACACCTACGGGCCCACCGAGACCGTCATCTCGACCGGCTCCCACCCCGTCACGGCCCCGGTCGACGGGCGCGTGCCCATCGGACGGCCCTGGGGCGCGCGGCGCGCCTACGTCGTGGACCAGCGCGACGAGCTCGTCCCGGTCAGCGTCCCCGGCGAACTGCTCGTCGGCGGGCCCGAGCTGGCGCGCGGCTACCTGGGCCGCCCGGAGCTGACGGCGCAGCGCTTCGTCCCCGACCCCTTCGGCGGACGCGGCGGGCGGCTCTACCGCACCGGGGACATCGTCCGCCGACTGCCCACCGGGGAACTGGACTTCCTCGGGCGGCGCGACGACCAGGTGAAGATCCGCGGCTTCCGCATCGAACTCGGCGAGGTGGAGGCCGTCCTGGAGCAGCACCCCGACGTGCACGCCGCCGCCGTCCTGGTCCGCGAACTCGGCGGCGACCGGGCCCTGGTCGGCTACGCCGCCGGGCGGGTCCGGGACCCCGAGGAGCTGGCCGCCTGGTGCCGCACCCAGCTGCCCGGCTACATGGTGCCCGCCGCCTTCGTGGTGCTCGACACCCTGCCCCGCACCGTGCAGGGCAAGCTCGACGCCGCCGCGCTGCCCGCGCCCGAACCGCGCCCGGCCGCCGAGTTCGTGGCGCCGCGCACCCCGACCGAGGTGGTGACCGCGCAGATCTGGGCGGAGGTGCTGGGCGTGCCGGAGGTCGGCGTGCACGACGACTTCTTCGCCCTCGGCGGCCACTCGCTGCGCGCCGTCGCCGCCGCCTCCCGCCTGCGCACCGCCTTCGACTGCCCCCTCCAGGTGCGGGACCTGTTCGAGCACCCGACCGTCGAGCGGCTGGCCGCCGAGGTCGAACGGCAGCTCGTCGACCTCATCTCGGCGATGAGCGACGACGAGATCGACCTGTCCCTGACCGCCGACCACTGACCCCCGGATTGGACGGAACCCCCATGACCACGTACCCGGTCTCCCCCGCGTCCCCGGCCGCCCCGGCCTCACCCGCCGCCCCCGCCGGTGCGCCCGC
This sequence comes from Streptomyces sp. GSL17-111, assembly GCF_037911585.1. NCBI lineage: Bacteria > Bacillati > Actinomycetota > Actinomycetes > Kitasatosporales > Streptomycetaceae > Streptomyces > Streptomyces sp. GSL17-111. The sequence continues at coordinate 2,598,801 of NZ_JBAJNS010000001.1, forward strand.
CGCCTCGGGCCGCACGCTCTCCCCTGCCGCCCGGCGGCTCCTGGAGCAGCGGCTGCGCGGCGCGGCCGACCTCCCCCCGGCGGGCATCCCCCGGCTCGATCCGCGCCCGGCGCGGTTCCCGCTCTCGGCGGCCCAGCAGCGGCTGTACTTCCTGCACCGGCTCGACCCGGAGGGCGTCGAGTACCTCATGCCGGCCGCCTGGCGGTTCACCGGCCCGCTGGACGTCGCGGCACTGGAGGCGGCCGTCGCCGACCTCGTCACCCGGCACGAGCAGCTGCGCGTCGTCTTCCCCGACGAGGACGGCGTCGCCACCCAGTGCGTGCTGCCCCCGCCGCCGTCGCCACTGGAGGTCGTCGACCTGGCCCCCGCGACGGCGGGAGGGGCGGCGGCCGTCGACGAGGCGGAGCTGTCCGCCGCCGTCCACGCGGTGGCCGTCCGCCCCTTCGACCTGGCGCGCGAACCGGCGTTCCGCGCCGTGCTGCTGCGCGCCGGGGCCGAGGACCACGTGCTGGTCCTGGCCATGCACCACATCGTCTCCGACGGCTGGTCCCTCGACGTCCTGCTGCGCGACCTGCGCGCCTGCTACACCGCACGGACCGGGGGCGCGCCGCTGCCCGCCCGCGCCCCGGACGCCGTCGACTACACCGACTACGCCGTCTGGCAGCGCGGCCGGGACGAGAGCCGCGACCTCGCCTACTGGCGGTCCACGCTGGCCGGGCTCACCCCGCTGGAGCTGCCCACCGACCACGTCCGGCCCGAGGAGCGCTCCTCGGCGGGGGCCGTCCACACGGTGGAACTGCCCGCCGACCTGACCTCCGCGCTGGCCGAGTTGGGACGCCGCTGCGACACCACGCCGTACATGACGGTGATGGCCGCCTTCCAGGCCGCGCTGGCCTTCCACAGCGGCCAGGACGACATCGCCATCGGCACCGTCGTCGCCAACCGGGAGGAGCCGCAGACCGAGGACCTGGTCGGCTTCTTCGTCAACACCCTCGTCATCCGCACCGACCTCTCCGGCGACCCCACCTCGGGCGAGCTGCTGGCCCGCACCCGGGAGAGCGTGCTGGGCGCCCTCTCCCACCAGGGCCTGCCGTTCGAGCGGGTCGTCGACGAGCTGAGCCCCGAGCGGGACCTGTCCCGCAACCCCCTCTTCCAGGTGCTCTTCTCCCACACCCCCGTCCACCGGGGCGACTACGCGCTCGGCTCCGCGACCGGCGCCGCCTACCCCATCGACCTGACCACCGCCAAGTTCGACCTGACGCTGGACCTCCAGGAGGACGCCGGCACGACCCGGCTGCGCTTCGTGCACCGCACCGACCTGTTCACCGGGGAGTCCGTCGCCCGGCTCGCCGCGCACACCGTGGCCGTGCTGCGCGCCTTCACCCGGGTGCCGAGCATCCCGCTGAGCGAGATGGCCCTCCTCACCGACGAGGAGATCGGCGAGCTGCTCGGCCCCGACGGACCGGCCGCGCCGCTGGCCGACGTCCCGGCGTCCGCCCCCCGCACGGCCCCGGCCCGGGTGGCCGAGCACGCGCGCCGCACCCCCGACGCCGTCGCCGTCCGCTGCGGCGGGCGGTCCCTGACCTACGCCGGGCTCGACGCCGCCTCCCGCGCCCTGGCCGGGCGGCTGCGCGCGGCGGGCGTCGGCCCGGAGTCCCTCGTCGGCGTCTGCCTGGACCGCTCGGCGGAGCTGGCCGTCGCGCTGCTGGGCGTGTGGCGGGCGGGCGCCGCCTACCTGCCGCTCGACCCCACCCACCCCCGCGCCCGCCGGGCCTTCACGGTCGAGGACGCGGGCGTGGAGCTGGTCGTCGCCGACGCCACCGGCCGCGCGGCCGTGGAGGGGCTGCCCGTCGAGGTGATCCCGCTGGCGGCGGGCACGGCGGCGGACCTTGAGCCGTCAGACACCGGCGCGGTGGTCCCGGAGCCGGTGGAGCCCTCGACGGGGGACCTCGCCTACGTCATCTACACCTCCGGCTCCACCGGCCGCCCCAAGGGCGTCGAGGTGACGCACGGGAACCTCGGCTGGCTGCTGGACGCCGCCGACCACCACTTCGACTTCGGCCCGGACGACGTCTGGACGCTCCAGCACTCGCCCGCCTTCGACTTCTCCGTCTGGGAGCTGTGGGCGCCGCTCAGCTCGGGGGGCCGGGTCGTGGTGCTGACCGAGGACGAGGTGCGCGATCCGGCGGCCGTGCACGCGGTGCTGCGGGACGAGGGCGTCACCGTTCTCAACCAGACGCCCGCCGCCTTCAAGGGGCTGCGCGCCCACCTCGCGCAGCAGGGCGCCGGCTTCGCCGAACTGCCGCTGCGCACCGTCGTCTTCGGCGGTGACGCCTTCGACGCCCGCGACTACCGGGACTGGTTCGCCGCCCCCGCCGCCGAGCGTCCCGCGCTGGTCAACATGTACGGGATCACCGAGACGACCGTGCACGTCACCTACCGGCTGATCGAGGAGGCGGACACCACCTCCCGGGTGTACTCGCCCATCGGACGCCCGCTGACCGGCCAGCACGGCTACGTCCTCGACCCGGCTGGGCGGCTCGTGCCGCGCGGCACCGTGGGCGAGCTCCACGTCGCCGGAGGCGGTGTCGCGCGCGGCTACCGCAACCGCCCCGAACTGACCGCCGAACGCTTCCCGTTCAACCCGTTCGGGCCGCAGGGCGGTCGCATGTACCGCACCGGCGACCTGGTGCGGGTCCTGCCCGACGGGCAGCTGGCCTACGTCGGCCGCGCCGACCACCAGGTCAAGATCCGCGGCCACCGCATCGAGCCGGGCGAGATCGAGACGGCCCTGCGCGCGCTGCCCGGCGTCACCGACGCGGCCGTCGTGCCACGCCCGGACGGGCACGGCGGCGCCCGGCTCGTCGCCCACGTCACCCTCACCGAGGGACGTCCGCTCGACGCCGCCGACCTGCGCGAACGGCTGCGGCTGACGCTGCCCGGGTACATGGTCCCGGCGCTCTACGTCCGGCACCCCCGGCTGCCGGTCACCGCCAACGGCAAGGTCGACCGCGCGGCGCTGGTCGCGGCGGGCGCGGAGGCGACCGCCGAGGGCGCCGGCGAGCACGCCGAGCACGTCCCGCCGTCCGGTCCCGTCGAGGAGACGCTGGCGGGCATCTGGGCGGAGGTCCTCGGCGTCGAACGGGTCAGCGGCACCGCGAACTTCTTCGACCTGGGCGGCGACTCGATCCTCGCCCTGCGCGTCATCGGGCTCGCCCGCGCGGCCGGACTGGCCCTCGGCGTACCGGACCTCTTCCGCGCCCGCACCCTGGCCGACCTGGCCCGGCGCGCCGTCCCGGCCGAGGCGGCGGCCCCGGCCCCCGTCGAGCCGTTCTCCCAGCTCGACCCGGCGGACGCGGCCCGGCTGCCCGACGGTCTGGAGGACGCCTACCCGCTCACCATGCTCCAGGCGGGGATGCTGCACGAGATGCTGGCCGACCCCCGGCGCGGCGCCTACCACAACGTCACGGCACTCAAGATCACCGTCCCGGAGGGCTTCGACCCGGCCGCGTTCCAGCGGGCGGTGGACACCGTCGTGCGCGAGTACGGCATCCTGCGCTCCTCCATCGACCTCGTCTCCTTCAGCGAGCCGGTGCAGCTCGTCCACCGCGGCGCCGACGTCCCCGTCGGCCACACCGACCTGCGGGGTCTGTCGCCCGAGGAGCAGCGCGCGGCGCTGCGGGCCTTCGTCGACGAGGAGTTCGGGCGGCGCTTCGACCTCGCCACGCCCCCGCTCATCCGCATCCACCTGCACCGGATGACCGACACGGAGTTGCGGCTGACCCTCACCGACTGCCACGTCGTCCTCGACGGCTGGAGCCTGACCTCCCTCATCGCGGACCTGCTCGACCTGCACCGGCAGGCCGTGGCCCACGGCCGCGACCCGCAGCTGCCCGCCGCGCCGCCGTTCGCCGAGTACGTCGCCCTCGAACGGGCCGCCACCCACGACGAGGAGAGCCTGGACCACTGGCGCCGGACGCTGTCCGAGCTGAGCCCGGTGCGCTTCACCCGGCGCGGCGCCGACGCCGACGACGCCGAGCGCCTCGTCCACGAGACCACCCGCTCCTACCGGAAACTCGCCGAGCCCATCGGACGACTCGCCCGCCGGGCCGGAGTGCCGCGCAGGACGGTCCTCGTCACCGCGTTCCACCACACCATGAGCCTGTTCGCCGCCCGCGCCCTCGGCGGTGACGACGCCGCCGGGCACGCCATCGGGCTCGTCACCAACGGCCGGCCCGAGCTGCCGGGCGCCGACCGCATGCGCGGACTGTTCCTCAACACCGTCCCCTTCGGGGTGCGGCGACCCGAGGGGAGCTGGCTGGAGTACCTGCGGTCGGTCTTCGAGGCCGAGCAGGAGATGCTGCCGCACCGCCGGGTGCCGCTCGTCCGGCTCCAGCAGCTGCGGCCCGGCGAGCCGAGCCTGGTCGAGGCCGTCTTCAACTACGTCAACTTCCACCGGCTGTCGGGGGACACCTGGGACGAGTCCCTGGAGATCTCCCGCACGATGTTCCCGCTGCTGGTGAACGCCAGTGTGGACGGCTTCGCGCTGGACGCCGACCCGGACTACCTCTCCCCCGCCACCGCCGAACAACTCGCCGACCTGCTGTGCTCGGTGCTCGCCCAGATGGTCGAGGAGCCGGATGCCGCCGTCGTCGCGCCCGCCCTGTCCGGCGAGGCCCGCGAGCGCGCGCTCCAGGAGTGGGCCTGCGGCCCCGACCGCACCAACACCCCGCTCACCTTCCCCGAGATCGTCGCCGGACGGGCCGCGCTCGCCCCGCTCGCCCCGGCCGTCGCCCACGAGGGCGGCGAGATCGGCTACGCCGAGCTGGAGCTCTCCGCCCGCGCGCTGGCCCGGCGGCTGCGCGGGCTCGGCGTCGGGCCCGAGGTCGTCGTCGGCATCTGCGTCGACCGGGGGCCGGACTGGGTGCGGGCGGTGCTCGGCGTCCTCAAGGCGGGCGGCGCGTTCCTGCCGCTGGACCCGCAGCACCCCACCGACCGGCTGGCGTTCATGGTCGCCGACAGCGGGATGCGGGTGCTGCTCACCCAGTCCGCCCTGGACGGGACCGTGCCCTTCGACGGCCCGGTGCTGCGGCTGGACGAACCGGCCGCCGCACAGGACGGGGACACCGGGTGGGGGCCGGCACCGGAACGCGACGCGGAGCCCGCGCCGGACAGTGACGGAGAGCACGCGCCGGAGCCCGCGCCGGAGAACACCGCGTACATCATCTACACCTCCGGATCGACCGGCACGCCCAAGGGCGTCGCCATCGCGCACCGCGGCCTGACCAACATGCTCGAAGGCCAGCGCGACCTGTTCGCCCCGCAACCGGGCGAGCGCGTCCTCCAGTTCGCCTCCGCGAGCTTCGACGCCTCCGTCCTCGAACTGACCTGGGCCCTGGCCAACGGCGGAACGCTGTGCACCCCGCCCCGCGACGCCCTGCGCCCGGGCCCCGACCTCGCCGACACCCTCCACCGGTACGGCGTCACCGGAACGATGCTGCCGCCGAGCGCCCTGGCCGTCCTCGGCGAGGACCGCTTCCCCGAGCTCACGGTCCTCCAGGTGGCGGGCGAGGCCTGCCCGGCCGAGCTGGCCCGCACCTGGTCGCGCGGACGCCGGTTCTTCAACGTCTACGGGCTGACGGAGACCACGGTGTGGTCGGTCGCCGCCCGGCTCACGCCCGACTGCGGACGTCCGCCCATCGGCCGTCCCATCCGCAACACGCGCATGTACGTCCTCGGCGAGGACCTGCAGCCCGTCCCGGTCGGCGTGCCGGGCGAGATCCACCTCGGCGGCCAGGCCGTCGGCCCCGGCTACCTGGGACGCCCCGCACTGACGGCCGCCACCTTCGTGCCCGACCCCTACGGCGGACCGGGCGAGCGACTGTGCCGCACCGGCGACATCGGCGCCCAGCGCCCCGACGGGACGGTGGAGTGGCTCGGCCGCCGCGACGGCCAGATCAAGCTGCGCGGCTTCCGCATCGAGCTGGGCGAGATCGAGCACGCGCTGCGCGAACTGCCCGCCGTGCGGCAGGCCGTCGTCCTGCTGCGCCGCGACCTGCCCGGCGAACCGGCCCTCGTCGCCTACGTCGTCCCCCACGGCGGGGAGGCGGGAGCGGACGTCGAGGAGATGCGCCGGGCGCTGCGCTCCCGGATGCCCGGCTACATGGTGCCGGCCCGCTTCGTCCTCCTGGACGCGCTGCCGGTCAACAGCAGCGGGAAGATCGACCGGAAGGCGCTGCCCCTGCCGGCGGCCGGGCGCGCCGAGGCGACGACGGAGTACGTCGCCCCGCGCACCCCGGCCGAGCTGGTGCTCGCGGAGGTGTGGTGCCACGTTCTCGGCATCCCGGAGGTCGGCGTCCACGACGACTTCTTCCGGCTGGGCGGGAGTTCGCTCTCCACCGTCCGGGTGGCCGCCCAGGCGAACGCGCGCGGCCTGCACGTCTCGGTGCGGGACCTCGTCGAACAGCCGACGATCGCGGGGCTCGCCGTACGGGCGGGCACGGCGGCCACGACGGGCGGCGAGGAACCCGTCCGCTCCGAGGTGCGGCTGCGGGACGGCGACGGCTCCCCGCTGTGGTGCGTGCACCCGACGGGCGGCAGCGCCGCCTGGTACGTCCCCCTCGCCCGGACCCTCCCGCCGGGACGGCCCGTGCGGGCGTTCCAGGCCCGCGGCCTGCTCGGCGGCGTCGACCCGACGACGATCGCCGGGATCGCCGCCAACTACGCGGGCGAGATCACCGCGCACGGCGCGGCGGGACCGCACCACCTCCTCGGCTGGTCCATGGGCGCCAACCTCGCCCTGGAGATGGCCACCCAGCTCCACGAGGCCGGGCATCCCGTCGAACCGCTCGTCCTGATCGAGCCCTACCTGCCCAACCCGGACGCCCGCGCCCGCCTCCTCGGGGTCGGCCGGGCCATGGAGGAGGGGCTACGGCTGCGCGACCACGTGCGAGCCCTGCCCCCGTCCCCCGAGCGCGAGGCCGCCGTGGCCGAACTGACCCGCCTCCTGCTGGACAACGGCATGAGCCCGAGCGAGGCGGCCCTCGTCGAGAACGCCCCCATCGAGGTCTGGCACTCCCTGCTGACGGCCCTCGCCGACTACCGCACCCGCCCCTACCCCGGCCACCTCCACCTCGTCGTCGGCTCCGTGGCCGCCGGCCTGCCGGACGGAGAACCCATGCCCGGCCTCGACGTCGACTACCGCACCTACCTCGACCGCTGGCGCGCCGTGGCGCAGGGCGGAGTAACGGTGCACGTCACCGAAGGCGACCACATGTCCATGATGTCCGAACGCCTCATGCCCTCGACCGCGGCCCTGCTGGACACGATCGTGACGGGGGCCCGGCGATGACGACCCTGACGCACGCGACGACGGCCCCCGCGCCCGGCTTCACCGAGCGCTACCTCCTCGAACCCGCCCTCACCGCCGACCCGTACGGCTACCTGGACGCCCTGCGCGCGACCCGGCCCGTGTACTGGAGCGCCCTGCACCGCGCCTGGCTGGTCACCGGGCACGCCCAGGTGATGCACTGCCTGCGCGACCCGGCGTTCTCCGCCGAGCGGGTCCGCCCCCTCATGGACGCCGTCCCCGACGGCGCCCGCGAGGACGCCGGACGGGCCTTCGGCATCCTCTCCCGCTGGATGGTCTTCAACGACCCGCCGAACCACCGGCGGCTCCGCCAGGCCTTCCAGGAGCAGTTCTCGGCGCGCGCCATCGGCCGCTACCGCGCCTTCGTCGAACGGGCCACCCGGGCCATGCTGGCCCGCCGCGCCGCCCCCGGCCGCACGGGCGAGCTGCTCGCGGACGTCGCCCGGCCGCTGCCGGCCCTCGTCTTCGCGCGCTGGCTCGGCGTCCCGCAGGCCCACAGCCCGTCGTTCTGGTACTGGAACGCCCGGGTGGGCGACCTCATCCTCGGCGCGGCCCAGGAGGAGCGGGAGTACCGCACCTCGCTCCAGTCCCTGGTCAACCTGGAGGACTACCTCGCCGACCTGGTGCGGCAGCGCCGAGCCGAGCCGAAGGACGACCTCATCAGCTCCGTGCTGGCGCAGGGCCGCATCGGCACCTCCGTCAGCGAGGAGGAGTTCGTCGGCATGCTGACGCAGATGGCCTTCGCGGGCGGCGAGACCACCAGCAACCTCATCGCCAACACCGTGCGCGCCCTCCTCACCCACCCGGAGTCCCTGGCGGCCGTCCGCGCGGAACCGGAGCTCGTGCCGGCCGCCGTGGAGGAGACGCTGCGCTTCGACGGACCGTCGAAGATGTCCGTCCGCACCGTCGCCCACGACGCCGAGCTGGACGGCGAGACCCTGCGGGCCGGGGACCGCGTGTTCCTGGTGACGGCGGCGGCCAACCGCGATCCCGCACGCTTCCCCGACCCCGGGACGTTCGACGTCCGGCGCGACAACGCCGCCTCCCACCTCGGGCTCGGCTTCGGCGCCCACTTCTGCATCGGCGCCGCGCTCGCCCGCCTCGTCGCGGGCGTGGTGGTGGACGTCCTCCTGCGCGAGTACCCCGCCCTGCGCCTGACCGACGGGCGGCACACCTGGCAGCCCTCGCTGCTCAACCGCGCCCTGACGGCCCTGCCCGTCCGCTACTGACCAACGGCCGCCGCACGGCGGCCCGACGAAGGGTTCGACATGGCGAACACACTGACGGCGGCGGGCTCCCGCCTGGGCGCACCCGCCCGCTCGCCGTCGTTCCGCCTGCTGTGGCTGGGGCAGTCCCTGTCCCTGCTCGGCGACGGATTCAGCTACATCGCCTTCTCCTGGATCACCCTGAGCCTCACCGGCTCCACGCTCGCGCTCGGCTACGTGCTCGCCTGCCAGGCGATCCCGCGCGCCCTGCTGACGCTCGTGGGCGGCTCGCTCAGCGACAAGTGGTCCTCCCGCACGCTCATGCGGTTCTCCAGCTACGCCCGTGCCGTCCTGATGGTGGCGGTCGGCCTGGCCGGGCTGGGCGGGGCGCTCAACGTCTGGCTCCTGTGCGGCGCCGCCGCCGCGTTCGGGGCCGTGGACGCCTTCTTCCAGCCCGCGCGGGCCTCCATCCTGCCGTCCGTGGTCGAGAAGGACCTGCTGCCCTCGGCCAACGCGCTGCTCGGCGTCGGCATCAAGGTCTCCTCGGTGCTCGGCCCGGCGGTCGGCGGCATCGTGGTGGCCGTCACGAACGCACCCGTGGCCTTCCTCGTCGACGGGGTGTGCTTCGCCCTGTGCGGCCTGTGCGTGTCGCGCGTCCGCACCCTGCCCCCGAAGGAACCCGCCGAGGCCGGGGACCCCGAACCGTCGGCGGCGGACGCGGCGGGCGCGGTGAAGGACCGGGACGCGGACGGCACGGAACCGGTCGCCCCGGCACCGGACGGCGACAACTCCCTCATGGCCCGCATCCGGGCCGGCCTGCGCTACGCCTGGGAGGACCCGCGCATCCGCACCATCCTCGTCGTCGACGCGGCGGTCACGTTCTGCCAGGCCGGTCCGTTCACCGTCGGCTTCGCCACCCTCGCCAAGACCGGCCTGGAGGGCGGCTCGACGACCCTCGGCCTCCTCAACGGCGCGCTCGCGGCGGGCGCCATGCTCGGCACGCTCGTCGGCGGCGCGCTGAGCAGCAGACCGCGCGTCGGGCTGCTGATCGCCGCCCTGGCGGGCTGGCTCGCCGTCGGCATGGGCACGCTCGGCCTGGTCGACAGCACGGTGGCGGCCCTGATCACCGTCCTCACCATGGGCTTCGGCATCGGTTTCCAGGGCGTCTTCGGGATGAGCTGGATCCAGCGCAACATCCACGGCTCGGTGCTCAGCCGCGTCATCTCCGTGGACATGGTGATCGGGTACGCCGTCGCCCCGCTCTCCCTCGTGCTCTGCGGCTCGCTGGCCCGGACGGGCACGGACACGCTGTTCGCCTTCTCGGCCGTGCTGCTCAGCCTGACGGCGCTCGGGGTGCTCAGCTCCAGGACCGTGCGCGGCATGCGCTGACCCAGCCGCCCCGCCGTCCTCACCGCCCCGCCGCCCCGCCGTCGCCCGCGCGACGCGCGGGGCGGCGGGGTTTCAGGAGGCCAGCGCGGCCGCCAACTCGCACAGGGCCGCCCGGTTCGGGCGGCCCGTCTTGGTGCCGAGGGCGGCGATGTGCTTCTCCACGGTGCGCGGCGATATGTAGAGGCGGTCGGCGATGTCCTTGTTGCCCAGCCGCTCCGCCAGAAGCTGGAACACCTCGTACTCGCGCACCGTGACGCCCTGCGTGCGCAGCTCGTCGGGGATGCGGCTCGCGCCGCTGCGCCGCTGGTGCACCGGGGCGCCCATGCCGCGCAGCGCCGCGCGCGAGGCGTTCGCCACGGCCGTCACCGCGTTCTGGTGGAAGTGGAGTTCGGCCTTGCGCAGCCAGGCCACCGGCTCCCCCCAGCCGCTCTCGTGGGCGGCCTCGGCGATCAGCCGCAGCCCCAGGTGCAGCGCCGTCGGGTACGGCGCGGCGACCCGCAACGCCTCCGCGACGGCCGCCTCCGCCGCGTCCCCGCGCCCGTCCCGGCCCAGCAGGACCGCGTCCGCGAAGAGCAGGAACTGCCGGTTCCAGCGCATCCGCCCGGGGGCGGTCGCGGCGACCTCCTCGAACCGGCCCCGGTCGGCCTCCCCCGCCAGCACCTCCAGCAGCAGCCCGATGCCGTACCGGCCGCTGAGGTAGTAGGTGCTGGGGTTGGCGTCCTCCAGCGCGGCGACGGCCCGCAGCTCCGCCAGCGCCCCGGCCCGGTCCTCCTCCAGGAGCGAGCAGAACGCCCGGGCCAGCCCCCGGGTCAGCGGCTCCTCCTGCGACCCGCTGCCGTCCCACTCGGCGAACGCCGCCAGCGCGCCGTCCATGGCCGCCCGGTCGCCCAGGTGCGCGGCCCGGGTCGCCTGCGCCATCAGCACGTACCGGCTCGCCGGGGCCAGCCGGAGCCGCTGGACGACCGCCAGACACTCCCGGCCGGCCTCCCGTGCCGCGTCGAACTCGCCGCGCAGGACGGCGTCGAGGATCAGGATGCCGTCGATGGTGTAGACGATGGTGGCCGAACCGAGCCGCTGCGCCTCGTTCCGTGCCGCGAGCAGCCCGTCCGTACTGCCCTCCGTCAGCCAGCTGTTCCCGCCGATGCGGGTCAGCGCGTACATGCGCTGCACCGGCAGCTGGTGGCGCTCCGCGGTGCTCAGCGCCGACTGGAGCAGGGCCGAGGCCTCGTCGAAGTCCCGCTCCCGGGCCAGCGTCGCCAGGAGCTCCCAGGCCTGGCAGACGACGGTGGCCATCCCGTGCCGTTCGGCCGCCTGGAGCGCCGAGTAGGCCAGCTTCTCCGCCAGTTGGGTACGGTCCGGGCCGGGGGTGTCCAGGGCGAGGTAGGCGGCCGTCACGTCGATGGGCGCGGTGGACCGCTCGTCGGGACCCTCGCCCAGCAGAGCCCGGGCACGGGCGATCTGCCGGTTGCCGTCCTCCCACCGGCCGGAGGTGTGGGCCACCTTGGCGAGCCGGGTGTGGAGCACCGCCAGCCGCTGGGCGCTCAGCCCGCTGCCACCGGGGGTGTGGAGGTGCTCCGCGAAGCTGAAGGCCTGCGCGAAGTCCCCGGCCTCGGCGAGCGCCGGGAGCAACGCCTCCAGGACCTCCGTGCGGCGGGCGGTGTCCTGGTTCCCGGCGAGGAGCCGTTCGGCGCGGCCCAGGAGGGTGACCGCCGAACCGATCGCCCCGGCCGCCAGGGCGCGCAGCCCGGCGTCCGCGAACAGCCGTCCGGCCTCACCGTCCGCGCCCGCCTGCTCGCGCAGTTCGGCCGCCAGCGGGCACCACTCGCCCTCCAGCGCGGGGTGCAGCTTCTGGACGGCGTCCGCCGCGCGGCCCGCCATCTCGGCCCGGTTGCCCGGCGTGAGCTGGGTCATCAGCGCCTCGGCGGTCAGCGCGTGCCGGAACGCGTACCAGTCCGGTGCGGGTTCGTCCGACACGACGAGCTGGGCCGCCACCCCCGCGTGCAGGTGGCTCAGCAGGCCGCGGTCGTCGATGCCGGTCATCCGCTGGAGCACGGTCAGCGGGAACCGTCTGCCGATCACGGCGGCGGCCGAGAGGAGGGTCAGCCCCTGCGGCCCCAGCCGGTCGATGCGCCGCAGGATGCCCCGGGCGAGGGCCGTGGAGACGTCGCTGCGCAGGCTGCCCACGACGCGCCAGCCCTCGTCGCCGCGCACCAGCGCGCCACTGCTGATCAGACCCTGGAGCAGTTCCTCGACGAGGAAGGGGCTCCCGGCGCTGTCGTCCCACAGCCGCTCCAGGACCTCCGGCGGCACCTGCTCGGGCTCGGTGCCGAGCTGGGCGGCGACGACGCCCCCCACCTCGGTGCGGGTCAGCGGCGCCAGCTCCAGCACGGCGCCCGCGCCGCGCCGTCCGGCGGCCTCCGCCATGTCGAGCGCGTCGCACGGCTCCGTGCGGATCGTGGCCAGGAGCACGACGTTGGTGTACTCCAGGTTGTCCACCAGGTACTCGACGACCGCGAGCGTCTCGGGGTCGGCGTCGTGCAGGTCCTCCAGCAGCAGGAGTTGACCGTGCTCCTTCCCCGTGGCGATGAGCAGCCGCAGCACCGCCTCCCCGAGGATGACCATGGAACTGTCTTCCTGGGTGTCGCTGCTCCAGTCCGGGATGATCCGGCCGAGCGTCGGCCGGTAGGGGCCGAGCGGCAGGTCGTCCAGCGGCTCCCCGCTCCGGAAGAGCGTCATCAGCGCTTCGGTCAGCGGCCGGAAGGGCACCGTGGGGCCCGTGGTGCTGCTGCGGCCCCGCAGGACCCGCATCCCCGAGCCGAACGCCGTCCCCGCGGCCTCGGCCGCCAGCCGGGACTTGCCGATGCCCGCCTCCCCCACGAGGAAGACGACCCCGCCGCGGCCCTCCCGGGCGTCGGTCAGCGCCCGGCCGATCTCCGACAGCTCCGGGTCACGACCGACGATGAACCGCGTACGGGAACGCATGAGCGGTCATGGTAGTCAGCGGGCATCTCGACGTGAAGCGTTCGTGTGCGCCCTACATCCGGCTCCGACAATCGGAACTGCGGATTCCGGACCGCCGGGACCGGAGTCCGGACCGGAGTCCGGAGCCCGGTCCGGGCCACGACGGACGGACGGTCAGGACGGCGCCGAGACGCTGGTGTCCATCTGGCTGAGCGTCACGACGACGCCGCTGGTGAGCACGAGCCCGGCGAGCACTCTGGCCCGCGCGCAGGCCCGGTTGCGGCCGCTCAGCGTGACCTGGCCGGCGGGGTCCTCGACGCCGCCGGGCTGGGCGGGGACGGCCTCGGTCGCCTCGGCGGTGGCGGCGGTGGCGGTGGCGGTGGCGGCGGTGACCGGGTGCTTCTGCATGATGACGACCTTTCTGCGGGAGAGGTGGGACGTACGAGCGGTTCCGGTTCAGGTGGTGCGCGACCCCCCGGGCGACGCCGGGGCGGTGTCGAGGAGCAGGACGGACGGGACCCGGTCCGGGAACGCCAGCCGTAGCAGCGCGTACCCGATGCCGGAGAGGCCGGTGAGGAAACCGGGGGAGGGGACGTGGTCGGGGGTGCCGCAGCGGTGACCGTGCTGGTCCAGCCGGCCCAGCACCTCCCCGGTGCGGTAGGTCAGGGCGGAGCGGATCTCCCCGGTGCGCGGGTGGTCCACGGCGGCCAGGGCGGCCAGCGCCTCCAGCGAACCGAGGACGCCGTGCCGCAGGCTCAGGTCGGGGGCGTGGGCGGGGACGTCCAGCCGGGCGGCGCACGTCTCCAGCCGCGCGGCGGACGCCTCCGCTCCCACCGTCCCCGCCGTGTCGGCGGCGGCCAGGGCGACACCGGCCAGACCGGAGTACCAGCCGAGCTCCGTCGGCCGCTCCAGGGCCGCGTCGACCGCGCGGCCCAGCAGTTCGCCCCCGACGGCTGCGTGCGCCGAGGCCGGAAGGCGGTCCACTGCGGCGGCGCTCCCGGCGTCCGTCGCCCGCCGCACGGCGGCGTACCGCAGCAGGGCCCAGCCGATGCCGGCGTCCCCCTCGGCGAATCCGTGCGTCCCGGCGCGGGGGTGGGCCTGGGGCTCGGAGCCGGGGGCCGGGCGCCGTCCGACGCGGGCCAGCAGCCGGTCGGCCAGCCGCCTGGCCGTCTCCCCCGCCCCTGGGGCGGCGTTCGCCCGGTGCACCGCGACGGCGGCGGCCACGGCACCGGCCAGACCCTCCGCGATCCCGTCACCGGCCGGGAGGCCGAGGTCACCGGCGGCTTCTCCGTCGGTGACCTCGGCCGCGAGTTCCAGGGCGGACAGCGCGTCCGGGAGGCAGCCGGCCAGGTCCTCGCCCACGATGGGCGCCAGACGCGCCACCGTGTAGACGATGCCGCTCAGGCCGTGCAGGGCGCCCGGCCCCACGGCGGCGCTCAGCTCCGGTTCCTTGGCCAGCGCGGCCAGCAGCAGCGGCAGCGGCCGGACGGCCTCGGCGGCCAGCTCGGTGTACCGGTCGGCGTCCGCCAGCACCCCGAGCTGCGCCAGGAACAGGGCCACGCCGCAGTACCCCTGCGCGAGTCCGCCGCCCATGGGCAGGACGGCCCAGTGCTGACCCGAAACCTGTTCGAGACCCAGCCAGTTGACCCGGCCGCCGCTGTGCACGGCGCGGGCCGCGATCTCGTCCGCGACGCCGCACGCCGCGCTGAGCAGCCGTGACGGCTCGGGCGCCACCGCCGGAGCGGACGGTCCCGTGAGGACCGAACGGGCCCCGCGCGAGCTGAGGTTCGCTCCGGTGACGGCGAGCGTCGCCGAGATCACCCACTCCTGGTCGTGGCGGTCCACCTCGCCCATGGCCGCGATCTTGTCCAGCGCGGTGCGCAGACCCGGCACCGGCAGCACGTCCTCCAGGACGTCGCCCCGCGAGGTGAGGACCGCCGTCCGCGCCGGGTGGTGGAGGAACAGGGGGACGTCGCCGCCCCACAGGTCGGCGATCTCGTCCTCGACGAGCCGCTGCCGGGCCGGGTCCTGCGCGGACTCGGTGCACAGCAGCGAGAACACGACGTCGCGCGTCAGGGCGTCCCGCAGCACCTCCGGGTGCGCCGACTCGTCCAGCAGCGTCGTGTAGAGGCGCGTCGAGCGGGCGATCAGCCGGCCGGGCGCCTCGCACCGGCGCCCCAGCGGTCCGTCCTCCCCGAGCAGCTCCTCCCGGTGGCCGACGACCGCGTCGTACCCGGCGCGGAAGCCCTCCAGCAGCGCCGCCCGGTGGTCCGCGTGCCCCCGGCCCGCCGTCCGGCCGCGCAGCCGGGGCCGGTTCTGGCCCTGCGGGCTCTCCACCCGGCCGCGCAGCACCCGCATCTCGTCCGTGCCGACGCCCTCCCAGCGCATCGCCGCACTCGGGTAGCCGCCCCCGGCCCCGCCCCCGAGGGCGGAGATGTCCAGGGCGCCGTCCTCCCCGATGAGGAGGCTCGGCAGCAGGCAGGTGCGGTGCACCGAGGCGGCCAGCGCGTCGGCCGCCGGGTCGGCGCCCGCCGTCACGGCCGGGGAGAGCCCGGCGTGCAGCAGCGTCTCGGCGTCGACGACGACGGGCTGGTCCCGGCAGGCGATCACGTTCTCGTAGTGCATGTCGACGCCGTCCAGCGCGTACAGCAGCGCCAGCAGCGCGCCCTGCCGCCGGTAGAAGACGTCCAGCTCCGTGGCCGACTCGCACGGCGTGTGCTCCACGAACTCCAGCCAGCCGTACCCGGCGCCGTGCACCGAGCGCGGCGTGCGCAGCCCCAGCCCCGGCACCCGGCCGTTCGCCCAGGCCACCACCTCGTCCAGCAGCGCGTGCTGGCCCAGCGGCCGGGGCTTGTGGACGACGGTGCCGCCTCCGGCGAAGTGCACGACGGCCACCGCCCGGTGGCCCTGGTGGGCGTCGCCCCGGCCGAAGTCGATCCGGTGGACGGCGCCCGGGTCGGTGCCCCCGAAGAGGCCCTCGGCGATCCGGCTCCGGTCGGCCACCAGGCGGCGCAGCAGCTCCACCGTGTTGCGCGCGGCGTTGTGGCAGGTCACGGCCAGCATCCGGGCCAGGACCGGGTAGCGGGTGAACAGCGTCGTGAGGCCCTGGCGGGTGCCGGCCCCGGCGACGAACGCCGCGAACCGCTCCCGCGACGTCCCGCCCGCCAGCACCCCGGCCGTCCGCGCCCGGTGCAGCTGCGTGACCAGGGACCGGGCCGCCAGGTGGGCCAGGCGCTTCCCCAGGCTCCGCTCGAACCCCTCGCGGACGGCCGCCAGTTCGTCGTGCGGCAGCTCCGGCTCCAGCCGCTCCTCCGCCGCCGCCCAGGCCGCCCGGATCAGCGGGCGCAGCACGGGCAGGAACACCTCGGCGCCCTCGGCGTCCGGAGTGCCGTCGGTCTCCGGCGTCTCCTCGCTCTCCCGCGTCTCCTCCGCCGGCCATTCCGGTGCCGACGCGACCACGCGCTCGGCGTACCGCGCCCACTCCGGCTTGGCGGCGCGTTCCGCCAGTCGCTCGGGGGTCTCCGCCGCCAGCGCCCTGGCCACGTCCTCGCCGAGCCCGAGGCCCGCGAGCCGGGCCGCGAAGCCGTCCACGTCCCCCAGCGACCACGCGGCGGGCCGGGGGCGGGCGGCGTCACCCTGCCGGGGACGGGGCGCCCCCGGGGCGGCGAGTCGCTCCCGCAGGTTCAGGCCCGGCGCCCACCAGAACGGGGGGAGGCCGCCCACCTGGGGCTCTTCGGCAGTGGCGGTGTCAGTCACACCAAGAAAGTTCGCAGAGCCCGCCGCCGCGCACATGGGGGCTCGGCCCCCATATTCCGCACGCGGCCCCCCAGGCCCCGTCCGCACCCCGCCCGATCTGCGGCGCGGCCACCGGCGGCACACCGCACCGCCACCGCAGTCTCCCCACTGCGGCTCGCGCTCCGCTCGCGCCGCGCTCGAACCCGTCCGCCGTTCCCCACCCCCGTCCGCGCCGGTCGCACGGGCCGCACGGGCGGGGGTGGCCAAAAATGGGGGGAGCGGCCCGATGTCGCCACCGGCCCGCTCGCCGCAGCCTGGTACCCGTTCCCCTTCCGCCACCACACCGGCCGGCGGACGACCCCACGGAGGACCACATGGGCGACCCCGTACCCGTCGACGTCGTCGCACTCGACCCGGTGCTCGAAGCCGGCACCAAGGCCACACTGCTCTCCTGCCCACAGGTGCGGCTGGTCGACCCGGACGACGACCCGCGCGTCGTCGTCATCACCGCGGACGCCCTGGGCCGCGCCGAGCTGGACGTCCTGCGCACCGTCCGGGACACGCCCGCACGTCCCGACGTGGTCCTCGTCGCCGCCGAGCCGGCCCCGGCCGACACGCTGCACGCCCTCGCCGCCGGCGCCCGGGGCCTGCTGCGCCGCCGCGAGGCCGACCCCACCCGCCTCGCCCGCGCCGTCCTGGCCGCCGCCCGGGGCGACTGCACGCTGCCGCCGGACCTCCTCGACCTCCTCCTCGAACACTCCGTCTCCCGGGCCACGGCCCCCTGGGCGGCGGCAGGTCTCGACGACCGGGAGCGCTCCGTGCTGCGGATGGTGGCCGACGGGCACGAGACCAGCGAGATCGCCGAGCGGCTCTGCTACTCCCCCCGGACCGTCACCACGATCGTCCACGACATCACCCAGCGGTTCCGGCTGCGCAACCGCGCGCACGCCGTGGCCTACGCGCTGCGGGCGGGTCTGCTGTGACCGCCACCGCCACCACGACCGCCGGAGGACCCCGCCCGCCGTCGGACGACCCCGTCGAGATGCCCTACTCCGACCTCGTCCGCCTGCTCGGCCGGGCCACGTCCCCGCCCGGCGCGGCCCACCGGCCGGAGGCGCCCCGGCTGACCGCCCGCCAGACCGCCGTCCTCACCCTCATGGCGGAGGGCCACGCCAACACGGCCATAGCCCGCACGCTGTCCTGCTCGGAGCACACCGTGAAGAACGTCATCTACGAGCTGATGTCGCGCCTGCACGCGCGCAACCGCTCCCACGCCGTGGCGCGCGCCCTCCACCACAGCCTCATCTGATCGTCCACCTGCCAAGTCGCCCTGTTTGCTTGAGGTTTGAACGAACCAGGGTGACCACGGGGGTAGGTGTTGTGAAGTGGCTCACACTTGCCTCTGGCAGGTTCGTTCCCCGGCCCCGTGCGGGATGATTCCCAGCGGATACCCGTTAGTAGCCAGCACGTCGACCGAGTCCGCCGCCGCCATCCCCCACGTCGTGACTCCCGTCCTGGAGGGGCCGTTGTCGTCGAACACCATCAAGAACGCCGTGCACGGGGACATCTCCGTCGGCACGGTTCTGGCCTGGACCAAGCGGTACACCGACCAGGACGTCCGCGACTTCCACGAGCTGCGCGGCAAGGCCGTCGACCCGCTGCCGGAGGAGCTGCCGTACCTGCTGGTGCTGGCACCGCTGACCAAGCTGGGCGGCGACCTCGACTACCTCTCCCAGAAGATGGACTGGACCGTGTCCAGGCCGGTCGGCCGGAACGAGGAGATCACGGCCGAGCTGGAGGTCACCCGGCTGGAGCCGACGGAGGGAATGACGAAGATCGCGTTCGACGCCCGCGTCCGGTGCGGGGACGACATCGTCATCACCGGCCGCAGCAAGGGATTCATCGTCGGCGCCTGAAGGGACTGGCAGCCATGGGCATCACCCGCACCGCCACGCACACGTTCCACTCCGAGCAGATCGACGTCTGCGCCCGCCTGACCGGTGACCTGGGCGCCCACCACATGGGCGGCCACGGCGACCGCCGCATGGCCCAGGGCGCGCTCACCCTCACCGCAGTGCCGCTGCTCGCCGAACCGGGTGTGCACATGCGGGAGCTCTCCTTCACCTTCCTCGCCCCCGTCTTCGCCGGGGACACGGTCTCGGCGAGCGTCTCCGTGCGGGAGGCGGAGAACGCACCGGACGTGCCCGAGGGGCACCTCCTGCTCGACTGCGAGGTGCAGGTCGTGGGCGCCGAGGGCGCGCCCGTCCTGGCCGGCACGGGGGTCGCCGAACTGCCCCGGGAGCTGTTCGACGAACTTGCCAGAGAAGGGAGTTGAGCCATGGCGGGACCGAGCCCGACGAGCGAGCTCAAGCTGCTCAGTCACGACGTCTTCGTTGATCCCTACCCGACCTACGCGCTGCTGCGCGAACACGCACCGGTGCACTGGGACGACCAGCTGCACGGCTACCTGCTCACCCGGTACGACGACGTGCACGCGGCACTGCGCGACCACGAGACGTTCTCCTCCCGGCGCATCGGCCTGCTCGCGGCCCGGGGCGGCGCCGACCCGTCCCCCGCGATGGAGCGCTTCGTCGAGCTCGCCTCGCAGTGGATGTGGATGCTGGACCCGCCCGAGCACACCCGGGTGCGCAAGCTGATGTCCCAGGGCTTCAGCCCCCGGGACGTGCGCCAGGTGGAGCCCCGGGTGGAGGGCATCGTCGCCCGGCTCGTCGACTCACTGCTCGAGCGCGGCAGCTTCGACCTCATCCCCGACCTCAGCCGCGCCGTGCCGATCGGGGTGCTCCTCGCCCTCTACGGCCTCCCGGACGAGGACGGGCCGCTGCTCACCGAGTGGGCGGACACCATGAAGCTGTTCCTCGGCGGCGCGCCCGACCTGCTCGGTACGCACGGCCCGGCCGCCCAGTCGCTGCGGCAGATGATGGAGTACCTCGGCGCGGTGATCGCCGAGCGCCGCCGCAACCCGGGGGACGACCTCATCTCCCGGCTGGCCCAGGCCGAGGAGAACGGCGAGCGGCTCGACGACGAGGAGCTGTGCTCCAACCTCCTCCTGCTGCTCGTGGCCACCTACGAGACGAGCGTCGACATGCTCGGCAACGGCCTGCGCGGCCTGCTCGCCGAGCGCGACCAGTGGGAACTGCTCAAGGCCGAGCCGGACCGCATCCCGGCCGCCGTCGACGAGATCCTGCGCTGGGACGGCCCGGTGCAGCTCACCCACCGGCTGGTGACACGGGACGTCGAGCTGCACGGCACGACGATCCGGCAGGGCCAGCTCGCCTACCTCGTGAGGGGCTCGGCCAACCGCGACCCGGCGCAGTTCAGCGACCCCGACCGGCTCGACGTCACCCGCACCGAGACCGGCCACGTCGCCCTCGGGACCGGCGTGCACTACTGCATCGGCGCCGGGCTGGCCAAGGTCGAAGGGGCCTACGCACTGCGCGAGTTGACGCGGCGCATCCCCGACCTCGCGCTGGACCCGGAGCGCCCGTACCGCTGGCGCGCGGACAACCTGCAGTTCCGCGGCCTGGCCACGCTGCCCGCCACGACCGGAAGACCGTAGCCGGGCGTCCATGGAGACGACAACGGGGGCTGATCTTCATCTTCACCTGGTCGAACTGTCCGCGGTGCACACCGTGGCAGCACACCTGCCGGCCGCGTTACCGGAACCGGAGCGCGCCGCCGTGCACGGCCGGTACGCGCCGGGACACCGCCGCACCCAGGCCGAGGCGTCCCGGCTCCTGGCCGGCGCCGTCCGACGACGCGCCACCGGGCGCCCGCACCTCAACGTGAGCCACGACTCCGGGCTGCTCGCCCTCCTGCAGAGCACCGGCCCCTGCGGCGTCGACGTCGAGGACGCGCCGGAGGGCGAGCTGCGCGAGGTCGCCGACCGCTACTGCGCCGACGCGGACGCGCCCCTGCTCGCCGGGCCGGGCGGGGCCCGACAGCTGTGGGCGGCCAAGGAGAGCGTCGCCAAGGCGCTCGGCCACGGGCTGCGCGCCGGGCTGGCCACCATTCACTTCACCGACCACCCCGGCCTGACCTGGGCTGAGGCCACCTGGCGCGGCGCGGCGACCGGGCTGCGCACCCGCACCCTCGACCTCGGCCGGCGCCACCTGGCGCTCACCACCGAAGCCGCACCCGGTGCCGCACCCGGAGCCGTCCGCCTCACCCGGTGGACGCCCGGGCACCGTGACGGCCGCTGGTCCCTCCGCCCGAGCTCCTCGACGGCGGAACTCCAGGAGATATCGACGTCCGACTGACCACGCGAAACGGGGGCACGTATGGACCAACCGACACTGCACAGCGCGCTGGACACGATGGTCGCCGGGTACGGGGAGGTCACCGTCGACTTCCCCGCCGAGCGGACCGCGCTCTCCCTGCGCGAGCTGAGCACACGCTCGCGCCGCATCGCCGGAAGGCTGCACGACCTCGGCATCCGTACGGGCGACCGCGTCGGCGCCCTGTCCACCAACGAACCCGACTTCCTCCTGCTGTTCTTCGCGCTCAGCCGGCTCGGGGCGTGCGTCTGCCCCCTCCCGATGAACGCCCGGGAGGCCGACACCGCCAAACTGGTCAGCGTGCTGGACGACGCCGGCATCAAGGACGTCCTGATCTCGGGCCGGCTGACGCCGATGCTGCCGTTCATCGAGGAGGCACTGCCGGGCCGCCGGGTCCTGCCGGCCTCGGAGACGCTGGTCGACGGTGACCGCGAGGTGGACGGCGCGGAGGTGGGAACCGAACGCGAGATCGTCCTCCAGTACACCTCGGGCAGCACCTCCTACCCGAAGGGCGTCCGGCTCACCCACGCGGGCGTGCTGACCTGCCTGCGCGCGATCCGCGACGGGATCGCGCTCACGCCCGCCGACCGGAACTCCAGCTGGCTGCCGCTCTTCCACGACATGGGCCTCTTCGGCACGCTGACCGGCATCCTCACCGGCGTCCCGTGCACGATCTGGCGGCCCTCGGCCTTCGTCAAGGACCCGGCCGGCTGGCTGCGGCGGTTCGCCGAGGGCGGCTACACCATCAGCCCGATGCCCAACTTCGCCTACGACTACCTGGTGGACGCGGTACCGGCCGAGGAGGCGGCGTCCTACGACCTGTCCCGGTGGCGGGTCGCGTTCAACGGCGCCGAGCCGATCGCCGTCGACTCGCTGGAGGCGTTCTTCCAGCACTTCGCCCCGGCCCGTTTCGATCCCCGCACGATGCTGACGGTCTACGGCCTGGCCGAGGCCACGCTCGCGGTCACCTTCCCGCCGCTGGAACGCGCACCGCGCTGGGAGTGGGTCGACCGCACGGCCCTGGCCGAGCGCGGCACCGCCGTGCCGGTCGACCGGACGGCACCGGGCGCGCGCGGCGTCGTCAGCGTCGGCAGCCCGGTCCTGGGGATGCGGCTGCGCGTCGCCGGTCCCGAGGAGGGAGCCGTGGCCGGGGAGCGGGAGGTCGGCGAGGTGCAGCTGCGGGGGCCGTCCGTCACGGCGGGGTACGTCGACGACACCGGCACCCTGGCCCAGCCGTTCACCGAGGACGGCTGGCTGTGCACCGGCGACCTGGGCTACCTGGCCGACGGCGAACTGTTCATCACCGGGCGCGCCAAGGAGATGCTCATCCTCCGGGGCACCAACTACTACCCGGACGACGTGGAGAGCGCGGTCCGCACCGACGAGGCCGTCCACCGACGGCGCTGCGTGGCCTTCGTCCACCAGGCCGACGACGGCGGGGCATCCGGGCCCTCCGGCCCCTCCGAGTACATGGTGCTCGTCGCCGAGACCGGCCGCCCCGAGGCCGAACACCCGGAGCTGACGGCCCGGCTGCGCACCCTCGTCCGCACGGCGCTCGGGCTGGACGAGCTGCGCGTCGTCCTCGCCGCCCCGGACTCCCTCCCCCGCACCACCAGCGGAAAGCTCCAACGACTCACCGCCCGGAAAGCGTACGCGGAAGAACAGGCCGAAGGGGGCAACTGATGCACAGCTATGACGTGTTCACCCAGTACGAGCGCAACCACTGGAAACTGACCGACGTCGACTTCTCCGCCGTCCGCAAGGATCTCGTCCAGCCCGAGTACGTGACGATCGCCAAGAGCGCCGTGATGGGCGAGTCGAACGTGATCGCCGCCGTGCACGGCTTCCTCAACGAGTTCGTCGACGACTACGACTTCTCGACCTTCGCGGTGGTCTGGGGCAACCAGGAGGTCCAGCACCACTACATGTTCAAGGCGTGGCTGGACGCCATCGGGGAGAAGGTGGACGACGGCGCGGTGGCGGCCATGCGGGCCCCCTACGACCCGGGCACCACGCCCTCGGCGACGCTGGCCACCAACATCATCTCCGAGCTGACGGTCAACCACATCTACCGCCGGGTCGCCGGGGCCGTCGAGGAGCCCGTCCTCCACGACCTGCTGCTCAAGGCCAGCCGGGACGAGGCCGCGCACGCCCGGGAGTTCATCCACTACTGCCGTCAGCGGCTGGCCCGCCACCCCGAGGAGCGGGCCTCGGTGCTGGAGACGCTCTACGTCTACACCTCCGACTCCCGCATCAAGCACCCCGTCGGCCTCTTCAAGAGCAACCTGACCGAGCTGGAGGACCACGAGACCATCGACACCGCCTTCGAGCTCTTCCTGGAACGGGTGGCCGACGGCGACGAGCTGAACGACCTCCAGACGAAGATCCGCCGCGTCTTCGGCAGCATCGTGGAGATGGACCTCTCGACCAACCGCAAGGTCCGGCACGCGCTGGCCGAGGTGATCGCCGCATGACGACGCACCCCGACGCGGCCGAAGCCGCCCTCGGCGCCCCGGTCGAGCTGCCCTGGCGGGTGCTGCCGGACTACCGGTGCTTCGGCTGCTCACCGGCCAACGAGCAGGGCCTGCGGCTGCGGTTCGCGCACACCGCCGACGGCGGCATCACGTGCGCCTTCACCTTCGACCGCACCTTCGAGTCCTACCCGGGCGTCGTGCACGGCGGCATGTCCACCACGGTCTGCGACGAGATCATGGGCAACCTGCTCGTGCTGCGCCTCGGGGTCTCCGTCTTCACCACCAGCCTGCGCACCCGCTACGTCGAGCCGCTGTCGGTGGGCGCGTCCTACCGCTGCACGGCGAGCACCGAAGCGGTGGCGGGCGACCCGGGCCCGCACCACGCCCAGGCCGAGATCACCGACGCCGAGGGCAACGCCGTCGTCTTCGCCACGGCCGCCTATCAGCCCGTGACCCAGGAGCAGGCCCGCAGGCGCATGGCGATGTCCGAGCACGAGGCCCGGCTCGTCGAGACGGCGCTGGCCGAGCTCCGCACCCCCTGACCAGCACGACCGCACGGACACCCGCGAGGAGAGACACGGACATGGCCGAGAACACGAGCAAGGACGAGATCATCCGCACGGTCACCGAACTGGTCGCGGCCGAGTTCGGCCGCCCGGCCGAGGAGCTGACCCCGGACACCGACCTCAGCGCGGTGGAGGGCGCCGACTCGGTGAAGGTGCTGCGCTCCGTCGCCCGCATCGAGCGGGCCTTCGACATCGAGCTGGAGGACGACCAGGTCTTCGGCTTCAAGACGATCAACCACGTCGCGGACGCCGTCGCGGCGCTGCTCGCCGAGCGGAGCTGACGGTGAGTGCCGAGGCGAGGACGAACCAGCACTACGACCAGGATCCGCGGGTCTTCGAGCTGTACCTGGACCGGACGCGCAAGTACAGCGCCGGGATCTACCGCACGGACGAGGACACCCTCGACCAGGCGCAGCAGAACAAAATGCATTATGTAGCGGACCGGCTCGGCCTGGAGCCGGGCAAGCGGCTCCTGGACATCGGCTGCGGCTGGGGCTCGCTGATCCTCTTCATGGCCGCCGAGTACGACGCCCGGACGGTCGGCATCAGCCCGGCGCCCAACCAGCACACCTACATCGCCGAGCGGGCCGCCGCGGCCGGCCTGACCGACCGGGTGTCCACCCTGGTCGGGGAGTTCGAGGAGCACCAGCCCGAACCGCGCTCCTTCGACGCCGTCAGCATGCTCGGGTCCATCGTCCACATGCCCGACCTGGACGGCGTCTTCCGCAAGGCGTACGCGGCGCTCAAGCCGCGCGGCCGGATGTACGTCTCCGAGAGCTGCTACCGCAACGCCGCCAAGCGGGCCGAGTTCGCCGAACGGGAGAACTCCGTCTTCGTGCGCGACTCCATCTTCGGCTGGGGCGACATGCGTCCCCTCTCCGACCTCGTGCGCGGGGCGGAGAACGCCGGGTTCACCGTCGTCGCCGTGGACGACCTGACGCAGGACTACTGGCGGACGATCGAGGACTGGCTGGCCAACGTCGAACGCAACGCGGACCGGCTGAACGCGATCGAGCCGGGGCTGTCCGACCAGCTGTCCCGGTACCTCAAGACGGCCAACGCGGGGTGGGGCTTCACCACCAAGCACTACGCCCTCACCCTCCAGAAATCCCGTTAGGAGGGCGCGATGACCGACTCCGTCACGACAGGGTGGAAGGTCGCCCAGGTCGGCGGCCTACTGCTGCCCGCCGCCGACGTGGACACGGCGGTCAGCGCGTTCCTGCGCACCTCACCGCCCACGCTCCGCTGGGACGTCGATTTCAGCTTCGACTGGACGCAGGCCGACGCCGACCGGCTCACCGAGGGCGAGCGCTCCGCCGTGCAGTTCATCACCATCATCGAGGACCACCTGCCCGGCTACTTCGCCCTCTACGAGCAGAACTTCCCCGTGGACGACAGCGTCGACCGGGCGACGTACATCCACAACCGCGAGCTGTACCACTTCACCGTCCGCTGGGCCCAGGAGGAGGACACCCACGCCCGCGCCCTGACCAAGTACCAGCTGGCGGCGGGGCTGGCCGAGCGGGACGCGCTGTGGGACTCGCTCGCCGAGGAGGGCCGCAAGCAGTTCGAGCTGCCCTACGACGAGGCGGTGCAGTTCTTCACCTACCCCCTGGTGCAGGAGAAGGCCACCCAGATCTACTACCAGCATCTGCGACAGGCCGTGGGTGATCCGCTGCTCAAGGAGATCCTGGTCCGGCTCAGCAAGGACGAGGCCCGGCACTTCTCGTTCTTCGCCGACATGGTCCGGCTCTACCTGGAGCGCTACGGCGACGCCGTCGTGGACCCGATCCGCGAGGTCATCGCCCAGTTCCGGATGCCGCTCGCGGACACCATCCGCGGGTACTGGCGGTGGGCCCTGAAGATCGCCGACACCGCCCGCTACGACCACACCGAGGCGTACGACCACCTGGTGAAGGTCGTCAACCGGGCGGTGGACGCCAGGTCGGACAAGGTCGACGAGCTCATCTCCTTCGTCACCGCCTGCCGCCAGATGCAGACCAACCCGTTCTGACACCCACGGCACCCCGCGCGCCCCGGACCGGCCCCCCGGCCCGGGGCGCGCCCCGCTCAGGCACCCGCCAGGTGCCGACCCAGCACCTCCGGGAGGCGCGCGAACCCGTCGGCTCCCGAGGCCCCCGCCCCGCTCTCGGACTGGGGCCACCGGCGGCTGGAACGACTCGCCCGCTCCCGCCCCGCGTCCTGACGCCGCGACACCACATGGTGCCGCATGGCGCCACCTGGCACCAAATAGCGCCATCACGCGCCACACCTACCCCTGAACCACCCCCACCACGACGGAATCCCACCCACCCTCTCTCCCGGATAAGGCGCCTGACCTGCACCGACAGCCGCGGCGCCGACCATCGGACCGGTCTGACGCCATCACCGCTTGGCATGGCGCCATGAATGTGCCATCATGGCGCCATGGACCTCACGCCCTACGTCGACCGCCTACGTCAGGAGCTCGCCGTCGCCGCCGAAGCCGGTGGCGACGAGGCCCGAGCCCTGGCCGAGCGCCTCACCGCCTCCCTGGACTCGGCCACCCGCCTCACCCTCCTCACCGCCCTCTCGGCGGCGATGAGCGAGGTCACGCGCGAACTGGCCCCGGGGTCGGTCGACGTCAGACTGCGCGGCGCCGACCCGGAGTTCGTGGTGACGCTGCCGACCGCCCCGGTGTCCGAGGCCGCACCTCCGGCCGGGGCGCCCGCCCCACCCCCCCTCCCGGAGGGGGACGACGGCGCCTCCGCCCGGATCAACTTCCGCCTCCCCGCCCACCTCAAGGCCCGTCTGGAGGAGGCCGCCGGCCGCGAGGGTCTGTCCGTCAACGCCTGGCTGGTCCGCGCCACCTCCGCCGCGCTCGGGCCGGCAACGGCTCCACGGGCGGACACGCCCCGGCCCTCCACGGCGAGCCGGGCCCTGGGCGACCGGGGCTTCACCGGCTGGGTCCGCTGAGGCCGCGGCCCCACCCACCACCCACGTCAGCCACCCATCCGGAGAGGACGGGAGATCCGTCATGCCTTCCTACGACACCCCCAAGCCGATCGCCGCCGTCATCGAGTTCTCGATCGGTACCGCCCGGATCGTCGCCTCCGACCGCGCCGACACCGTGGTCGACGTCCACCCCGCCGACCCCGCGTCCGACGCCGACGTCAAGGCCGCCGCCCAGACCAAGGTGACCTGCGGCGGCGGCGTCCTGACGGTGAAGGGCCCCCGCAGGAACGGGCCCTTCGGCCGGGTGGGCGGCATCGACATCACCGTCGCCCTTCCCTCGGGCTCGTCCCTGGAGGGCACCGCGCAGCTCGGCGACCTCCACTGCACCGGCCGCCTCGGCGAGACCCGACTGAAGACGTCGGTCGGCGACCTCAACGTCGAGGAGGCCGGTACGGTCCGACTGCGTGGCGAGCTCGGCATGATCCGCCTCGACCACGCCACCGCCGACACCGAGATCATCGGCGCCGGACGCATCACCGTCGGCACCGTGGAGGGCGACCTGACGGTGAAGAACGGCAACGGCGACACCGAGGTGGCCGAGGTCTCCGGCCCGTTGACGGCCACCGCCGCGAACGGCGGCCTCCACGTCGGCATCGCCCGGAGCGACGTGGAGGCCAAGTCGGCCTTCGGCGGCATCCGCCTGGACCGGGTCGCCCGGGGCACGGTGACCCTGCGCGGCTCCGCCGGCGACCTGGAGGTGGGCATCCCCGACACCACCGCCGCCTGGCTCGACATCCAGACCAAGATGGGCGTCCTGCGCAACACCCTCGGCTCCGCCGAGGGCCCCGGCGACGCCGCCGACACCGTGGAGATCAGCGCCCGCACCTCGCTCGGGGACATCCACATCCGCCGCGCCTGACCTGCCCGCGCGGCCCACTCCCGTCGCTCCCCCGCTCCCTTCCACTCCGCCAAGGAGCTATCTGTCATGCCCACGACACCCGTACCCCGGCCTCCCGCCGCCCTCACGGCCACGGGCCTCACCAAGTCCTACGGCGACCACCAGGTCCTGCGCGGCATCGACCTCGACATCCCGGCCGGCTCCGTCTTCGCCCTCCTCGGCCCCAACGGCGCGGGCAAGACCACCACCGTCCAGATCCTGACGAGCCTCATCGCCGCCGACTCCGGCACCGCCCGGCTGGCGGGCCACGACCTGGCCCACGAGCCCGACGCCGTGCGTGGACTCATCGGCGTCACCGGCCAGTTCGCCGCCGTCGACAACCTCCTGAGCGCCGAGGAGAACCTCATGCTCATGGCGGACCTGCACCATCTGCCCCGCCGCGAGGGCCGCCGCCGCACCGCCGACCTGCTGGTCCGCTTCGACCTCGCGGAGGCCGCCCGCAGGCCCGCCGCCACCTACTCCGGAGGCATGCGCCGCAAACTCGACCTCGCGATGACCCTCGTGGGCGACCCGCGCATCATCTTCCTCGACGAGCCCACGACCGGCCTCGACCCGCGCTCCCGCCGCACCATGTGGGAGATCATCCGCTCCCTGGTCACCGACGACGGCGTGACGATCCTCCTCACCACCCAGTACCTGGAGGAGGCCGACCGGCTCGCAGACCGCATCGCCGTGCTCGACGGCGGCCGGCTCGTCGCGGAAGGGACGGCCGAGGAGCTCAAGCGCCTCGTCCCCGGCGGGCACATCGCGCTGAGGTTCACCGACCCCGCCGCCCTCGACCTGGCCGCCGGGCACTTCCCCGGCCCCCGTCGCGACGACGAGGAGCTCACGCTCCAGATCCCCTCCGACGGCACGGTCCCCACCCTCCGCGCCGTCCTGGACGTCCTCGACGGCGCCGGACTCACCCCGGCGGCGCTCTCCCAGCACAGTCCGGACCTCGACGACGTCTTCCTCACCCTCACCGGCCACCAGCGGCAGGAGACCCCGCGATGAGCAGTGTCGGCTACGCGGCCCGTGACTCCGTCACCATGTTCCGCCGCAACCTCAGGCGCGCGATCCGCTATCCGTCGGTGGTCATCACCATCGTCCTGATGCCGGTCCTGTTCCTGCTCCTCTTCACCTACGCCTTCGGCGGCGCGCTCGGCGCGGGCATCCGGGTGCCGGGGGACGCATACATCGACTACGTGGCGCCGGGCATCATCCTGATGACCGTCGCCACCGGCTGCATCGGTGCCGCGCTCAGCGTCTGCATGGACGTCACGGAGGGCATCGTCAACCGCTTCCGCACCATGCCGATCTCCCGCGCCTCCTTCCTCACCGGCCACGTCCTGGGCAACCTGGTCCAGACGGTCCTCGGCACGACCGTCGTCACGGCTGCCGCCCTGACCGTCGGCTTCCGCCCGAACGCCACCCCCGTGGAGTGGCTCGCCGCCCTCGGCCTGCTGTCCTTCCTCGCCCTCGCCCTCACCTGGCTCTCGGCCGGGATGGGCCTGGCCGCCAAGACCGTCGAGTCCGCCAGCAACCTCCCCATGCCCATCACCTTCCTCCCCTTCCTGGGCAGCGCCATCGTCCCCACCGACTCCATGCCCTCCTGGCTGCGCTGGTTCGCCGACCACCAGCCGTTCACCCCCCTCAACGAAACCCTCCGGGGCCTGCTCATGGGCACCGAGATCGCCCACCACGGCTGGGTCTCCCTGGCCTGGTGCACGGGCATCGGCCTGACCGGCTACCTCTGGGCCAAGGCCCGCTTCCGGCGGGGCGCCCGAGGCTGACGCCCCCGCACCCCCGGACGTCCCGCGCGCCCCACCGAGGCCCGCGGGACCTCCACGTCCACCCTCCGCAACCGCCCATCGGGCCGTCGGGGACACGGTTGCAAGCGGGTTGCTTGCAATTGTTAGCGGAGTGCGGCACGGTGGGGGCATGGGTTCGCTCAATCCGGGTGGTATCGGTGAGTTCCTGCGCGAACAGCGCCGTAACGCGCAGTTGTCGCTGCGGCAGCTCGCCGACGCCGCAGGGGTGTCGAACCCGTACCTGAGCCAGATCGAGCGGGGGCTGCGCAAGCCCTCGGCGGAGATCCTCCAGCAGCTCGCCAAGGCGCTGCGGATCTCGGCGGAGACGCTGTACGTGCGCGCGGGGATGCTGGAGGAGCGCGAGGGCACGGACATCGACGTGGCCGCGGCGATCCTCGCCGACCCGTCGATCACGGAGCAGCAGAAGCAGGCGCTGCTCCAGATCTACGCCTCCTTCCGCGCGCAGAACGGCGGCGAGAACCCCGACGGCGCTGGCTCACGTCCATGAACACGGCAGCACGACGCCCGGAGGCACGCACATGCCGAACAACACCGACTTCCGCAAGACGCTGAGCGACCCGACGCCGCTGTACTTCGCGGCCGGGGTGATCGAGAAGGTCCGCGCCGAGGCGCCGGAGAGGGTCGCGAAGCTGCGGGAGACCGACACCAAGGCCGTGCAGGCGCGTTTCCAGGAGGCGCTTGCCACGCTGGACGCCGACGTGAAGAAGTGGCGTGAGCAGGCCCAGCACCTGGCGCTGCAGGGCGTGGGGTACGCGGCCGAGGCCGCGGTGAAGGCCAAGGAGAACTACGACGCCCTGGCCGAGCAGGGCAAGGTGGCCGTGGAGGGCTGGCGCGGCCGGAAGGAGGGCGACGAGGGCGACGTCGGCGCCACCGGGTACGAGACGACGGTCGAGCGCGAGCCGGTCACCGTGACGGAGACGCAGGACGGGACGACGAAGTTCTCCGAGCAGGCGGAACCCAAGGAGCCCAAGGAGCCGCAGGCGTCCGAGGAGACCGCCGAGCCGCAGGCCAGGAAGGCCGCCCCGCGCAGGACCACCGCGAAGAGCACGACGCGGAAGGCCACGGCCCCCCGCAAGACGCCCCCGGCCTCGGACTCCTGAGCCGCCTCGCGTACGGAAGGGCCGGGGCGGGCGTCCGCCGCCTACAGCCCCGGCCGCCGTGCGGGTAGCGTGGGACGTACGGACCGGTTCCCTTCAGGAGGATGACGAGCGTGATTCTGTCCGGCTTCAACAGCCTCATGTGGTTCGTGTTCCTCGGGCTGCTGGTCCTGTCGATCTTCTGCTTCGTGGACGCCGCCCTGCGCCGGGAGGACGCCTTCCGCGCGGCCGACAAGAACACCAAGAAGTTCTGGCTGATCCTGCTCGGGGTCGCGGTGGCGATCAACCTCTTCGCCGGCGGGTTCTTCCTCCTGGCGATCGTGGCGATCATCGCCAACATCGTCTACCTGGTGGACGTCCGCCCGGCGTTGATCCAGATCACGGGCGGCAGCGGTGGCGGTCGCTACCGGGGCAGCAGCAGTGACGGGCCGTACGGGCCCTACAACGGCGGGCGGTAGCCCGGCTCAGCCGCGGCTCAGCAGGAGCGCGGCGACGTCGTCGGCCAGCTCCTCGCCGTTGAGGCGGCGGGCGTCGGCGAGGACGTCGTCGAGGAGCCGCTCGCCCTCGGCCCCGGAGGTCAGCGCCGCGTCGACCAGCCGGAGCATCCCCTCCTGCCCCAGCCGCTCGCGGGTGTCGGCCGCGACCCGGCCCTCGATGAGGCCGTCGGTGTACATCATCAGACTCCAGGCACCGCCCAGCTCGACGCCGGTGCGCGCCCAGCGTGCCCGGGGCAGCAGCCCGAGCGCGGGCCCGGCGGCGTCCTCGGGCAGCAGGCGCGGGGCCGTGCCGGGCCGGGCCAGCAGCGGCGCCGGGTGCCCGGCCAGGCAGACGCCCGCCCGACGCCCGTCGGGCGCGATGTCGACCATGCACAGCGTCGCGAAGATCTCCTCGCTGCGCCGCTCGTGCTCCAGCACCTGCTGGAGCGTGGCGAGGAGCCGGTCCCCGCAGAGCCCGGCCAGGATCAGCGCGCGCCACGCGATGCGCAGTTCCACGCCGAGGGCCGCCTCGTCGGGGCCGTGGCCGCAGACGTCGCCGATCATGGCGTGCACGGTGCCGTCAGAGGTGCGGACGGTGTCGTAGAAGTCGCCGCCGAGCAGCGCGCGGGAGCGTCCGGGCCGGTAGCGGGCGGCGAAGCGGAGGGAGCTGCCGTCCAGCAGCGGAGTGGGCAGCAGGCCGCGCTCCAGACGGGCGTTCTCCTGCGCGCGCAGACGCGATTCGGTGAGCTGCCGCTGGGCCCGGTCGGCCTGTTTGCGCTCGACGGCGTAGCGGATGGCCCGGCCGAGGAGCCGGGCGTCGAGTTCGTCGCGGTAGAGGTAGTCCTGGGCGCCGATGCGGACGGCCTCGACGGCGCGCTCGGCGTCGTCCTCCCCGGTCAGCACGAGCACCGCGTGGCCGGGGGCGAGCCGCAGCACCTCCCGGAGCAGGTCGAGGTCGAACTGGGCCAGGTCGAGGAGGATGCAGTGGACGTCGTTGCTGAACAGCCGCTCGGCCTCGGTGAGGTTCCGGGCCGTGCGCACCCGGACGCGGGCGCCGCGGCCGTCGGTCAGCTCGGGCAGCGGCGGGGAACCGGCCGGGTCGGCGTCGATGACGAGCAGCGTCTCGGCGTGCCGGGGCGGACCGGCCTGGGCGGGCACCGAGGGGGGCGGCGCCGTCGCGGCCTGTGACGCGTCGGCCGGTGCCGTCCCGGCGGGTGCTCGGCCGGGGGAACGGCCGGCGGATCCGGCTCCCTCGCCCACGGATACGGGCTTCACGACGTCCTCTTCCCTCCCCCCGAGGGCTTGCCACGGCATCCGGCAGGGATGCCGCAGGCGAGACTAACGGGCGCGCCGCCCGGTGCGGAACGTTTCGGTCCGCCGGGGCTGCCGGTATGCCCGGAATCACAGCGAAAGTGCCGACCCGGCGCGTGCCTCGCGCCCCGCCGACGCCGACCCGCCTGCGGCCTCAGGCGTCCGGGCGGACCACACCGAGGATCGGCAGCGCGCCGGCGCCCTCGACGCGGATCTGACGGCCGGTGCGCGGCGCGTGCACCATGTCGCCGTCCCCGATGTACAGACCGACGTGGCTGGCGTCCTCCTTGTAGATGATGAGGTCGCCCGGCCGCATGTCCGTGATGTCCACGCGGGTGAGCTGCCGCCACTGCTCCTGCGAGGTGCGCGGCACCGTGACGCCGGCGGCCTCCCAGGCGCGCAGGGTGAGCCCCGAGCAGTCGAACGTCTCCGGGCCCTCGGCTCCCCACTCGTAGTCCTTGCCGATCTGGGCCAGGGCGAAGGCGATGGCCTTCTTCCCGCGCTTCCCGGCCTCGCCGTCGATCTCCTCCAGAACGCCGGTTCTCAGCCACCGCAGCTGCCGGGCGTGGGCGGTCCGCTCCTCCAGCTCCTTCAGCCGGGCGCGTTCCTCGGCGGCCAGCGAGGACTCCAGCTTCTGCGCCTTCTCCAGCTTCGCCTCGACCTCGCGCTTGGCCGTGCCGCGCTCCTTGCGGGTCTTCTCCAGCGCGGTGTGGCGCTCGGCGGCCGCCTCACGGTCGTCCTCCAGGCTCGCGCCGAGCCGGCCCAGGTCCGTCATGACGCCGGACGTGGCGCGCTGACCCTTGCGCAGGAGCCCGAGGGAGCGCAGGAACTCCTCCGGGTCCTCGGCCAGGGCGAGCCGGGTGCTCGCGGGGAGGCCGCCGCTGCGGTACTGGGCCCTGGCCATGGCCCCCGCGCGGTCGCGGAGCTCCTTGAGGGCGCTCTTGTTGCGTTTGACGCGCCGGTTGGCGGCCGTCAGCGCGCGCTCCTGGCGCTCGGCCCGCTCGACGGCGGCGTTGTAGGCGTCGGTCGCCGAGCCGGCCTCGCCGTGCAGCTCCTCGATGCGCTTGCGGACCTTCTCCAGCTCGCCGTCCACACCCTCGGCCTTTGGACCCTCGCCGTCCGCACCCTCGGCCTCCGTCGGCTCCGTCCGGGACGGCGACGGCTCGGACGAGGGCGACGGCTCGGGCGTCGGCGTCGGCCGGTGCGCGACGGCCGGCGGCGGCAGGGCCGCGTGAGCCGTCGCCGCCGTAAGGCCCCCCGTCACCGTGAGCACGCTCAGCGCGCAGGCGATGACGACTCCCCTGTTCACCACGGATCGTCCCCTCCCCGACGGCCCCAGCGGGCGGAGCCGGCATCCCACTGACGAACGCGGGCGCCGACCGGTTCCCCCGGACCGGCCCCGTCCTCCGCGACGTCACCGTGTCACGCTCCGGCCACGCGCGGAATACAGGACGAACACGGACACCACCCTGACGGTCGAGGTTCACCCTCCGTTCACTCTCGACGGTCGGGCGCTTCACCTGTCCTGCCTAATTTCAGCCGTACGGAGCGCGCCACCTGGCGAAGTGGAAGGTGGCCTCCACTAGCTGAGCACGTAGAGACAAGCCCGTACCCCATCGCTTGCCGCACCCCCACCGGCGGGCTCAGGAAGGAACTGAACCGAAGTGAAGCTTCAGCGCACGAACCGGCTTCGCGCCCTGACCGTCGGCGCTCTGGCAGTCACCAGTGCTCTGGTCCTGACCGCCTGTGGCTCGGACGACAACACCGCGCAGGGTGGCGACAGCCCCTCCAAGGCAGACGCCGGCGGCATCGCGTGCAAGGGCGAGGGCAGCAACCTGCTGGCGTCGGGGTCCAGCGCGCAGAAGAACGCCGTGGACGCCTGGGTGCAGGCGTACCAGGAGGCGTGCACGAGCACGAAGGTGAACTACAACCCCACCGGCTCCGGCGCGGGCATCCAGGAGTTCCTGCAGGGCAAGACCGCCTTCGCGGGCTCCGACTCCGCCCTCAAGCCCGACGAGGTGGAGGCGTCCAAGCAGGTCTGCAAGGACGGCGGCAAGGCCATCAACCTGCCGATGGTCGGTGGCCCGGTCGCCATCGGCTACAACCTGTCCGGCGTCGAGGACCTCGTCCTGGACGCGGAGACGCTGGCCAAGATCTTCGACTCGAAGATCTCCCAGTGGGACGACGAGGCGATCCAGGAGCTGAACCCGGACGCCGACCTGCCGTCCACCAAGATCCAGGCCTTCCACCGCTCGGACGAGTCGGGCACCACCGACAACTTCACGACCTACCTCAAGGACGCCGCCCCCGACGCCTGGAAGTACGAGCCCGCCAAGGCGTGGGCCGCGAAGGGCGGACAGTCGGCGAACGGCTCCGCCGGTGTCGCGACCAACGTGAAGCAGACGGACGGCGCCATCGGCTACTTCGAGCTGTCCTACGCCACGGGCAACGAGATCCCGACCGTGCAGCTCGACACCGGTGCGGGTGAGCCCGTCGAGGCCACCGTCGAGAACTCCTCGAACGGTATCGCCGCGGGCAAGATCGTCGGTACGGACGGCGACCTGGCCATGGAGCTCGACTACACGACGAAGGAGGCGGGCGCCTACCCGATCATCCTCGTCACCTACGAGATCGCCTGCGACTCGGGCAACGACCCCGAGACGCTGGAGGCCATGAAGTCCTTCCTCACCTACGCCGCGAGCGAGGACGGCCAGAACCAGCTCGCCGAGATCGGCTACGCCCCGATCCCGGACGAGGTGATCACCAAGGTCCGCGAGAAGGTCTCGACCCTCTCCTGACCCGCAGCCGGTGCGGTCCTCGCCCATGGGACCGCACCGGCATCCGGCGTTCACCGGCCACCGCGCCGGGGAACCCGGACCGACTGTCCGCCCCGCACACCAACCCTTCCGGTGCACCGCCGCCAGGGACCGGCCGCGCCGAACGGCCGGACCCGCACCAGACCGGAGAAACCCATGGACATGACGAAGACCGTCGCTCCCCCACCCCAGGCGGAGCTACCGCCCGAGGCCCCCAAGGGCTCCTCGGGCACGAAGGGCAGCGCCACCCACCGGGGTGACCGCATATTCTCGGGGCTCACCAAGGGCTCCGGCATCACCCTGCTGGTGATCATGGCCGCCATCGCGGCCTTCCTCGCCTGGCGCTCGATTAACGCGCTCTCCGTCAACGAGGGCAACTTCTTCACCACGTTCGACTGGAACGCCAACGCCGACCCGCCGGTCTTCGGCATCGCCGTCCTGGCCTTCGGCACGGTCGTCAGCTCCGTCATCGCCATGGCGCTCGCCGTGCCCGTCGCCGTCGGGATCGCGCTGTTCATCTCCCACTACGCGCCGCGCAAGCTGGCCTCGCCGCTGGCCTACCTCATCGACCTGCTGGCCGCCGTCCCCTCGATCGTGTACGGCCTGTGGGGCGCCCTGTTCCTGGTGCCGCACCTCAGCGGCCTCTACTTCTGGCTGGACGACTACTTCGGCTGGACGGGCGTCTTCGCCTACGACGGCGGCGCCGCACGGTCGCTGTTCACCGTCGGCATCGTGCTGGCCATCATGATCCTGCCGATCGTCACCAACGTCTCCCGCGAGGTCTTCCTCCAGGTGCCGCGCATGCACGAGGAGGCCGCGCTGGCGCTGGGCGCCACCCGGTGGGAGGTCATCCGGATGTCCGTCCTGCCCTTCGGCCGCTCCGGCGTCATCAGCGCCTCGATGCTGGGCCTCGGACGTGCGCTCGGCGAGACGATGGCCGTCGCCACCGTCCTTTCCCCCAGCTTCCTGATCAACCCGAGCCTGCTGAACCCGGGCGGCGGCACCTTCGCCCAGAACATCGCCGCGGGCTTCAACGAGGCCGGCGACGTCGGCCGGGACGCGCTCATCGCCTCCGGCCTGGTGCTGTTCGTCATCACCCTGCTGGTGAACGGCGGCGCCCGCCTGATCATCGCTCGCCGCAAGGAGTACTCGGGGGCCAACGCATGAGCCACGCCGTCATGGACCAGCGTCCCCAGGACGCGGCGGGCCCGCGCCCCGCCACCCTCCGGCAGGCCCGGCTGCCGCGCTGGACGCCACTGGGCATCGCCCTCGGTTCGGCCGCCGTCGCCATCGCGACCGGCGTCCTCGCCGACCTGCAGAGCCGCGCGCAGTGGGGCCTGATCGCCGCCCTGCTCTTCGTCGCGACGACGTTCGTGCTGACCACCGCGGTCGAAGGCGTCCGGCAGGCCAAGGACCGGCTCGCCACCAGCCTCGTGTGGGTCTGCTTCCTCGCCGCCGTCGTCCCGCTGGCCTCGCTGGTGTGGGAGACCGTCGCGCGCGGTGCGGAGATGTTCGACCTGTACTTCCTCACGCACTCCATGAGCGGGCTGCGCGACCTGCAGCCCGGCGGCGGTGTCTACCACTCGCTGATCGGCACGCTGCAGCAGGTGGGGCTCGCCACGCTCATCGCGGCGCCCCTCGGCCTGCTCACGGCGGTCTACCTGGTCGAGTACGGCAAGGGGAGGCTCGCCAAGGCCGTGACGTTCTTCGTCGACGTCATGACCGGCATCCCCTCGATCGTCGCGGGTCTGTTCGTCCTGTCCTTCTGGATCATCCTGCTGGACTTCGGCTACTCGGGCTGGGCCGGCGCCATGGCGTTGGCCATCCTGATGATGCCGATCGTCGTGCGGTCCACCGAGGAGATGCTGAAGCTCGTCCCCAACGAGTTGCGCGAGGCGTCCCTCGCCCTCGGCGTCCCGAAGTGGCGGACCATTCTCAAGGTGGTGCTGCCGACGTCGATCGGGGGTATCACCACCGGTGTGATGCTCGCGGTCGCCCGCATCGCGGGTGAGACGGCTCCGATCATGCTGCTCGTGTTCGGTGCCTCGTCGATCAACAACAACCCCTTCGAAGGCCCGCAGGACTCGCTGCCGTACTTCATCTGGACGCAGTTCAAGGCCGGCAACCAGTACGCGTACGACCGCGCCTGGACCGCCGCCCTCGTGCTCATCGCCCTCGTGATGCTGCTGAACCTGCTGGCCCGGGGCATCGCCCGCTGGAAGGCCCCGAAGGCCGGCCACTGACGCCCCCGGCCGCCACCGAACCCGACGAACGCCGGCGCCGCACCCGCACGCGGACGTACTGAGAAATGAAGTGATCTCCATGGCCAAGCGCATCGACGTCAGCGGCCTCACCGCCTTCTACGGCTCCCACAAGGCCATCGAGGATATCTCGATGACCGTCGAACCCCGCTCCGTGACGGCCTTCATCGGCCCCTCCGGCTGCGGCAAGTCCACCTTCCTCCGCACCCTCAACCGCATGCACGAGGTGACGCCCGGCGGGCGCGTCGAGGGCAAGGTCATGCTGGACGACGAGTCCCTGTACGGCCCCGGGGTCGACCCGGTCGCCGTCCGCCGGACGATCGGCATGGTCTTCCAGCGGCCGAACCCCTTCCCGACGATGTCGATCTACGACAACGTCGCGGCCGGCCTGCGGCTGAACGGCAAGTACCGCAAGGCCCAGCTCGACGAGGTCGTCGAGAAGTCGCTGCGCGGCGCCAACCTGTGGAACGAGGTCAAGGACCGGCTGAACAAGCCCGGCTCCGGTCTCTCCGGCGGTCAGCAGCAGCGCCTGTGCATCGCCCGCGCCATCGCCGTCGAGCCGCAGGTGCTGCTCATGGACGAGCCCTGCTCGGCGCTCGACCCGATCTCGACCATCGCCATCGAGGACCTGATCGGGGAGCTCAAGGAGCAGTACACGATCGTCATCGTCACGCACAACATGCAGCAGGCCGCCCGCGTCTCCGACCGCACCGCGTTCTTCAACCTCGCGGCGATCGGTCAGCCCGGCAAGCTCATCGAGATCGACGACACCGAGCGCATCTTCTCCAACCCCTCGGTGCAGGCCACCGAGGACTACATCTCCGGCCGCTTCGGCTGACCGGACGTCTGCGGTGCTGCATGGCGGTGCCACCGCAGAACGATGGCCCGCCCGCATCCCCGTCCAGGGGCGGGCGGGCCCACCCATGTCCACGGCCGCGCGCGGCGGCGGGTACGGGCCGAAGCCGAAGCAGAAGCCGAGGCGGGACGCCGAACGCCGGACGCCGGACGCCCGGGCGCGGCGTCAGCCGAAGGCGAGCCAGCCGAGGCCGTAGCTCAGCGCGGCGACCGAAGCCGCCGCCGGCATGGTGATGAACCACCCGGCGACGATGTTCTTCGCGACCCCCCACCGGACGGCCTTGACCCGCTTCGTCGCTCCCACGCCCATGATCGCGGAGGTGATGATGTGGGTCGTGGAGATCGGCGCCTGGAAGATGTAGGCCGTCGCGTACATGACCGACGAGGCCGTGGTCTCGGCCGCGAAGCCCTGCGGCGGGTCGAGGTCGATGATGCGGCGGCCGAGGGTGCGCATGATCCGCCAGCCGCCGGCGTACGTACCGAGCGAGAGCATCACGGCCGAGGCGATCTTGACCCACACCGGGATCGGCTCGCCCTCGTCCTCCACACCGGCGATGACCAGCGCCATCACCACGATGCCCATCGTCTTCTGGGCGTCCTGGAGGCCGTGGCCGAGCGCCATGCCGGCCGCCGAGACGGTCTGGGCGATCCGGAAGCCGCGCTGGGCCCGCTGCGGGTTCGAGCGCCGGAACATCCACAGGATCGCCGACATCACCAGGTACCCGAGCCCGAGCCCCACCAGCGGGGAGAGGAACATCGGAATGACGATCTTCTCCAGCACACCGTCCCAGTAGACGGCCGTGGAACCGGCCAGCGCGGCCCCCACCAGCCCGCCGAACAACGCGTGCGAGGACGACGAGGGCAGGCCGAAGTACCAGGTGATCATGTTCCAGGTGATCGCCCCGACGAGCGCGGCGAAGAGGATGAGCATCCCGTTGCCGCCGGTCGGCGTCTCGATCAGGCCCTCACTGACCGTCTTGGCGATGCCGCTGCCCATGAAGGCACCGGCCAGGTTCATGACCGCCGCCATCAGCAGGGCGACGCGGGGCGTCAGCGCCCGGGTGGAGATCGACGTCGCGATGGCGTTGGCCGAGTCGTGGAACCCGTTGGTGTAGGTGAAGAAGAGCGCGACGCCGATGACGACGAGCAGCGAGAACGTGTCCACGACCGGTCAGGACTCCTTGACCGCGATGGTCTCCACCGTGTTCGCGACGTGTTCGAACGCGTCGGCGGCCTCTTCGAGGACGTCCACGATCTGCTTCAGCTTCAGCACCTCGATGGCGTCGTACTTGCCGTTGAAGAGGTGGGCGAGGAGCTTGCGGTGGATCTGGTCGGCCTGGTTCTCCAGGCGGTTGACCTCGATCCAGTACTCCGTCAGGTTCTCCATGGTGCGCAGGTGGGGCATGGCCTCGGCGGTGAGCTCGGCCGCCCGGGCGAGCACCTCGATCTGCTGCTCGACGCCCTTGGGCAGTTCCTCGATCTGGTAGAGGACGACCAGGTCGACGGCCTCCTCCATGAAGTCCATGATGTCGTCGAGCGAGGAGGCCAGCCGGTAGATGTCCTCGCGGTCGAACGGTGTGATGAAGGAGGAGTTGAGTTGGTGGAAGATCGCGTGCGTGGCGTCGTCGCCGGCGTGCTCGGCGGCCCTCATGCGCTCGGCGATGTCGCTCCGCGCGGACGCTTCCGCCCCGAGCAGTTCCATGAGGAGCTTCGAACCGGTCACGATGTTGTCCGCTGACGCGGCGAACATGTCGTAGAAGCTCGTCTCCCTGGGGGTCAGACGAAAGCGCACTGGGGGTCCTCGGGTGTGCTCGGGCGACAGTCTCGTTGATGCTAGGCGCATCATCCGGCCACGGCGAACCGGCGTTCACCAGTGTCGCCCATGGACCGGCAGCGGTAGAACCGGGGGCGAAGCGGGATGCGGCACACCGTCGCGGACCCAGGGTGAAAATCGGTACAATATACCCAGCCGGGGTATAACCCCCGAAGAAGCACGAGGGAGACACACATGACCACCGTCGAGCCCACACCCGTCGCACCGCCGGTGCCCGCCGACGCCGCGCCGGGCACCGGCCCGCACGGCTACACCCAGCAGAAGGAGGCCCACCTCAAGCGCCTGCGCCGCATCGAGGGCCAGATTCGGGGGCTCCAGCGGATGGTCGACGAGGACGTCTACTGCATCGACATCCTCACGCAGGTCTCCGCCTCCACGAAAGCCCTCCAGTCCTTCGCGCTCCAACTGCTCGAGGAGCACCTGCGGCACTGCGTCGCGGCCGCGGCCCAGGACGGCGGCCAGGAGATGGACGCCAAGGTGGCCGAAGCCACCGCCGCCATCGCCCGCCTGATGCGCACCTGAACCGGACGAAGCACGTCTTCCCGGCATTCCTCCCCGACTCGCCCCGTCTCGAGACCTGGCTGAAAACATGCGGTGCCGCCTCAGCCGCCCTCACGTTCCGGACCGCTTCGCCGCCCCGTTCCCAGTACCTCGTCGATGCGGTCCGCGCTGAGCCGCTCCTCCGGCTCGGCGGACGCCGCGATGATGAGCTCGCCGTACAACTCGATCTCGGCGAGCGCCTCCCGGTCCTGGACCACCGACTCCCTCGGCATCCGCGACCACCTCCCTGCCCATGGGCCACGAACGGCCGCTCCCGCGCATGCCGCGAGGGCCCGGCCGCTCACCCGCAACGCCTCAGAGTAGGGCGATCCCCACCGCCCCCGCATGACACATCCGGACTAGGACACCCGGACGTGGAGCCCCCCGGACACGCTTCCGCAGCGACGGGCCCGAACAGCACCCGAACAGCGTGCCCGGCCGCCGGGGTCGGTCCGTTCGCGGGCCGTGACGCGGGGCGTGGTGTGGGCGCCCGCGCTCAGGGACGCGGCAGCGCCGTGGCGATCCGCCCGGTGTAGACGTCCGCCGCGGGCGGCAGCTCCACCCCGACCGGCTCGCCGAACCCGTACAGCTCGACCGTGGAGACGACCGTCTCCTCCGCCCCGAAGACGAACGTGTGCCGCACGCGGCGCACCCGCCCCTCCTCGTCGAGATGCACCTCGAAGGGCACCGCCCGCTGGGAGAACCCTTTCGCCGCCGCGTCCAGCTGGGCCCGCGACCCCGGGGACGCCTCCCCGGCCGCCGCCCGCACGTCCGCCGTGCCGCGGAACCGGCGCACCCGCTCCCCGTCCAGCTCGCGCGTCCCCTCGTACCGCACCGAGCTGACGCCCCGGAGCAGCTCCGCCGCGACGAGCGGGTCCGTCACCCCGTTCGCGACCAGGTTCCCGTCCGGCAGCTGTGCCGGATCGACCCGCACCCACTTGTCCGACGGGACACCGGCGCCCCGGTGTTTCATGTAGAGGGAGCCACGCGCGAGCACCTCGGTGACGGGCCGCCGGTGGTCGTCCGGCATCGTCACCTCGATCCGGCCCAGATGGCGGGCGAAGTCGAAACCGCCCACGCCGCTGATCGTCAGCCGCGTGCCGCCGCTGCGCAGTTCCATCTCCGTACGCACCCTCGACGTGCCGGCCCGCGCCAGCACGTCGGCCGCGCCCCGCACCGCGGCCCGGGCGCCGTTCTTCGCCGCCGGCTCCGACACCGCCACCGTGCGGCTCGAGCAGCCGGTACCCACGACGGCCGTCAGTACGATCGTCAGCGCGCCGACCGCGGCCTTCCGCCTGTCCATCGCAACCAGACCCCCAACGGACCGTCTTTGGACTCGCACCGCTTAACGAAGGTCGGGGGCAGCCGTCACGCCCCGGTAGCGTGGTGCCGTGCCCGACGAGCGAGTACCCGCCGCCTCCCCCGAGCAACACCTCACCGACATACGGGAACACGGTTCCTTCGTCAGCGCCCACTGC
Organism: Streptomyces sp. GSL17-111; assembly: GCF_037911585.1. Lineage (NCBI taxonomy): Bacteria > Bacillati > Actinomycetota > Actinomycetes > Kitasatosporales > Streptomycetaceae > Streptomyces > Streptomyces sp. GSL17-111. Next base: position 2,641,166 of record NZ_JBAJNS010000001.1, read on the forward strand.
TGCTGCGGCTGGCGCGGGCCGGCCCGGCGGGCGCGGGCCCGCGCCCAGGCCGACGCGACGGCGCACGAGCCCCTGGTCTAGGGCCTGTCTGCGTGCCGGTCTCAGGCCGCCAGGTCACGGCTGTGGGCGAGAGGGTACTGCTCGTCCGTCTCGTCCCCCCGCTCGGCGCGCCCTCCGGGCGGCGCCTCGACCAGCCGACCGACGCGCGGGGACGCGGCCACGGCCCGCGTCAACGGGGTGAGCAGGGCGAGCGCCAGCGGCGCGAGCAGCAGGACGACGGCCGTACCGAGGGCGAGGCCGCCGACGACGTCCGTCGGGTAGTGCACAGCGGTGTAGACGCGGCAGAAGCCCTGGAAGAGGGCGAGCAGGATGGCCAGCACGCCCAGGCGCCGGTTGACGAGGAAGATACCGACCGCCAGCGCCATCACCAGGGCCGAGTGGTCGCTGACGAACGACAGCCCGTCCTTCCCGGCGACGAGCACGTTCAACCCCTCGTGGTCCACGAAGGGTCTCGGGCGGGCCACGAGCTCACGGATCGGGTAGTTCACCAGATAGGCGACGCAGGCCCCCAACGGCGCCCACATCAGCCCCGCGACGGCCGTCACGGCGTCCGGCCGGCGCCGCGCCGTCCACCACGCCCAGAGGCCGAGCAGCATGATCCCCAGGATGACGCCGTACTCACTGGCGAAACCGAGCGCCGAGTTTCCCCAGTCGGGGACGCTATCCGACCAGCCGTTGACGCGGTAGAGGAGCTCTACGTCAGGGCTGTCCCAGTCAGACATGGCGCCACGGCCTTTCCATCGCTGTCACTCACGTCGTTCGTCCTGCGTCGTCACCCAGCCCCCGCGACTCGGACAACCCGGTCCCGGACAGGAAACGCCGCGGCAGCGCCCGACGTTCCGCCATCCACCGAACGATCACGTCCACGTTATCGAAGGGTGATCGGCCGATGCGGAGGGCCGCCTTCCCTCACCGAGCGTAAAGGTGCCGCCTGCGCGCCGCGCGCTCAGCCCGTCGGCCGGGTGGCGCCGAAGTAGTCGGGGGTGTCGATCGGGTCGAAGCGGATCACGGCGCCGGTGTAGGGGGCGTCGATCATGTACCCACCGCCGACGTAGATCCCGACGTGGTGGATCGACCGGGGATCGTCGAGATCGTGCGCGAAGAACACCAGATCGCCCGGCAGCAACTCGTCCCGGGCCGGGTGCGGACCGGCCGTCCACTGGTCGTTGGCCACCCGGGGCAGCTCGATGCCCACCGACGCGTACGCGGCCTTGGTGAGCCCCGAGCAGTCGAACCGGCCGTCGTCCTCCGGGGTGCCGTCCCCGCCCCACAGATAGGGCGTGCCCAGCTTCTCCTGCGCGTAGTGGATGGCCCCCGCCGCCTGCCGGGACGGGGAGAGCCGCTCCTGCGTGGCGGCGAAGCTCTGCTCCATCTTCCGGATGACCGAGACGTAGTTCTGCGTCTCCCGGTAGGGCGGCACACCGCCGTACTTGATGACGGCGTAGGGGCCCGCGTTGTAGGCGGCCAGCATGTTCGCCGTGGGATCGCCCGGAACGTCGCGCACGTTGCGCGCGAGGGCGCAGTCGTAGGAGGCCGCCGACGGGATGGCGTCCTCCGGGTCCCACACGTCCGCCCGACCGTCCCCGTTGGCGTCCAGTCCGTGCACGGCCCACGTACCGGGGATGAACTGGGCTATGCCCTGCGCCGCGGCCGGTGACTGCGCACTCGGGTTCCAGCCGCTCTCCTGGTACAGCTGGGCGGCGAGCAGCGGCGGGCTGATGGCGTCACACAGGTTGCCCCACTTCTGCACCAGCTTCTCGTACTGCGCGGGCACCGAACCCTGCGCGAGGGCCACCGACCGGCCGCCCCCCACACCGAACTGGGCCGCCGACACGAACGTGCCCACGACCAGCAGCGCCAGGAAGCACACACCCAGGCCGACACCGCACGTCGCCACCACCCAAGCCTTCCGCACCCCCCAACCATCCCATTCCATGGCAGAATTCGAGAAGGGCCACCCACCCGATGACCGACAACCCCTCCTGTGGCGGTGAGTTCACATGTTCATGGCGGCAGAAGAAGGCGACATCACCACCATCATCGGCGGAATCGCTCCCGACTGGGGCCCGTTCGGCTCGCTGGGCACCGAGGCACGCATCATGATCGAGGTCGTGATGGCCGTCGCGATCCTCATCTGCCTCGGGATCGCCATCTGGGGAGCGGCCAAGCAGCGGATCGGCGCGACGGCGCTGCGCGACACGTTCAGCGCGGAACAGGGCAAGGGCCTGATCGTCGCGGGACTCACCGGCGTCTTCATCATCGGTTCGCTGGGAACGCTCTTCACGATCGTCTACGGTATGGCTGTCTAGCCGTACGGGCGGATTTCGACGCTTCTGCGGCTTCTTCTCTCGGAGTTGTTCGGAGCGTTCGTGCACATCGTCCACCCCAGCCTGGACTCCTACCTCATCGCCCACAGCCGCCCCGCCGCCGACGACGTCCTGCGCGACCTCGCCGAGGAGACCCGCCGGGCCCTCCCCGACCTCGTCTCGATGCAGATCACCCAGGACGAGGGCGCCTTCCTCACGATGCTGACGCAACTGACCGGCGCCCGGCTGGCCGTCGAGGTCGGCACGTTCACCGGCTACTCGTCCCTCTGCATCGCCCGGGGGCTGGCGGAGGGCGGCACCCTCGTGGCCTGCGACGTCAGCGACGAGTGGACGTCCATCGCGCGCCGGTACTGGCGTCGCGCGGGCCTGGAGGACCGCATCGACCTCCGCCTGGGCCCGGCCGTCGAGACACTGCGCGCCATGCCCCGGGAGGAGGCGGTCGACTTCGCGTTCATCGACGCCGACAAGACCGGCTACCCCGCCTACTACGAGGAACTGGTGACGCGACTGCGCCCCGGTGGCCTCATCGTCCTCGACAACGTCCTCCAGGGAGGCCGCGTCGTCGACGAGGCCGAACAGGGCGAGTCGGTGAGGGCCGTGCGCGCCGTCAACGCCACCATCGCCGCGGACGAGCGGGTGGGCTGCGCGATGCTGCCGCTGCGGGACGGCGTCACGGTGGTCCGGAAGCGGTAGCCGCCGGGCGAGGGCCTCCGGACAGGCCGGTCGTCGTCCACACCGCTCGACCCGCCATTCTGTCCACAGGCTGTGGACAGAGCTTGACCGCGGGACCTGCGCTGTTCCCCACGTCTCACTTTGCTGTCACATCGTCACACTCCGCCCGTGGACAGAACTCCCCAGCTACCTTCGAGTGAGGGGACAATAAGCGGAAGGCGGTTGACGGTTGAGGGCAACGGGTCGAGGGGCAGGCGTTCCATGAGCATCGGCGACGAGGGCTACGACGACGAGCGGACGTACGCGGAGCCCCGGCGAGCGGGCACCCGCATCCGGCTGCCCGAGGGCGAGACCGCCGACGCGGGCAGAGGCCCCGTCGTACGCCCCGGGCGCAGCCTGCTGATGATCGTCGGCGTCGTGGTCCTGCTCATCGCCGCCATCGCGTTCGCCGTCCGGGGTGGCGACGACACCGCCGCACCCGACGCCAAGGGCCCCGACGCCCGCGCCACCGCTCCCTCGGGCGTCGACCCCGTCGAAGCGGGCACCGGCGTCCCCTCGGGCTTCCCCCGCACCGAACAGGGCGCCCAAAGCGCCGCCGCGAACTATCTGGTCGCTCTCACGGGCGACGGGATGTATGTCGCCCGCACCCGGACGGACATCGTCGACACCGTGTTCGCCCCCGACATCGCCGCTGACCGCCGTGCCTCACTCGACGCCATCTACAGCGATCCGGAGTTCCTGGAACGCATCGGGCTCCAGGAGGACGGAGCTGCGCCGGCGGGAAGCACTTTTGTGTCGCGCGCCAACCCCATCGGCACGGATGTCGTGAACTACGACGAGGCCGAGGGGACAGCGACCGTAGCCGTCTGGTACGTGACGCTCTTCGGGCTCAGCGGCGAGGAATCCCGCAATCCGGTCACGGAGGCGTGGTACACGAACACCTTCAAACTCCGTTGGGCGGACGATGACTGGAAAGTGATCGACTTCGACCAGCAGGACGGTCCGACGCCGGTCGGACGTGATCAACGTGCCTCCTCCGCCGAGGAGATGGCCGAGGCTCAGAATCGGTTCGGAGGGTTCACCTATGCGCGGTAAGCAAACGGCTGACCGACCAGGGCGTCCGCAACTCCGGATCCCGGCACTCCTGTCCGCTGCGCTGGGCAGCCAAGCCGTGGTTCTCGGGGCAGCCGCCCCGGCGCTGGCGGACCCGACACCTCCTGCAGAGGAACCCGAAGCCAGCCCCAGCCCGGACTCGAGCAACGACCCCTGTGACCTCGTACGAGGAACGGCTCGAGAGTACTGCGAAGGCGAACGCGGTGGCGGCAGCGGCGGTGGGGGTGATGGCGGCGGGACGCCGGAGGCACTCGAGAGCCTCGACCCCCTGACCTCCCTCGCCAACGGCTGCGCCGAGGCCGCCGCGTGGATCGTGGGCAAGCTCTCCGAAGCCGTCGAGGCCACGGCCGACGTCGACTTCACCAACGCCGCCTTCCTGCGTCAGTACGCCGTCGTGTTCGCGGCGTCCACCATCCTCACACTCATCCTGTGGCTGCTCGCCATCACCAAGCGCGCCGTGCGCGGAGTGCCGCTGACGACCGCCGTCTCCGAGGCCGTCGGTTTCCTCTGGCTCGTCGTGCTGGCCTCCGCCTTCACCCCGCTGATCCTCTACACGCTCGTCTCGGCGACGGACGCCGTCACGGACGTCATAGCGTCCGGCACGGGTTCCCAGACGGACGCCTTCTTCGGCACGTTCGCCGAGGCACTGCGCTCGGGCGAGGACATCGGCGGCGGGCCCATCATGCTCATCGTCGTCTCCCTCGTCTCCGTCCTCGCAGCCGGCGTGCTGTGGCTGGAGCTCGTGATCCGCGCCGCTCTGCTGTACGTGGGCGCCCTGCTCGGCGTCGTCGTGTACTCCGGGCTCGTCGACAAGAACATGTGGGGCCACGTCCGGCGCTGGGCCGGCATCATGATCGCGGTCATCCTGGTGAAACCGGTCATCGTGATCGTGCTCGGCCTGGCCGGCGCACTCGCCTCCGACGACGGCCCGAACGCCATGGGAGCGATCGTCTCCGGCCTCGCCATCATCCTGCTGGCCATCTTCGCCTCGGCGATGATCTACCGCTTCGTTCCCGGCTTCGGCGACGACATCGTGCGGCACCGCAACGCGTCCGCCGATCCGGCCTCCCGGAAGGCCGTCGCCGCCGTCTCCACCCCGGCCGCCATGTTGCGGCAGGGCATCAGTACGCACAGCGCCCGTGGCGGCGCCTCCGGGGGAGCCACCCAGAGCGGTGGCGGCGCGGCGGCCCGACCGGCCAACTCCGTCTCCGGGGGTGTCGCCGCGCACAGCACGCGCACGGCGGCGCCTCCGCCGCAACGCGCCACCCCGCGCGCCGCTCCCCCCAGTTCGACCGACCGCACCGGAGGTGACCGCAGGTGACGACGCCCCACACCGTCGCGCCGCGCCGCACGTACACCATCGGGCGCGCCCGACCGAACGCCCTGATCGGCAAGGACCGTGAAACGGGCGAGATCGCGCTCATCGTCGTCGGCGCGTTCCTCGGGATGATGAGCGGTCTGCTCGTCCCGTTGCTGTCCCTGCGCATCGTGCTGCTCGCGGGCTTCCCCATGCTGGCCCTGGCCGCCGTCTACGTCCCCTACCGGGGGCGGACGTTCTTCCGGTGGATCGAGATCGACCGTTCCTACCGTCGGCTCCTGCGCCGGGGCGGAACGTACCGGTCCGCCGCACCGGAAGCCGGCATCCGCCTGGACGGGCACGAGACGGAGATCGGCTCGCCGCCCGGCGTCGGCCGCATCACCTGGCTCGCCGCCCCGTTCGGCCCCGACGAGATCGCCGTGCTCCTGCACGCCGACCGCCGGACGGTCACCGCGGCCATCGAGATCGAGGGGCCGGGCGTCGGGCTGCGGGACAGCGAGGACCAGGAGGCCCTCGTCGACCGCTTCGGCACTCTGCTCAAGCACGTGGCCAACGGCGACGGATACGTGACCCGGCTGCAGATGCTGGCCCGTACCCTGCCCGCCGACCCGGACGCCCACGCCAAGGACGTCGCCCAGCGCGGGGACGACCGGGCCCCGCACTGGCTGCGGTCCTCCTACGACCACCTGCAGTCCATGGTGTCGACCTCCAGCGAACAACACCGGGCCTACCTCGTGGCGTGCATGCACCACGGACGGGAACTGGCCGCCGAGGCCGTGACCATCGCCAAGGCCAACCGCGCCGGAGGGCGCAGGCTGTCACGCGACGAGGGCCTGGCCATCGTCATGACGCGTGAGCTGACCGACATCTGCGCCCGGCTCGCCGAGGCCGACATCCGGGTCCGGCAGCCCCTCGGCCAGGCCCGCCTCGCCTCGCTCATCCACGCCTCCTACGACCCCGACCACCCGATCGACCACATCCAGGCCATGACGCGGCGCAACGCCTGGCCCGCCGAGCTCGACGCGACGGAGTCGGGATACCTCCAGGCCAAGACACGCGAGTCGGCGACACGCGAGCCCTGGTGCCACGCGACGGCCTGGGTGAAGGAGTGGCCGATGACGCCGGTCGGCGTCAACTTCCTCGCTCCGCTGCTGGTCCACACGCCGGACGTGATCCGCACCGTCGCCGTCTGCATGGACCTGGAGCCGACGGAGCTCGCCATCGAGCGCATGCTGACCGAGAAGACGAACGACTCGGCGGAGGCGAGCCGTCAGGCCAAGATGAACCGCACGGTGGACCCGCGCGACATCGCCGCCCACGGCCGCGTCGACCAGCGCGGGGAGGACCTGGCCAGCGGGGCCGCCGGCGTCAACCTCGTCGGGTACATCACCGTCTCCTCCCGTTCACCGGAGTCGCTCGCCCGCGACAAGCGGACCATCCGGGCCGCTGCGGGCAAGAGCTACCTGAAACTGGAGTGGTGCGACCGCGAGCACCACAGGGCCTTCGTCAACACCCTGCCCTTCGCCACCGGGATCCGCCGATGAGGAGGCTCCGCCCACGGCCCACCGACGCCCTGCCACCGCCCCACGTTCCCGCGTCGGCGGGCGGGCCCCGGCCGGCTCCCGGCGCCGTGACGACCGTCAGAGAAGTGATGAGGAGGCGCAGCCCCCATGGCCGCGTTTGACCTGCTCTCCACCGTGACCGATGCCTTCACCAGCTTCCTCTTCGGCAGAACGGAGACGACGCGGTTGCCCGTCCGCACCTCGACGGGTCAGGCGCAGGCCGTCTACCTCCCCACCGCCGCACCCGGGCTGGGCGACTCGGGCGTCATCATCGGCCGTGAGGTGTACAGCGGCAAGGGCTACATCTACGACCCGTTCCAGCTCTACGGCCAGCAGCTCCCGGCCCCGCACTGGCTGGTGCTGGGTGAGTCCGGCAACGGCAAGTCGGCGCTGGAGAAGACGTACGTGCTGCGGCAGCTGCGTTTCCGGGACCGCCAGGTCGTCGTGCTCGACGCCCAGGGCGAGGACGGCGTCGGCGAGTGGAACCTCATCGCGGAAGAGCTGGGCATCACCCCCGTCCGCCTCGACCCGACGGCCGCCCTCGACCAGGGAATCCGCCTCAACCCGCTGGACCCGGCCATCACGACGACCGGCCAGCTCGCCCTCCTGCGCACCATCATCGAAGTGGCACTGGGCCACGGGCTCGACGAGCGAGCCGGGTTCGCGCTCAAGGTGGCGCACTCCTACGTCAACGCCACCGTCGCCGACCGGCAGCCCGTACTGATCGACATCGTCGAGCAGCTCCGCCACCCCGAGCCCGAGTCGGCACACGCGATGAACGTCGCGCTTGAGGACGTCCGCGCCTGGGGCCTGGACGTCGCCCTCGTGCTGGACCGCCTCGTGGACGGCGACCTGCGCGGCATGTTCGACGGCCCCACGACCGTCGGTATCGATCTCGACGCGCCGCTGACCGTTTTCGACCTGTCCCACATCGACCGCAACTCGATCGCCATGCCGATCCTCATGGCCATCGTCGGAGTCTGGCTCGAACACACGTGGATCAGGCCGGACCGCAAGAAGCGCATCTTCCTGGTGGAGGAAGCGTGGCACATCATCAACAGCCCCTTCGTCGCGCAGCTCTTCCAGCGGCTGCTGAAGTTCGGACGTCGACTCGGCCTGTCGTTCGTGGCCGTCGTCCACCACCTGTCGGACGTCGTGGACGGCGCTGCGGCCCGCGAGGCGGCGGCGATCCTGAAGATGGCCTCGACCCGGACCGTCTACGCACAGAAGGCCGATGAGGCCCGCGCCACCGGTCAGGTGCTCGGCCTGCCGCGCTGGGCGGTGGAGATCATCCCGACCCTGTCCCCGGGTATCGCCGTATGGGACGTCAACGGCAACGTCCAGGTGGTCAAGCACCTCATCACCGAGGCCGAACGCCCCCTCGTCTTCACCGACCGCGCGATGACCGAAGCCTCCACTCGGGACGAGGAGGACGCGGAGCCGGGCTCCGGTCAGGGAGGCATGGGCGACCTGGATCACGCGCTGGAACAGGAGGCGGAATCCCGGGCGAGCCGCTTCGACCGGCTCAGCCGGGTGGATGGGACGGTGGCCTGACGTGCCCGGCTACGCCGGCCCGGTCGGTCCGGCCGGGCCGGGCCGCAAGCCCGGCGGTGGTGTTCCGGACGGTCTCCTGATCGGCCTGCTCGCGCTGCTGCTGTCCGTCACCGTACTGGCTTGGACGGCGCTCGGGCTGGCCGGGCTGCTCACACACGGGGCCTGGCCGGAGCGCGTCTCCTTCCCCAGGACCCCACTGGCCCTGCGCGCCCTCGTCACCGACCCCGCGGACCTGGCCGCCGCCTGGCCCGAGGCCGACCCGGCGGCCCTGCCCGGGCCCGGTCTCTTCTGGGGTCTGCTGATCAGCGAGATCATGGTCCTGTCCGTCCTGACGCTCGCCGCGTTGATGTCCCTGGCCCGTCGAAAGGCACGACGTCGCGCCCGCCGGCTCGCGCGGGATGCGGCGCGGCACGACCGTGGGGTACCGGTTCCGGAGAGCTCTCTTCCGACGCGTCGGCACGAGGAAGCGCCCGCCTCGCACCTCCCCGTACAGGAGCCGACACCGCCAGCAGGGGTTCTCACCGGGCACGCAGCATCCCCTCGGTCCACAGCCCTCTCGGCCCCGGGGGCCGACACCGCGCACGCGGCGACGCACCCGCAAGGCCCGGGCGCTCCCTCCGCGGTCCTCCTACGCAGGAACGCCGACCCTGCCGAAGCACTCGCCGCGGCCGAGGGCCCTGCCGTCGTGGTGACCGCCGACCCACGCCTGTGGGCCGACACGGTCGGGGCGCGCGGCAAACTCGGCCCCACGCTCGTCTACGACCCCTCGCATGTCACGGACGCCCCCGTCCGGTTGCGCTGGGCACCCCAAGAGGGCTGCTCCGACCCCGTCGTCGCCCGTCGGCGGGCCGCCGCCCTCCTCACTCCGGTACGGAGCCCGGCCTCGGGGGACGTGGCCGTCCATCACGCCGCCGAAACGCTGCTGCGCTGCTGTCTGCACGCCGCCGACGTCTCCGGCAAGCCCTTCAGGTCGGTGCACCGCTGGGCCACCGGGACGTCCACCGCAGACGCTGTGCGCGTGCTCCGTCGGCACCCGGAGGCGGCTTCGGGAGCTGCGGGAGAACTCGAAGCCACCTTGACCGGCCATGCGGAACGGCGTGACCTGGCCCATGCGTTGATCGGCCGAGCCCTGGCGGCACTGCGTCAGGTGCAGGTGCGGAACGCCTGCGCCGGTTCGCGCAACGATTCCGTCGTGCTGGAATCCTTCGGGGCGCAAGTGGGCACGCTCTACATCGTGGGCGCGGACGTCGAGGCCCCCCGCCGCGATGTCGGGATCGTACCGCTCGTCACAGCGCTCACCGCTAGCGTGGTCGAGCACGGCCGGCGCATGGCCGCACGGTCATCCTCCGGTCGGCTCGACCCACCAATGTCCGTCATTTTGGACAACCCGGCGGCCGTCGTCCCACTCGCAGACCTCCCGGCCCTGCTCACCGACGGCGAGGAACTGGGCATCCACACCCTGGCCTATCTGCGCTCCGCCGCCCAGGCCCGTGCCTCCTGGCCGCAACTCGCGCAGAGCCACCTGGCTCGTATCAACGCGTCATCCTGACCATCGCCGGGAGTCGACACGGTCAGAAAAGCGGGTCCCCGGGAAGCTCAACGGCCTGACGGATCCAGCTCTCCAGTAGTTCCTCGTCGAGCACATCGTCCTCGTGAATGTCGAGGTACCGCACCTGATCGTGTTTGGATGCACCCGGCGGGCGAGGGTCCAGGGAGGAGCCGTTCAGCCAGGTGACCTTCACGTACCGCGTGAAGCAGTGGAAGCTGAGGAACCAGCCGTCGCCCTCAACGCCGTAGAACGGCGAGTTCCAGCGCACGGCTTTGCGCACGTCGGGGACCGTGCGCACGACGAGCGCGTCCAGGCGCCTCCCCACGTCCCGCTTCCAGCCCGGCATCGCGTCGAGGTAGGCCTGCACGGCCGCAGGGCCGTCACCCTTCGGGATCTGCGGGTTGCCGCCGGACAGCAGTCGCGGCTCATGAGGGGGCGGTTGCACCATGCTTCTCACCATAGGGCCCCAACACGCTCTTGCGCGGCCATGACGGCCGGAGTCCGTAGCCTGGCGGCATGGAGAACGGGATCAACCGCCTGGAAGACGGCTGGGACATCCGCTCGATGCGTGGGATTGGCATCGGCGAGGTGATCATCGGCAGCGTCCTGCGACTGCACGCCGGTTCGAACCAGGTAGAGGTCCACAGTCCCGCCAAGCTGACAACGGACAGCGAGTCCTTGCTCTTCCATGCCTCCGCACGGATCAACCTCGACCGACTTCCGCAGTTGATCGATCAGGTAGTCGCTGAGGTCCACGCAGCTGATTCGGGCAGCCTGCGAGTGCGCTTCGCCAGCGGGTGGCGCTTGAACGTACCCGTTTCTTCCAGTGCCTTCGGCTGGATCATCGGCCTGCGAGGCAGCTACTTCATCAGTTCGCTACCCGGTGGCGGCGTGAGAATGCCCAACCGGCCACAGGCTTGAGCGCCAGCTCAGACGACCCCCGTTTTCTTGAGTCATCCTCCAGCAGATGAGGCTGCAGGCAAGGCAGACCAGTGCGTCGTGCAGGTCGAGGCGTCCCCCCGGTGGGATGCCGTCTACCAGGACGAGAGTCAGGGTGACGTCGTTGACGTTGGCGGCAGTGATGATGACTTTGAGCGGGGTGCCACGTCCGTCGCAGATCAGGTGCTGCTTACTGCCCGTTTCCCTGCAACCGACCGGATACGGCCCGGCGTCCGGAAAACCTGCTGCCGTACCACGCGGAAAAGCCCCGTTGGACCAGGTCCAACGGGGCTTCCCCACACAATTTGTTCGGCGGCGTCCTACTCTCCCACACACTCCCGCATGCAGTACCATCGGCGCTGAAAGGCTTAGCTTCCGGGTTCGGAATGTAACCGGGCGTTCCCCTAACGCTATAACCACCGAAACACTATGAAACACACAACCGGAAACCCCACACCCCCATTTAGCAGGGGAGCGGGCTTCGACAGTTTGCTGTCTCAGAACCTACACAGTGGACGCAAGCAACTATGGACAAGCCCTCGGCCTATTAGTACCGGTCAACTCCACCTATTACTAGGCTTCCATATCCGGCCTATCAACCCGGTCGTCTACCGGGAGCCTTAACCCATCACGTGGGTGGGAGCCCTCATCTCGAAGCAGGCTTCCCGCTTAGATGCTTTCAGCGGTTATCCTTTCCGAACGTAGCCAACCAGCCATGCCCTTGGCAGAACAACTGGCACACCAGAGGTCCGTCCGTCCCGGTCCTCTCGTACTAGGGACAGCCCTTCTCAAGACTCCTACGCGCACAGCGGATAGGGACCGAACTGTCTCACGACGTTCTAAACCCAGCTCGCGTACCGCTTTAATGGGCGAACAGCCCAACCCTTGGGACCGACTCCAGCCCCAGGATGCGACGAGCCGACATCGAGGTGCCAAACCATCCCGTCGATATGGACTCTTGGGGAAGATCAGCCTGTTATCCCCGGGGTACCTTTTATCCGTTGAGCGACGGCGCTTCCACAAGCCACCGCCGGATCACTAGTCCCGACTTTCGTCCCTGCTCGACCCGTCAGTCTCACAGTCAAGCTCCCTTGTGCACTTACACTCACCACCTGATGACCAACCAGGCTGAGGGAACCTTTGGGCGCCTCCGTTACTCTTTAGGAGGCAACCGCCCCAGTTAAACTACCCACCAGACACTGTCCCTGATCCGGATCACGGACCCAGGTTAGACATCCAGCACGACCAGAGTGGTATTTCAACAACGACTCCACCACCACTAGCGTGATGACTTCACAGTCTCCCACCTATCCTACACAAGCCGAACCGAACACCAATATCAAGCTATAGTAAAGGTCCCGGGGTCTTTCCGTCCTGCTGCGCGAAACGAGCATCTTTACTCGTACTGCAATTTCACCGGGCCTATGGTTGAGACAGTCAAGAAGTCGTTACGCCATTCGTGCAGGTCGGAACTTACCCGACAAGGAATTTCGCTACCTTAGGATGGTTATAGTTACCACCGCCGTTTACTGGCGCTTAAGTTCTCAGCTTCGCCCTGTCGAAACAGAGCTAACCGGTCCCCTTAACGTTCCAGCACCGGGCAGGCGTCAGTCCGTATACATCGCCTTACGGCTTCGCACGGACCTGTGTTTTTAGTAAACAGTCGCTTCTCGCTGGTCTCTGCGGCCACCCCCAGCTCAGAGTGCAAGACTCATCACCAGAAGAGGCCCCCCTTCTCCCGAAGTTACGGGGGCATTTTGCCGAGTTCCTTAACCATAGTTCACCCGAACGCCTCGGTATTCTCTACCTGACCACCTGAGTCGGTTTAGGGTACGGGCCGCCGTACAACTCGCTAGAGGCTTTTCTCGACAGCATAGGATCATCCACTTCACCACAACGGCTCGGCATCAGGTCTCACCCTCATGAGAGACGGATTTGCCTATCTCTCGGGCTACACCCTTACCCCGGGACAACCACCGCCCGGGCTGGACTACCTTCCTGCGTCACCCCATCACTCACCTACTACCCCCTCGGGTCAGCGGCTCCACCACACCCACACAGTTCAAAGAACTGCACAGGGGGCTTCACGGCCTTAGCATCAGAAGATTCAGTGTTGGACGCTCTACAGCGGGTACCGGAATATCAACCGGTTATCCATCGACTACGCCTGTCGGCCTCGCCTTAGGCCCCGACTTACCCTGGGCAGATCAGCTTGACCCAGGAACCCTTAGTCAATCGGCGCAAGAGTTTCCCACTCTTGTATCGCTACTCATGCCTGCATTCTCACTCGTGAACCGTCCACAACTACCTTCCAGTGCTGCTTCACCCGGCACACGACGCTCCCCTACCCACCCCAGCCGGCGTTAGCCGTCATGCTGGAGTGACACGACTTCGGCGGTGTACTTGAGCCCCGCTACATTATCGGCGCGGAATCACTTGACCAGTGAGCTATTACGCACTCTTTCAAGGATGGCTGCTTCTAAGCCAACCTCCTGGTTGTCTCTGCGACTCCACATCCTTTCCCACTTAGCACACGCTTAGGGGCCTTAGTCGATGCTCTGGGCTGTTTCCCTCTCGACCGTGGAGCTTATCCCCCACAGTCTCACTGCCGTGCTCTCACTTACCGGCATTCGGAGTTTGGCTAAGGTCAGTAACCCGGTAAGGCCCATCGCCTATCCAGTGCTCTACCTCCGGCAAGAAACACACGACGCTGCACCTAAATGCATTTCGGGGAGAACCAG